>NZ_JBNDIK010000014.1:0-165845 GCF_050434365.1 Massilia sp. UYP32
GCTGGGTGTGGAAGTGCAGTAATGCATTAAGCTAACCAGTACTAATTGCCCGTACGGCTTGTCCCTATAACCTTGGTAGTCCAAGGTCGAGTACAGCTGCTCGATACAAAGCTACAACCCAACAATACTTCTTCCAGATTCAGAGCCTTGCGCACGCAGAGTTGGCGGCTTCGCCGCCGACGCGTTCAAGCAAAGCTCGTACAAGTCATGCCTGATGACCATAGCAAGTCGGTCCCACCCCTTCCCATCCCGAACAGGACCGTGAAACGACTTTGCGCCGATGATAGTGCTGCAACCAGTGTGAAAGTAGGTTATCGTCAGGCTAGTTATATGAAAAACCCCACCAGGTGATCCTGGTGGGGTTTTTTGCTATAAGGGGTCCCGCCTGTCCTGGCGAAAGCGCCACCCCCTCACTCGAACCTGAAATTCACCCCCGCCATATACGTCGCTCCCGCATACGCATCGGTGTACACATTCGGCGTACCATCGGCAAACTGCGCAAATCCCCCCGTCGTCGTCCCCGTGTGAATCCGTCCGAGATTCCGCCCCTCGAGGAACAATTCGATATTCTCATTGACCCGATACCCGATTTTCGCATCGATGTACCGGGTCCCGAGCCGGAAGCTCGGCGCCCCGGGCGCATATACCGGATTGCGAACAGTCGTCAGCCCGTGCGCCGGATAATTGTTGATAGCGGTCGAATTACACCCCGATATGCAACTGAACTTCTCGGCCACGAACTGCACCGCCACCCTGGCCGATAACTTGCCATCGTCGTACCACAGCGACGCGTTCCAGGAATGGTGGGGCTCGCCGGCCACCGGCATGACGGTGCCGGTCAGCAGGTCGCGCACGGCGGTCCCGGTCAACTTGGACTTGTTGCGCGTGTAGTTGGCATCGATCCCAAGATAGCGCAGATACCACGGCAGGAAGGTGAATGCGGCCTTCCCCGACACCTCGTAGCCCGTGCGGGTGTTCGGCAATTGATTGATCCAGCGGCGGTAGTCGAACTGCTGGTCTGCCAGCGGCTTGCCGGTCTGGCTGTCCACCTGGTCCGAGCCGGCAAACAGCGCGGCCGCATTGACCGCCTCGATCAGCGTCGGCGCACCGATGACCCCCTCCTGCCGGTACACGGCGCCGGCGAACATGTAGTTCTTGTTGGGATACCACTCGAGCGACAGGTTCTGGTTGTGGTTGGTCATCGGCTCCAGCGACGGATTGCCCATGGTGCCGGAGCAATATTGCGCGCGAGGCTCGCCATCCGCATCGAGCTGGTCGGTGAAGCGCTCGTCGTAGAAGCAGGTGCCGCTCGGGATCAGGCGCCCGCCGGGCGGGCGTGCGACGGTCTTGCCCCAGTTGTAGCGTAGTACGAGTTCGTTGGGCAAAAACCAGGTGTTCAGGTTGATCGAGGGCAGGTAGTCGGTGCTGACGTCCGAGATCTCGGTATCCCGGCGGTAGATCGCCGTCGTCACACCGTTGGCATTCTCCGGGTCGGCGGGATTGAAGCTCGCGTTCTTCACCGTCGACTGGAAGGCCAGCTGTCCGGTGCCGACCACCCCGGTGCGCACGATGCGCACGCCGACGTTGCCATCGAAGGCGATGCCGAACGGCAGCGGACGTTCGCTGAACGGTATGCGGTCCAGGCTGAAGTCCGTCATCAGGTAGCCCGCATCGACGGTTTCCACCAGCTTGTTCATCGGCTGGGCATACATCTGGCCGTCGCTGCCGGCGCAGGATTTCACGCAATCGAGGTTGTAGTTCGGTACGCCGAGCAGGTCATAGAGTTTGCCGATGTCGATCTCGGTCCAGCCGCTGATCAGTCCCGCCGGACGATCGGGATCGCCACCGTAGAACTGGGATGTCGGCTGCTTCGTATAGACCTGCGCGAACATGTCGCGGAACTGGTCGGCGGTGATCTGGATCGTCCCGCCGAGGTTGGCGCGCGGGTCGGCATTGGGGGTATAGCCGTACTTGCATGGCCGCCCGCCTGCCCCCAGCGAGCCGGAGGTGTCTTCGCAAATCTGGTAGGTGGTGCGCAGGTTTTTATTGGGGACGTAAATGCCTGGAATATAGCCTGGCGTCCCCCAGGTGCCCTGGGGTTCCTGGACGGTCACGCCGCCGGTGCCCCAGGCCGAGTAATCGCTCTTTCGGCGGTTGTATCCGATCTTGAAGCGCGGCAGATAGCCGTTGGTGAAGTCGCTGGTGTTGAAGGCCACATCGAGTTTCACGGTGCGCTCGGTCTGTTCGTTGATGCGCGCATTCTGCAGCGACAGCGTCCTTGCCGGATCGATCAGCGGTAGCTGGTCCGAGGTATAGGCGGGCGTCGCCGGGGCGAATGCACTGCCGGCGAAAGCGGCGAGCGCAGGCTGCGGCCGCAGCGCGAAGTAATTGTTGGGATTGTTGGGATCGAAGCTCGCGCTCGGCTTGTAATCCCAGATACCGTTCGATAACAGGTTTGCCTGGACGGGCCCCGTATAGCCGCTCAGGCCGGCGCGGCGCTCGTAGCGCGAGAAGTCGCTGCGCGCATCGCCCAGCAACAGCTCGGCGAATACGAAGCGATTCTTGTAGGTGCCGCCAGCCTGGGTGTAACGCGATTTTTCCCGAATATTGAGCATGGTGTTTTCGACACCGAAACTGCCATCGGCAATCTTATAGCCTGTCAAATGGTGGTTCGCGTCGACCGTGACCGAGTTCGGATCGATATTCGACGTCGACCCGTTGGCCGCGCCCCCGGCACGCCAGCTCAGGTCCGGATACAGGAAATAGCCGGATGCGGGCACCAGATTGCGCGTCGCCCATGCGCCGTTCGGCAACTGGGTCGGCGACACCGTGTCGGTAAAGGATGGGCCGATATAGCCATTCGGCCCAGTGACCGTCGTGCCGTTGAAGGCTGGGCCGCCATAGCCCGCGCTGCTCGCTTCCGAGACGATATGGCGCGACGAGCGGCTGTGCTTGACGTAGACCTGCAGACCGTCGCTGACCTTGAAATCCAGGCGGATATCGCCCGAGTTGCGATCTTCGTCCTGGCGATTCACGAAGTAGCGGGTACTGCTCGGCACGTAATCATTCCATTGCCCCAGGCAGGACAGCAGTTCCGTCTGGCGTTGGTTGATCGCACTGGTACGGGTGGCGCCAGCCACGATGGCGTTGGCCTGGGCCTCGGTCAGCAGTGGAAATGCCTGGTAACACGCCGCCTTGGTTTGCGCAGCGGCCGACTTGGCCACGATTTCCTGGGGTGTGGCTGCGTTGAACGTGCCACCACCGATCAGATTCGATGTCAGCAGCGGTGTCGTCGACAGCGGGTCGTCCAGTTTGACGGTATTCGGTTGGAACGAGAACGTTTTTTCCGGCGAGTTGTCGAAGTCGAGTGGACGATAGGCGCCGACGGCACTGCTGCTGCCGCCCTGGTTGATCGAGTGCGACTCCTGGGCAACCTTGCTCCTGGACAGATTAACCAGCACGCCCAGCCGGTCGTTCATCAGTTTTTTTACACCGACGAGGTTCAGGTTGGGATTGAGTTTCTCATTGAGCGTGTTCTGCATTCCGGCGACACGCATCGACAGGTAATCCTTCTTGAAGTCCAGGCCATTCCGGGTGGTGATGCGCACCGAGCCGCCAAGTGACCCTTCTACCATGTCGGCCGTGGAACCTTTTACCACGTCCACGCTCTTGATCAGGTCGGACGATAACTGGCGCATCTCGACGGCGCGTCCACCGGCCTGGTCCGAGCCGGCGTTCATCCCGCCCAGCAAATCGGCGCCGCCAGCGGACTGTACGCCCTGTCCATCGAGTTCCACGCGGGTCAGTTCCGGGCCGTTGCCCCGGATCGAGACCGAGATCCCTTCGCCATAGTCGCCTCGGTCCACGGCCACCCCGGCGATCCGGGAAATCGCATCCGCCACGTTCCGGTCCGGGAAGGCGCCCACGTCTTCCGCCACGATGGAATCCTGGGCGGTGTCGGCCTTCTTCTTCCTGCCGATCGCACTTTCCTGGGCCTGCCGCGTACCCACCACGCGTACGGTGGTGGGGGCACTGGCAGGACTGCTTGTCGTCGTGTCCTGCTCTGTTTGCCCGGCCTGTTGCGCGTGAACTGGTACCCCGGTTGCAAGCGAAGCCAGGGCCATCGCAACCGCACCGGACAGACGCCGTGTACGGCAATGCATTGCTGTATGCCTGTTCATTCTCGTCTCCGCAATTTTTTTATGGATCGCTAGATTACGACCCGCTAATGCACTAATGCATGTCGCACGGAAAAGAATCACGGAGTTGATTGCGCCGGAAAGTCAATGATTTTGTCGTCGCCAGAAGCGGATTTCACCTCCAATTATCTGATTTGCATAACTTCAATCCCAAGCGGGTAATCTCGTGTCGTCGATCACTTACATGCATTGAAGTATCTATACTGTGTCTTTCCTGAACTTGCTATGGATGGCGATGACCAATCGACTCTCGACGCTGAATGCCCGCCTGGCCGGCCCGCTTTTGCTCGCGGCCCTGATGAGTTCCAGCCCTGCGATTGCGCAATCGCTCCCTGCCAGCTGCGAGATGGGTGAACTGGCCACGGTGCCGCTCACGTTCACCGACGATCTGCGTCCCGTCATGAAGGCCAGTCTCAACGGTTCCCCTATTTCCGCCGTGGTGAACATCGGCTCGCCACAAACCATCGTCCTCAACAAGAAGACCCTGGATCGTCTCGCCATCAAGCTACGTCATGTCACCAGTACCACGTTCCAGGAAAGCAGGAGCGGCACAACGGATTTCATCCCGCAAGGTTAATTCATGCCGTCTGGCCAATTCATCGTCAGGGAAGGCGTGACGACATTCGTCGACGACGCCTCTTTCGGTCGGACGAAGCTGACGGACAGCTGGTATCTGGTCGAGGATTTTATGGACGACACTTTTGGCGCAAGGGTCGGCGCCGGCAATCTCTTGCTCACGGATCTCGAGGTCGCCCTGGACGAGGGCTATCTGAAACACTTCAACCCGTAAGGCTGCTTCAGGGAGCATCTCGCCTACTGGGACCCGAACGCCGTCGCCGTCCCCATCCGGGTAGACCTGTGGAAGCGCGATCCACGTCCGGTGTTCAGCGTGCTCATCAACGGCAAGGAGGTCTGGGCGCTATTGTCGACGGCGACGCCGCATTCCTACCTTCCGGCAGTCGCCGCGGAGCGGCTGGGATTGACGCCCGCCGCATCCGGCGCGACCCGTGAGGAACCGCTTCCCGGCCACGGCCAGGACAAGCCGGTGTGGAACGTGCCAGTAGGTCAGATGTCGATCGGCGGACTCGAGGTCAAGGACTTCAATGTGCGCCTGATGGACCTGCCGTATTCAGGCGCGATCCTGATATTGGGCACCGACTTCCTGCACCGCCACCGGACCTATATCGCGATGAGCCAGCGGCAGGTGTACTTCTCCGCCGTCAAGAATCCGATCCTGAAACGCGGCTCGGTCGAAGTGATCTCGCAACCGGTGAAATAAGGCGCCGTCACTGCGCCGTCACCGTCACCGGCTCGGCCGTCGGCGCCACGCTCTGCCCGCGGCTGATGCTGTCGCCATCGTTGCGGCGCAGGCGCCAGAACACGGCCGAGGAGAGCAAGGTCAGCACCGCCAGGACGGCGAAGCCATGGTGCAGCGCCTGCGTCACCTGGCCCTGGTTGGTTTGCGACACCCCGCCCAGGAACCAGGCGGTGACGATCGACCCTGCCGCCAGGCCAAAGCTCATCGACAATTGCTGGAACGAGCTGGAAATCGTGCTGGCCATGCTGGTATCGGCCGGCTCGACGTCGGCATAGGCCAGCGTGTTCATGCTCGAGAACTGCAGCGAGTTGAAGAAGCCCTGCATCAGGCCGATGCCGACGATCACCGCCAGCGGCGTGCCGGCATCCACCAGCGTGAACATCGCAATGGTCACGCCGATCATGATCGTATTCACCAGCAGCACCCGGCGATAGCCGAAGCGCGCCAGCAAGCTGGGCGCGAACACCTTCATGCCCATTGCCGCCAGCGCCGACGGCATCATCAGCAAGCCCGATTGCCATGCCGGCAGTCCCAGGCCCAGCTGGTACAGCAGCGGCAGCAGGAAGGGCAGGCCGCCGACGCCGAGACGGGTGAGGAAGCCGCCCAGCACCGCGATACGGAAGGTGCGCACCTTGAGCAGGGTCAGGCGCAGGAGCGGGAATTTGGTCCGGCAGGCATGCCAGGCATACGCGCCCAGCAGGCCGAGCGCCAGCAGGAACAGCAGGCCGGCCGTCATGCCGTCGAGCGTATGCTCGCCAAACACTTCCAGCACCCACGACAACAGGGCGGTGCCGCTGCTGAACAGGATCAGGCCGGGCACGTCGAGCGGACGCCGCTGTTCGGAACGGTAGTCAGGCATATGGCGCCAGACAAAATACAGCGCAGCCAGTCCGACTGGAATATTGACGAAGAAGATCACGCGCCACGAGGTCCAGTGCACGATCAGGCCGCCGACCGTCGGCCCCAATAGTGGCCCGATCAGGGCAGGGATGATGACGAAGTTCATCGCCCCCAGCAGCTCGTTCTTGGGGAAGGTGCGCACGATCGACAGGCGGCCGATCGGGATCATCATGGCGCCCCCCAATCCTTGCAGCAGCCGGGCGCCGGTCATCATGTGGGCGCTCACTGACAGCCCGCACAGCACCGATGCGAAGGTGAACACGGCAATGGCCGTGAAGAACACGCGTCGAGTGCCGAAGCGGTCGGCCATCCAGCCGCTCAAGGGAATGCCGACCGCAAGGCCGAGGATGTAGCTGGTGACGACCGACTTCAGGCTCAGTGGGGTGACGCCGAGGCTGGCGGCAATGCTGGGAATGGCGGTATTGACGATGGTCGCATCGAGCTGCTCCATGAACAGGGCAGTCGCGACGAGCCAGGGAAGGTAGCGCTTGAGGGTGGGCGAAGGGGTCAATCGGGCCTCGTGAAAACGGCAGGCGGCAGTGGCCGCCAGAGGCACGATTGTGTCACAAACTGCAAGACGACCGCGCCATGGACCGGCCGCTGCCGGCCCATGCGCGCATCATGCACATCAGAAGCGGTAAGCCGCCTTGGCGATGAACCAGTTGGCGCCCGCGTTCGGGCTCTTGATGCTGGCGTTCGAGTAGTGCTGGTACTTCAGGCCGAAGTCCCATTTCTGGGTGGTGTAGCCGATGCCGATGTGGTCGCCGAACTGGAAGGCGGTCGACAGTTCCTTGTCTTCGTTCTTGTACAGGGTCGAGAACAGGTTGACGCCGATACCGATCTCGCCATACAGGCCGAGCTTGTTGTCATTCTGGTAGCGGAACACCGGGGTGAAGCCGATGACGCCGATGTTTTTGTTCTGGCCACGGACGTTCTCGTAGGAATTCAGGCGCCACAGGGCCAGGTTGCCTTCCCAGTAGCCCGACAGGTGACGGCCGTTGCCGGCGAACCAGCGCTTGTCCCAGTCGGACTGGACCGCGATGCGGTACATGCGCTGCTGCGGGTTGGTGCCGACTTCAAACGAGGCGGAGTCGATGTAGCCATTGCCGACGGTGGACTGGGCCGAGGCGAACGGAGCGAACAGCGCGGCGCAGAGTGCAGCCAGCGCGCTGATTTTCTTGGTAGTGATCATGGTTATCCTTGGAAGGAAAAAGCGTCATTCTTATTTGATACGCTATTGTACAAGCGAGAACAATAGCGTGCTGGCGGCCACGCAACCATGCGGCGAAGGTATCATAGACGCCCGCTGCGACATAACCACATCAACAATAATGGCCGAACCAACCGCTCCAACCGAACCAAGCATCGCTCCGTTATACCCGCTCGCCGCCCCCATGGCGCGCCAGCCCGAACCCGCGGTGCTGCCGCACGATCCGGTGGGCGAGCACATCGCCGCCCACCTGGGCAAGCCCGCCCTGTACTTCCACGAGACCCAGGCCGACGGCGTCCAGGTCGACATCCACGTGGTCAAGCCGACCGCGTCCTATCCCTATGTGCGCCTGGTGACATCGGGCATGAGCAAGCAGCCGATGAACGTGCCGGAAGGCGCGCCGGCGTATGCCGAGCTCATGATGGCCCTGCCGGCGAACTGGCAGCTGGACGAAGCCGCGATGCAGGACGAGCGCTGGTACTGGCCGGTGGCCCTGCTGCGCCACCTGGCGCACTATCCGCACAAGGAGCGGACCTGGATCGGCCTCGGCCACTCCTTGCCGAACGGGAACCCGGCCAAACCGTATATCGCTAGCATCGGCTTCTGCGGCGCCATCGTGCTGCCGCCCGCATCGAGCCCGGAACCGTTCCATTCGGTCACGGTCGACGGCAAGGACGTCTATTTCCACTGCGTCGTGCCGCTCTACAAGGAAGAGCTGAACCTGGCGCGCCGCCGCGGCTTTCCGGAACTGATCGACAAGTTCAATGAGTACGACGTCACCGACGTGGTCGACCCGGCGCGCAAGAACACGGCCCGAAAGAAATTCCTCGGGCTGTTCTAAGGCTTAGGCCACCGGCAGGCTCATCTCCGCCAGCCGCACCCAGTAGCTGGCGCCGATCGGCAGCAGGTTGTCGTTGAAGTCGTAGCTGGCATTGTGCAGCTGGCAAGGGCCGAGCCCATGGCCGCCGGCGCGGTGATCGCCTTCGCCATTGCCGATGAAGACATAGCAGCCCGGCTTGGCTTGCAGCATGAAGGCGAAGTCCTCGGCGCCCATGGTCGGTTCGACATCGGCATTGACCTGGGCCGGGCCCACCACCGCGCGCATCGCCTCGATCGCGAACGCGGTCTGTTCCGGATGGTTGACCAGCGGCGGGTAATTGCGCTTGAAACCGAAGTCGATGCTGGCGCCAAAGCCAGTTGCGATGCCATTCGCCATTTCTTGCATGCGGCGCTCGACCAGGTCGAGCACCTCGGTGGTGAAGGTGCGCACCGTGCCGACCAGTTCGGCTTCATCGGGGATGATATTGGTGGCGCTGCCGGCATGGATCTGCGTGATGGACAGCACCGCGGTATGCAGCGGGTTCTTTTCGCGCGAGACGATGGTCTGCCAGGCTTGCGCGATCTGCACCGCCACCATCACCGGATCGATGCCGCGATGCGGCTGCGCCGCGTGCGCGCCCTTGCCGCGCACGGTCACGCGGAACTCGTTACTCGAGGCCATCATCGGGCCGGAAACGACGCCGAAATGCCCTTCCGGGATGCCTGGCCAATTGTGCATGCCATACACGGCGTCCATCGGGAAGCGCTCGAACAGGCCGTCGTCGATCATGCGCTTGGCGCCGCCGCCGCCTTCCTCGGCCGGCTGGAAGATCAGGTACACGGTGCCGTCGAAGTTGCGGTGCTGCGCCAGGTAGTGGGCGGCGCCGAGCAGCATCGCGGTGTGGCCGTCATGGCCGCAGGCGTGCATCTTGCCCGCGTGGGTCGAAGCATGCGCGAAGCCGTTCAATTCTTGCATCGGCAGCGCGTCCATGTCGGCGCGCAGGCCGATCGCGCGTTGCGAGGCGCCGTTCTTGATGATGCCGACCACGCCGGTCACGCCCAGGCCGCGCACCACGGGGATGCCCCATGCGCCCAGGCGTTCGGCAACGATGTCGGCGGTGCGGTGTTCTTCGTAGCACAGCTCCGGGTGGGCATGCAGGTCACGTCGGATGGCCTGGATCTCTGCTTGAGACGCCAGGATAGGTTCCACTAGTTTCATCGTGTTCTCCTCGCTGTTTGCGAATGTGTTACCACGCTGTCCAGCCTTTGCATGGCATCGTTTTAACTATTGTAGCTTGCCTCAAACAGACTTGACAGAGGAGGGCGCGAAGCCCGCCGGAATCGTATAAAGTATTGGATTCACGCAGTTTTTTCACCGAAGTCCGATAAGAAAATGACCATTACCCACGTCCGTGCGACCTGCCCCCACGATTGTCCCGACACCTGCGCCATCCTCGTCAAAGTCGAAGACGGTGTCGCGAAAGAAGTGAAGGGCGATCCGGAGCATCCGACCACGGCCGGGGTGTTGTGCACCAAGGTGTCGCGCTACGTCGAGCGCACCTATCACCCGGACCGCGTGCTGTATCCGATGCGCCGCGTGGGCCGCAAGGGAGAAGGGAAATTCGAACGCATCAGCTGGGACGAAGCGCTCGACGAAATCGCCACTCGCCTGAAGCCGATCGCCGCGCGCGACCCGCAAGCCATCCTGCCGTATAGCTATTGCGGCACCATGGGCCTGGTGCAGGGCGAATCGATGTCGCTGCGCTTCTTTAATAAACTGGGCGCCTCGCTGCTCGATCGCACCATCTGCGCCACCGCCGGCGCCACCGGTTACCGCTACACCATCGGCAGTTCGATCGGCACCGACCTGGAGGAATTCCAGGACGCCAAGCTGATCCTGATCTGGGGCGGCAACCCGATCGCATCCAACCTGCATTTCTGGATGCGCGCGCAAGAAGCCAAGCGCCGTGGCGCAACGCTGATCGCGATCGATCCCTATCGTTCCCTGACGGCCGAGAAGTGCCACCAGCACATCGCCCTGTTGCCAGGCACCGATGCGGCGCTGGCGCTGGGCATGATGCACGTCCTGATCACCGAAGACCTGCTCGACCACGACTATATCGAGCAACACACGCTCGGCTTCGAACCCCTGAAGGCGCGCGCCCTGGAGTGGACGCCGGAACGCACCGCCGACACCTGCGGCATCACGGTCGACGAAGTGGTCAACCTGGCGCGCCTGTACGGACAAACCGTCAAGAATGGCGACGCGGCCGCGATCCGCATCAACTATGGCATCCAGCGCGTGCGCGGCGGCGGCATGGCGGTGCGCAACATCGCCTGCCTGCCGGCGCTGGTGGGCGCCTGGCGCCTGCCGGCCGGCGGGATCCAGCTGTCGACCTCGGCGTCGTTCCCGACCAACCGCCCGGCCTTGCAGCGCCCGGATCTCCTGGCGGGCCGCACGCCGCGCACGATCAATATGACCACCATCGGCGACGACCTGCTCAGGGAAGCGTCGCCCGGGTTCGGCCCGAAGATCGAAGCCGTCATCGTCTACAACGCCAACCCGCTGGCGATCGCGCCCGATTCGCGCAAGGTGCAGCAGGGCTTCGAGCGCGAAGACCTGTTCACCGTGGTGCTCGAACACTTTCATACCGATAGCGCCGACTATGCCGACATCCTGTTGCCGGCCACCACCCAGCTCGAGCACGTCGATGCGCACCTGGCTTATGGCCACCTGTACATGATGGCGAATAACGCCGCCATCGCCCCGGTGGGCGAATCGAAACCGAACACCGAATTCTTCCGCCTGCTGGCGGCGCGCATGGGCTATGACGACCCGTGCTTCCTGGAGAGCGACGACGAGATCGCGGCCCAGGCCTTCAACAAGAACGATGCGCGCGCGATCCACTTCGACTGGGAGTCGCTCAAGCGCAGCGGCTGGAAAAAGCTGAACATGCCGGCCGCGCCGTTCGCCGAGGGCGGTTTCACGACCCCGTCCGGCAAGTGCGAGTTTTTCTCGGAGAGCATGCTCGCCGATGGGCTCGATCCGGTGCCCACGTATATTCCGCCTTACGAGTCTGTTGCTTCCAACCCTGTACTGGCCGAAAAGTACCCGCTGGCGATGATTTCTCCGCCGGCGCGGAACTTCCTCAACTCGACGTTTGTCAATGTAAAGAGCCTGCGCGCAACTGAGGGCGAACCGCACCTCGACATCCACCCGGACGACGCCGCGGCACGCGGCATCGCCCACGGCGACATGGCGCGCATTTTTAACGACCGCGGTTCGTTCATCGCCCGCGCACGCGTGACCGACAAGGCGCGTGCTGGATTGGTGGTGGGCTTGTCGATCTGGTGGAAGAAACTCGCCAGCGACGGCAAGAACGCCAATGAAGTCACCAGCCAGCGTTTGACCGACATGGGCCGGGCGCCCACTTTCTACGACACCCTCGTGCAGGTCGAAAGAGCTGCACCCTTGACGCGAGATGAAACCATCTAGATTTTCCCAGGCCTTCAAGCCAGTCATGGTCGCGGCAGCCGCAGCCCTCATGTTGTCAAGCTGCTCATCCCTCTCCTACTACACCCAGGCCGCGCAAGGCCAGCTGCAATTGCTGACCAATGCGCGCCCGATCGACGACTGGATCGCCGATAGCAACACCAACGTCAAGTTGCGCCACCGCCTCGAATCGGCGCGCCAGATCCGCCGCTTCGCCATCCAGGAAATGAAGCTGCCCGACAACGGCAGCTATACCAACTACACCAATCTCGGCCGGCCCTACGTGTTGTGGAACGTGGTCGCCACGCCCGAGCTGTCGCTCAAGCCCATCCAGTGGTGCTTCCCGGTGGCCGGCTGCGTCAGCTATCGCGGCTACTACAGCAAGGCCGAGGCCCAGGCCTATGCCAAGCAATTGCGCGCGCAGGGCAATGACGTCGAGGTCGGAGGCGTGAGCGCCTACTCGACCCTGGGCTGGTTCAGCGATCCCCTGATGTCGACCTTCATCAATTATCCGGACGCCGAGCTGGCGCGCCTGATCTTCCATGAACTGGCGCACCAGGTGGTCTACGTGGCGGGCGATTCGCAGTTCAACGAATCCTTCGCCAGCGCGGTGGAGCAGGCCGGCGTGGAAGCCTGGCTCGAGCGCTTCGGCAATCCCCAGATGAGCGAAGCGTACGAGCGCTACAAGACCCGCAAGAGCGACTTCCTGGCCCTGCTGTTGCGCTATCGCGGCGAGCTGGAGCGTACGTACAAGAGCATGGAGCCCGACGGCGTCAAGCGCGCGGCCAAGGCGCGCCTGTTCCTGGCGCTGCAGGACGACTACCAGGTGCTCAAGGCGAACTGGGGTGGCTACGCGGGCTACGACCGTTTCTTTGCCGAGCCGCTGTCGAACGCCCACCTGGCCTCGGTGGCGACCTATAACGATTTCGTGCCGGCGTTTCGCGTTTTGCTGCGCCGCGAGAAGTCGTGGCGCGGCTTCTACAAGGCTGTCAACCAGCTGGCCAAGCTCGACAAGGAAGAGCGGCATCGCGTGCTCAAGCGCCTGGGCGCGACGGCCACGCCGGGCACGCTGGTGGTGCAGCGCACCATCGGTGCGTCTCCGTAGAGGACCGGTTCCAATCGCGGTAAAACCGCTTGCGCACAGGGGCGCTGCCCGATAGCATCACCATCAGCGATGGCAAACCTATAAGCCACGTGTGCAGGCGCGCCGGCAAACACCTCCGGCCGCCCGACCAGAACGATAAAAATCGAGACAGAGGTGAGCGATGGACAAAATTTGGCTGCAGTCGTATCCCCCGGGCGTGCCTGCGGAGATTGATCCGGATCAATACCGCTCCTTGGTGCATTTGCTCGAAGAATCCTTCAGCAAATATGCGGACCGCAAGGCCTATGTGTGCATGGACAAGTTCATCACCTACGGCGAACTCGATGCGTATTCGAAGCGGCTGGCCGCCTGGCTGCAGAGCCGCGGCCTGGCCCCCGGCGCGCGCGTGGCGATCATGATGCCGAACGTGCTGCAGTATCCGATCGCGCTGGCCGCCGTGCTGCGCGCCGGCTACACCGTCGTCAACGTCAACCCGCTGTACACCGCGCGCGAACTGGAGCACCAGATCGGCGACTCGGGCAGCGAAGCGATCATCGTGCTGGAAAACTTTGCCCACACCGTGCAGAAGGTGATGGGCAAGACCCCGCTGCGCCACGTGGTGGTGGCCAGCATGGGCGAGATGCTGGGCGGCGTGAAGGGCATGCTGGTCAACTTCGTGGTCCGCAACGTCAAGAAGATGGTGCCCGAGTTCTCGCTGCCGAACATGGTCACCTTCAAGGAAGCGCTGGCCCAGGGCGAGCGCATGCCGTTCAAGCCGGCCGAGCTCAGGATCGACGACGTCGCCTTCCTGCAGTATACGGGCGGCACCACCGGCGTCTCGAAAGGCGCCACGCTCACCCACCGCAACGTGATCGCCAACGTGCTGCAGACCGAGGCCTGGGCCGAGCCGTGCATGCAGCAGGCCGCGGGCGAGCAGGTCACGATCGTGTGCGCGCTGCCGCTGTACCACATCTTCGCGCTGACCGCATGCGCGATGTGGGGCATGCGCATGGGCGCCCTGAACGTCCTGATCGTGAACCCGCGCGACATCCCGGCCTTCGTCAAGGAACTGGCAAAGTACCGCGTCAACATGCTGCCGGCCGTGAACACGCTGTACAACGCGCTGGCCAACAACCCCGACTTCGCCCACCTCGATTTCTCGGCGCTGCGCATGTGCAACGGCGGCGGCATGGCGGTGCAAAAGCCGGTGGCCGACAAGTGGCGCCAGATCACCGGCGTGGCCATCGTCGAAGGCTACGGCTTGTCGGAGACCTCGCCGGTGGCCACCTGCAACCGCGCCGACAGCACCGAATTCACGGGCACCATCGGCCTGCCGGTGCCGTCGACCGACATCGCGATCATCGACGACGAAGGCCGCCACATGGCGCCGGGCGAGATCGGCGAGATCGCGATCCGCGGCCCGCAGGTAATGACCGGCTACTGGAACCGTCCGGACGAAACCGCGAAGGTGATGACGGCCGATGGCTTCTTCCGTTCGGGCGACGTCGGCGTCATGGACGCCGGCGGCTACGTGAAGATCGTCGACCGCAAGAAGGACATGATCCTGGTCTCGGGCTTCAACGTCTATCCGAACGAGCTCGAAGGCGTGATCGCCGGCCATGAGGGCGTGCTCGAATGCGCCGTGGTCGGCGTGCCCGACGACCATTCGGGCGAGGCGGTCAAGGTATTCGTGGTAAAGAAAGACCCTGGCCTCACGGCCGAACAGCTGATGGACTACTGCAAGCAGCAGTTCACCGGCTACAAGCGACCGAAGTACATCGAATTCCGCGACGAGCTGCCGAAGACCAACGTCGGCAAGATCCTGAGGCGCGCGCTGAGGGACGAGAAAAAGCAGCCGGAGACGGTAACGTAAGCATTGTGACGGGACTACCCCGGCGAAAGCCGCCCCGTCGGGCGGCTTTCGCGTTTTATTGGAACCAACAAGGAAGGCAGGACAGATGGACAAATTTTGGCTCTCGTCGTACGAGAACGGCGTGCCGGCTCAGATCGATCCGACCCAGTACCGCTCGCTGACGCATTTGCTGGAGGAGGCGTTTCGCAAGTACGCCGACCGCAAGGCCTATGCCTGCATGGGCAAGTCCATCACGTTCGCGGAACTCGATGCGATGTCGCAGCGGATGGCGGCCTGGCTGCAGGCGCGCGGCCTTCAAGCCGGCGCGCGCGTGGCGATCATGCTGCCGAACGTGCTGCAGTATCCGGTGGCGCTGGCAGCCGTGCTGCGCGCCGGCTACGTGGTCGTCAACGTCAATCCGCTGTACACGCCGCGCGAGCTGCAGCACCAGCTGGTCGACTCGGGCGCCGAGGCGATCGTGGTGCTCGAGAACTTCGCCCACACGCTGGAGCAGGTGGTGCGCCAGACGAACGTGAAACATATTGTCCTGGCCACCATGGGCGACCTGCTGGGTGGCCTGAAAGGCTCGCTGGTCAACCTGGTGGTGCGCAAGGTCAAGAAGATGGTGCCGGCCTATTCGCTGCCGGGCGCGGTCGGTTTCAACAAGGTGCTGGCCGAAGGCGCCCGCGAAACCCTCAAGCCGGTCGCGATCGGCCACGACGACATCGCCTTCCTGCAGTACACCGGCGGCACCACCGGCGTGTCGAAGGGCGCGGTGCTGCTGCACCGCCACGTGATCGCCAACGTGCTGCAGAACGAAGCCTGGTTCGGGCCGACCCTGGCCAAGCTGAAGGCCGGCGAACAGCCGCAGTTCGCCTGCGCGCTGCCGCTGTACCACATCTATGCGCTCACGGTCTGCGCGCTGCTGGGCCTGCGCATCGGCGGCATGAACCTCTTGATCCCGAACCCGCGCGACATCAAGGGCTTCGTCAAGGAGCTGGCCGGTTATCGCATCAACATCTTCCCGGCCGTGAACACCTTGTACAACGGCCTGCTCAACAACGACGATTTCGCCAGGCTCGATTTCTCGGGCCTGATGGTGTGCCCGGGCGGCGGCATGGCCGTGCAGAAGGCCGTGGCCGACAAATGGCTCAAGACCACCGGCATCCCGATCGTCGAGGGTTACGGCCTGTCCGAGACCTCGCCGGTGGTGACCGCCAACCGCTGCGACATCACTGAATTCACCGGCACCATCGGCCTGCCGCTGCCGTCGACCGAGCTGCGCATCCTGGACGAGGCGGGCAACGAAGTCCCGTTCGGCACCGCCGGCGAGATCGCCGTGCGCGGTCCGCAGGTGATGGCCGGCTACTGGCAGCGCGACGACGAGACGGCCAAGGTCATGACCGCGGACGGTTTCTTCAAGACCGGCGACATCGGCATCATGGACGACAAGGGCTATACCCGCATCGTCGACCGCAAGAAGGACATGATCCTGGTCTCGGGCTTCAACGTCTATCCGAACGAAGTGGAGGGCGTGGTGGCCGCGCACCCGGGCGTGCTGGAAGTGGCGTGCGTGGGCGTGCCGGACCAGAACTCGGGCGAGGCCGTGAAGCTGTACGTGGTGAAGAAGGACGCCGACCTCACCACCGAACAGCTCAAGGAGTTCTGCAAGGAGCAGCTGACCGGCTACAAGCGGCCCAAGTTCATCGAGTTCCGCGAGACCCTGCCGAAGACGAACGTCGGCAAGATCCTGCGGCGCGAACTGCGCGACGAGAAGAAGAGCGCCTGATGCCGAAGGCCGCCGATCCGGCGGCCTTTTTCTTTACCGGTGCGCCACCAGCGATTCGAGCGGCGGCAGCTGGCGCGGCTTGCGGTCCGGGCCGGTGGCGACATAGGTCAGCGTCGCCTCGGTCACCTTGACCACCTCGGCCGCCAGGCGGTTGCGCTCGGCGTACACCTCGACGAACACGGTGATCGAGGTGTTGCCGACCTTGGTGATGTCGGCGTAGAACGACAGCAGGTCGCCCACGAACACCGGGTTCTTGAACAGGAAGGAGTTGACGGCGATGGTCGCCACGCGGCCGTTGGCGCGGCGGGTGGCCGGCAGCGAGCCGGCCAGGTCGACCTGGGCCATGATCCAGCCGCCGAACACGTCGCCGTACACATTGGCGTCGGAAGGGGCGGGCATGACGCGCAGTTCCGGCATTTTGCCTGCGGGGAGGCGGACCGTGGTGGGCGTGGTGACGGTGTTGTCTAGCGTGGTCATCGTGAATTCTCGGTAAAAGCTACAATCGACCCGAATTGAACCATAAATCCCGAAGCCCCGTCATGCGCCGCAATTCCGCTCCACTCCCGCCCGATACCAAAGCTGGTCCCCGCAACGACTGGGCCACCCTCAAAACCCTGTTCCCCTACCTGTGGGTCTATAAATGGCGGGTGATGGCCGCCATGGCCGCGCTGGTCGGCGCAAAACTGGCCAACGTCGGCGTGCCGCTGGTGCTCAAGAAGATCATCGACGGCCTGGCGATCGACCCGGCCCACCCGCATGCGCTGCTCGTGCTGCCGCTCGGGCTGCTGGTCGGCTACGGCCTGCTGCGCCTGTCGATGACGGTGTTCACCGAGCTGCGCGAATTCCTGTTCGCGCGCGTCACCCAGCGCGCGGTGCGCACGATCGCGCTCAAGGTGTTCCGCCACCTGCACGCGCTGTCGCTGCGCTTCCACCTGAACCGCCAGACCGGCGGCATGACGCGCGACATCGAGCGCGGCACGCGCGGCGTCAATTCACTGATCTCGTATTCGCTGTTTAACATCTTGCCGACCCTGGTCGAGATCACGCTGGTGCTGGTCTACCTGGTGTTCAACTACGATATCTGGTTCACCATCATCACGGCGGTGGCGCTGGCGTCCTACATTAGCTTCACGGTGGTGGTCACCGAATGGCGCACGCACTTCCGGCGCACCATGAACGAGCTCGAATCGAAGGCGTCCACCAAGGCGATCGACTCGCTGCTCAACTACGAGACGGTCAAGTACTTCGGCAACGAGGACTACGAGGCGCGGCGTTACGACGAAGGCCTCAAGAACTACGAGAACGCCGGGGTGCGCTCGCAGACTTCGCTGTCCTTCCTGAACACCGGACAGTCGCTGATCATCGCGACCGCCGTCACGCTGATCCTGTGGCGCGCGACCGAGGGCGTCATCGCCGGCACCATGAGCCTGGGCGACCTGGTGCTGGTCAATACCTTCATGATCCAGCTCTACCTGCCGCTCAACTTCCTGGGCGTGATCTACCGCGAGATCAAGCAAAGCCTGGCCGACATGGAACGCCTGTTCGGCCTGCTGGACCAGAACCGCGAAGTGGCCGACAGTCCCAAGGCCCAGCCATTGGTGACGAAAGGCGCCGAGGTCGCGTTTTCGCACGTCGAGTTCAGCTACGAGGCCAAGCGGCAAATCCTGTTCGATGTCGACTTCACGATTCCCGCCGGGACCACGACCGCGGTGGTGGGGCATAGCGGCTCGGGCAAGTCGACCCTGTCGCGGCTGCTGTTCCGCTTCTACGACGTGAACGGCGGCGCGATCCGCATCGACGGCCAGGACCTGCGCGACATCACCCAGGAATCGCTGCGCGCCGCGATCGGCATCGTGCCGCAGGACACGGTGCTGTTCAACGACACGATCGAATACAACATCGCCTATGGCCGGCCCGGCGCCAGCCGAGAGGACATCGTGGCGGCCGCGCGCGCGGCCTCGATCCATGACTTCATCGAGAGCCTGCCGGACGGCTACGGGAGCATGGTGGGCGAGCGCGGCCTGAAACTGTCGGGCGGCGAAAAGCAGCGGGTGGCGATCGCGCGCACCTTGCTCAAGGATCCGGCGATCCTGATCTTCGACGAGGCCACGTCGGCCCTCGATTCACGCTCGGAGCAGGCGATCCAGGCGCAGCTGAAGGAGATCGCGAAGAACCGCACGACCCTGGTGATCGCGCACCGCCTGTCGACGATCGCCGATGCGCAGCAGATCATCGTGCTCGACCACGGCAGGATCGTCGAGCGCGGCACGCATTATTCGCTGCTGGCGGAGCAGGGCCTGTATGCGCAGATGTGGGAACGGCAGCTGGCGCGGCCGGACGAGGACGTGGCCTCGCCGCCGCTGGAAATGGCGGAGGGCATGGACGGCGCGCCATCCATGCCGAACACGCATTCCTGACGGCTCAGGGCTTCTTGTAGACCACGCCATCTTTCATTACAAACTTGACCTGCTCGAGCACTTTCACGTCCTGCAAGGGGTCGCCCTCGACCGCGATGATGTCGGCCGCGAAGCCCGCGTCGACCGCGCCCAGGCGCTTCGGCTGGTCGAGCAGGGTGGCCGCGTTCACGGTGGCCGAGCGGATCGCGTCGATCGGCGTCATGCCCGCTTCGACCATGTAGCCGAATTCCCTGGCGTTCTCGCCGTGCGGGAACACGCCGGCATCGGTGCCGAAGGCGATCTTCACGCCGGCCTTGTAGGCACGGCCGAAGGTGGCTTGCAGCTGTGGGCCGATCGCGGCCGCCTTCGGGCGCACCAGGGCCGAATAGTAATTCGGATCCTTCGCCTTGTCGGCCACGTAGCGGCCGGCCGAGATGGTCGGCACGTACCAGCCGCCGCCTTTCTTGAACAGGGCGATGACCTCGTCGTCCATCAGGGTGCCGTGCTCGATCGAGTCGACGCCGACGCGCAGCGCGCGCTTCATGCCTTCGGCGCCGTGGGCGTGGGCGGCGACGCGGAAACCGTAGTCCTTCGCGGTGCTCACCACGGCGCGCAGCTCGTCCTCGGTGTACTGCGAGTTGTGGCCGCTGGCGGCCTGGCTCAGGACGCCGCCGGTGGCGGTGACCTTGATCAGGTCGGCGCCGTCCTTGTAGCGGGTGCGCACCGCCTGGCGCGCTTCCTCGGGGCTGTTCAATACACCTTCGACCGGGCCGGGCGTGCCGATCTTTTCGGACAGGAAGTGCGACAGGTTGTTGGTCGGGTCGGCGTGGCCGCCGGTGGTGGCCAGCGATTTCCCGGCGGTGAACATGCGCGGACCCGGCACTTCGCCGGCGGCGATGGCGCGCTTGAGCGAGATGTTCAGGTTGTCGGCGGCGCCCAGGTCGCGCACCGTGGTGAAGCCGGCCATCAGGGTGCGCTCGGCGTACTTCACCGAACGATAGGCCATGTCGGCCGGATTGGCGGCCAGGCGGTCGCGATAGGCGTCGACCGCGGGCTGGGTTTCGCTGGTCAGGTGCACGTGCATGTCGATCAGGCCCGGCAGGCAGCTGTGGCGCGACAGGTCGATGTTGCCGGCCTGCTGGGTCATCGGCCCCACCGACACGATGCTGCCGTTCTCGATCACGATGCTGACGCGCTCGCGCCAGGCGCCTTTCTGGACGTCCAGCAGCCGGCCGCAGTCGACCGTCTGGGTGGCGGCGTGCGCGCTGTTCAGGGCCAGCAGCATGCCGGCGGCAACCATCTGTTTCATCTCTCGCTCCCTCTTTTCATTATTGACGCATAAAAAAAGGCCCTCCATCGCTGGAAGGCCCTGGTGCTACAAGCAGCCGTTCGCCACGCTTATCGCAGCGGTGAGACGGCCGGTTCCTTGTTCGGTTCTCCCAGGTCGCCCTCCCACTTGGCGACGACGGCGGTGGCGATGCCGTTGCCGATCACGTTGGTGGCCGAGCGCGCCATGTCCAGGAAGTGGTCGATCGCCAGCAGCAGCAGGAGGCCCGCTTCCGGGATGTCGAACTGGTTCAGGGTGGCCGCGATCACGACCAGCGAGGCGCGCGGCACGCCGGCCATGCCCTTCGAGGTCAGCATCAGCACCAGCATCATGGTGATCTGGGTGCCCAGCGACAGCTCGATGCCGTAGGCCTGGGCGATGAAGACGGCGGCGAAGGTGCAGTACATCATCGAGCCGTCCAGGTTGAACGAGTAGCCGATCGGCAGCACGAACGAGGCCAGGCGGTTCTTGACGCCGAAGCGCTCCAGGCTTTCCAGGGTGCGCGGGAAGGCGGCTTCGGACGAGGCGGTCGAGAAGGCCAGCACGGTCGGGCCGCGCAGCTCGGAGATCAGGCGCAGGATGCGCGGGCCGATCACGGCCATGCCGATGCCGATCAGGACGATCCACAGCAGCGCGATGCCGAAGTAGAACTGGGCCATGAAGATGCCATAGGTCGACAGCACGCCCAGGCCGCTCTTGGCGATGATGCCGGCCACCGCCGCGAACACCGCGATCGGGGCGAAGTTCATCACGTAGCCGGTCAGCTTGAGCATCACGTGGGCGACGCCGTCGATGACGTCGATCATCGGCGTGGCGCGCGCGCCGACGGCGGCGGCCGCGGTGCCGAAGAACAGCGAGAACACCACGATCTGCAGGATCTCGTTCTTGGCCATGCCGTCGACGATCGAGGTCGGGATCAGGTGGGTGATGAAGTCCTTCATCGTCAGGCTGCCGCTGGTGATGCCCGACGTCGCGTCGACCGGCGGCATCATGCCCGCCGCGTGCAGCGCGTCGCCCGGACGGAAGATGTTCACCAGGACCAGGCCCAGCGACAGCGAGATGACCGAGGCGATCATGAACCAGCCCAGCGCCTTGACGCCGATGCGGCCGACTTCCTTGGCGTCGCCCATCCTGGCGATGCCGACCACCAGGGTCGCGAACACCAGCGGCGCGATGATCATCTTGATCAGGCGGAGGAACATCGTGGTAATCAGCGACATCGTGTCGGAGAAGCTCGTCGCGCCCGCCGTATCCGTATTGGCGTTGACCAGGTAGCCGACCACGATGCCGACCACCAGGGCGATCATGATGAAGGTAGTCAGGCGGTTTCGATTGTTCATAAAGCTTCCTGTCGTGTGGACCTGTGCAGGGCCGGCAACGGCGCATCGCGCTGTCGCTGGCGGATTGTTCGGGCAGTGACCGGTTTTCGAGGACCGAAGGCCGGGTGATTCTGAAGATTATGGCAAGTTCCGCAGTATCCTAGGCACTGTTAGTGCTGTCAAGCATGCTTACAAGGTTGACGTAACGGTATCCCGGCTACCCCGCCTGCATGCCTGGCCGGTCAATACAGGCGCCGTTCCGAGGTGCGTCAAACGCACCTTCGGGGCCGCCGCGCGGGTAAAATACGGCATTCGTTTTTCGAGAGCCGCCATGTCCACCATCGAGACCCCAGACACCATTACCATCACCCGTCCAGACGACTGGCACCTGCACCTGCGCGACGGCGCGGCGATGGCCAGCGTATTGCCGCACAGCGCACGACAGTTCGGCCGCGCGATCGTGATGCCGAATCTGCGCCCGCCTGTGACCACGGCCGCCGCCGCCCTCGAGTACCGCGCCCGCATCCTGGCCGCGCTGCCGGAGGGCATGCGCTTCGAGCCCTTGATGACGCTGTACCTGACCGACAACACCAATCCGGACGAGATCCGCCGCGCCCAGGACACCGGTTTCATCCATGCGGTCAAGCTATATCCGGCCGGCGCCACCACCAACTCGGACGCCGGCGTCACCGACCTGAAAAAGTGCTACAAGACGCTGGAAGTGATGCAGGAAGTCGGCATGCCACTGCTGGTGCATGGCGAAGTCACCGACAACGAGATCGACCTGTTCGACCGCGAAGCCGTGTTCATCGAGCGCGTGATGCGCCCGCTGCGCAAGGACATGCCGGCCCTGAACGTGGTGTTCGAACACATCACCACCAAGGACGCGGCCCAGTACGTGGCCGAAGCCGAGGGCCCGATCGCGGCCACCATCACCGCCCACCACCTGCTGTACAACCGCAACGAGATCTTCCGCGGCGGCATCCGCCCGCATTTCTACTGCCTGCCGGTGCTCAAGCGCGAAGAACATCGCCTGGCGCTGGTCACCGCCGCCACCAGCGGCGACGAGCGCTTCTTCCTGGGCACCGACTCGGCCCCGCACGCGGTGCACACCAAATATGCCGCCTGCGGCTGCGCCGGCTGCTACACCGCGCTGCACGCGATGGAGATGTACACCGAAGCCTTCGCCCAGGCCGGCGCGCTCGACAAGCTGGAAGCCTTCGCCAGCTTCAACGGCCCGGCCTTCTACAACCTGCCGCGCAACGAGGGCACCATCACGCTCAAGCGCGAAAGCTGGACCCTGCCTGAGTCGGTGCCGATGGGCGAACACCAGCTGGTGCCGCTGAACGCGGGCGAGAGCATCAACTGGAAGATGGTGTAAGCACTACCGTGCTGCCACCGATCGATTGGGCGCAGCCGTGGTACGACACGGTGCGCCCGGCATTCGAGCGCGCCGCGCCGCCGCCGGATGGCTTCATCGACGCCTTCAACGCGGCGGCGCGCGAACTCGACCTGCGTAATGGCGCCGGCATGCCGTTGTCCTTCGTGCCGCAAGCCGCGCTGCCGGAAGGGATGGCGTATGAAGAATTCATCGGCGCCACCGGCCAGGTGCCGACCCGCGACAACCTGCACGATTTCTTCAATGCGCTGGTATGGCAGACCTTCCCGGGTATCAAGCGCGCGCTGAACGCGTTGCAGGCGGCGCAGATCGCGCAGGCCGGCGTCGGCAAGTCGCGCGGGCCGGCGCGCGACGCCGCCACCATCTTCGACGAGAACGCGGCCTTGCTGGTGGTGCGCGACAATGACGCCGGGCGCGCGCTGGTCGAGGACTTGCGTGCGCACCGCTGGCTGGAGGCCCTGTACGATAAGCGTGACTTGTTCGGCAGGGACGCCGAGGTCTGGCTGTTCGGCCACGCGCTGATGGAAAAGCTGGTGGCGCCGCGCAAGGCGATCACCGCGCATACGCGGGTGGTGGTCGCCGGCGACGACTACTTTGCGCTGGCGCCGGACGCGCGTCGCGCCTGGCTCGACCGCGAGGTGGCGGCCGGCCTGGCGGGCGAGGCCCTGGCGCCGGGCGGCTTCACGCCCCTGCAGGTGCTGGGCATTCCAGACTGGTGGCCCGGACAAGACCCTGACTTTTATCTGGATACGACTGTGTTCCGTCCAAAGCGGACGGCTTGAATTGGGAGAAGCCGATGGCTGAAGCGGTACGCTGGGGAATTCTCGGCACGGGCAAGATTTCGCGCGCCTTTGCCAATGCACTGAAGGACGTGCCGGGCGCCGTGCTGGCCGCCGTGGGCTCGCGCAGCCCGGACAAGGCCGCGGCCTTCGCCGAGGAGTTCGGCGCGCTGGCCAGCTACGGCTCGTGCGAGCTGCTGGCCCAGGCCGAGGGCATCGACCTGATCTACATCGGCACGCCGCATCCGGAACATGCCGGCAACGCCTTGATGGCGCTGCGCGCCGGCAAGGGCGTGCTGTGCGAGAAGCCGTTCACGATGAACCTGCGCGAGGCCGAGCAGGTGGTGACCCTGGCGCGCTCGAAGCGCCTGTTCCTGATGGAGGCGATGTGGACGCGCTACCTGCCGGCCTACCTGGAAGTGAAGCGCATCCTGGCCTCGGGCGAGATCGGCACTCCGCGCCAGGTCGTCGCCGACTTCGGCTTCGCCGCCGCCTTCGGCCCCGAGCACCGCGTCTTCAATCCCGATCTCGGCGGCGGCGCGCTGCTCGACCTGGGCATCTATCCGCTGTCGGTCGCGGCCGGCCTCCTGGGTCCCGTGCTCGAAGTGCGCGCGCAAGCCCAGATGGGACCGACCGGCGTCGACGTGCAGACCGGCTTCACGCTCAAGCATGAAGGCGGCGCCATGTCGGTGTGCAGCTGCTCCTTCCTGGCGCGCTCGCCGGCCGAGCTGACCGTGTCGGGCGAGCGCGGCCAGGTGCGGATGAACACCATGTTCCACCGCGCGACCTCGGTCACCGTCAAGCTCGAAGACGGCAGCGAGCGCACGATCGAGACCCCGTATCTCGGCAACGGCTATGTGCACGAGGCGATCGAAGCCCAGCGCTGCTGGCGGCAGGGGCTGCTGGAAAGCCCGTCGATGACGCAGGACGAGACGCTGGCGCTGATGGGCGTGATGGACGAGATCCGGCGCCAGATCGGCCTGCGCTACGCGGCCGACCGCGCTTGAGGCGGGCGTCATGAAGCTCGGGAGCGTCACGCCGATCCTGCGCATTTTTGATGAAGCCAGGGCGCGCGAGTTCTATGTCGACTACCTCGGCTTCACGGTCGACTGGGACCACCGCTTCGGCCCCGGCATGCCGCTCTACCTGCAGGTGTCGCGCGGCGACTGCGTGTTGCACCTGAGCGAGCATCACGGCGATTGCTGCCCTGGCGCGGCGCTGCGCATCGAGGTCGACGACATCGATGACCTGCATGCCGAGCTGGCTGCCAAACAATATGGTTATGCGCGGCCCGCGATCGAAGATACGCCGTGGGAAACGCGCGAGTTGAGCGTCAAGGATCCGTTCGGGAACCGGCTGACCTTTGCCGGCTAGCGGGCCGGGATCCTACTTTGGCGCGGTGGCGGCATCCAGCCGTTTGAACAGCTCCCGGTGCAGTTCCCGCGTATGCTTTTCCATGTGCGTGCGCGCATGCTTGACCTCCTTCAGCTCGCGCTGCGCCACCGCCTCCTTGCCGTTGGCAAGCGCCCATAGCGCCAGTTCGACGCGCGCCTCGATGCTGCCGAAGCGTTCGACCACGGCCTCGAATTCGGCGCCTGCCTCGTCCTGCCGACCATCAGCGGCATAGGCGCGGCCCAGCGCCAGCCCGACTTCGCCGGCGCGAAAATCCGGACGCTTCGACTGCAGCGGCGCCAGCAGCGCAATCGCCGCCGCCGGCTGCCCGTGCGCCGCATTGGCGCGCGCGGCGCCCAGGATGACCTCGGGATCGCCCGCGAACGGTCCGTTCAGGCAGGCGTCGTAATGGCGCACCGCTTCCTCCGATTCGCCGGCTTCCAGCAGCGCGGCGGCCAGGCGCATCTGGTTGTGGGCGGTCGGCGTCAGGTCGAACGCGCTCCGTGCGTCGCGCACGTCGCGGCCAGCATCGAGACTCTTCTGGAGCGCCCGCCCGGCGATGCGGCCACGGCGCTCGAGGCGCGAGGCCGGGAGGTATTCCACGACGAAGTAGGCGAGGCTGCCGAGCAGCGGGAACGAGAACAGGATCAGCAGCCAGTACAGCTGGCGACCGTTGCGCACGGCGTGGATCGCGAAGAAGAGGGCGATGAGGAAGTGCAGTCCAAGTCCGATGAGTGGCATTGCAGGTTCCGGGTTCAGTGTTGGTCGGGAAGACAACAAAGATAGCCGACCTCGCAGCCTGGATGTCTCACCGATTCCCACAGTGCGTTCCTCGCAACAGCGTTAGCGGATCGTGAGGCAGGGCGTGTTTATCCAGCCGAGATCCTGCTAGAGTGAAACGCAATTGCCCAAAAGGAACTCATATGACCCCGGACCAGAATGTCGCCGTCCTCGTGGACTGCGAGAATGCGCAGCCGACCGTGATCGGCGAGGCGATGCAGCTTGCATCGACCCTCGGACGGGTGGCCTTGCGGCGGGGTTACGGTAACCACACGGCCCTGGCGAGCAAATGGCAGGACGTGCTGGTGCGCCATGGGTTCGCCCCCTGCATGCAATTCCAATATGTGGCCGGCAAGAATACGGCGGACATCGCGCTGGCGCTGGATGCGCTGGAGATGCTGCTGGACCGGCGCGCCGACCGTTTCGTCATCGTCACCAGCGATTCCGATTTCGTCGGCCTGTGCCGCAAGCTGCAGGAGCGCGGCGCCAGCGTGCATGTCTTCGGTGAGGCGAAAACACCGGCGGCCTTGCGCCACGCCTGCGACAGGTTCCATGAATCGGCCCGGCCGGCGCCGCCGGAGGCCGCGCCGGCACCTGCAGCGGCTGTGGCGGCCGTCAAGCGCAGGCCGAGGTTCGTGGTCGAGGCGGTACGCTCGCTGGCGCTGTCATCGCCCGATGGCCGGGTCGATCTCGGCGCGCTGGGCAACCATCTGAGGGCGGCTCACCCCGGCTTTTCCCACGCGGCCTATGGGTACAAGAACCTGCGCACGATGCTCGAGGCGTACGATCTGTTGCGGATGCACCAGACCGAAGGAGGCCACTGCCGTGTGGGCCTGGCGTCGGACGGTGCCCCGCAGCCAGCCATCCTGCACGCGGTATAGCCCCGGCGCGGAACGCTCAATCCGGGACCGGCGCATCCACGATATGCCGCACGTCGAGCGCGCGGATGCGCGGCTCGACATAGTAGCCGCCCGCTTCCACATAGCTGAGGCAGTAGCGCAGGCACACGCGGCATTGCTGGACCGCGCAGCGGTTGTATGGGAAATAGTGGAGGGCGATCGGCGCGTCCGGCGACCAGTAATTGGTCCCGTGCGGATGGTATTCGGCGAAGGTCGGATCAAAGTAGGGATCGCCGGCCAGCGTGCCGGCCGGGCGCATCTGCGCTTGCGGGAACGATACCGGCGTGCGCGTCCACCCAGGGTAACTCGCGATCTCGCATGCGCAACTGTCCGGCGCTGGCGCCGAGGCCGAGGCCAGGGCGCGCAGTTCATCGATACTCAATGGTTGTTCCGGCTTCATCGTCTTCTTTCGATCAGACCTTCAGGAATTCCTCGCGCCCACCCAGCCAGCGCGCCAGGTGCGCATCGACCACCGCGATCTTCTCGGGCTTTTCGCCGTCGAGCAGATACTGCGCCACGTCGCGCGCCCGGTCGACCAGCCAGCCATCGAGCTCCAGGTCGGCAAAGCGCAGCATCGCCTGGCCCGACTGGCGCGCGCCCAGGAATTCTCCCGGGCCGCGGATCTCCAGGTCGCGCCGCGCGATCTCGAAGCCGTCGGTGGTCTCGCGCATCGTCATCAGGCGCTGCTTGGCCACCTGGCCCAGCGGCGATTGATACAGCAGCAGGCACACCGAGGCCGCCGAGCCGCGACCCACGCGCCCACGCAGCTGGTGCAGCTGCGACAGGCCGAAGCGCTCGGCATGCTCGATCACCATCAGGGACGCATTCGGCACGTCGACGCCGACCTCGATCACGGTGGTCGCCACCAGCACGTGCACCTGGCCGGCCGTGAACGCATCCATCACTTCCTGCTTTTCGAGCGGCTTCATGCGGCCATGCACCAGCCCCACCTGCAGCTCGGGCAGCGATTCGGCCAGGGTCTCGTAGGTCTCGGTCGCGGTCTGCAATTGCAGGGCTTCGGATTCCTCGATCAGCGGGCAGACCCAGTACACTTGCCGGCCTTCGAGCGCCGCTGCGTAGACGCGTTCGATCACTTCGTCGCGCCGCATCTGGTCGATCGCGCGCGTGACGATCGGGCTGCGGCCCGGCGGCAGCTCGTCGATCACCGACACCTCGAGGTCGGCGTAATACGTCATCGCCAGCGTGCGCGGGATCGGGGTGGCCGACATCATGAGCTGGTGCGGCACCAGGCCGTCGCTGCCCTTGTTGCGCAGGGTGAGGCGCTGGCCGACGCCGAAGCGGTGCTGTTCGTCGACGATCACCAGGCCCAGTTTCGCGAACTGCACCGTGTCCTGGATCAGCGCATGGGTGCCGATCACCAGGTTCGCCTCGCCCGACTCGATCAACTCGTTGGAGGCGGCCTTCTCTTTTTTCTTGAGGCTGCCGGTGAGCCAGGCGACTTTCACGCCGAGCGGCTCCATCCAGGCCGCGATCTTCCTGAAATGCTGCTCGGCCAGGATCTCGGTCGGCGCCATCAGCGCCGCCTGATAGCCGCTGTCGATCGCCTGCGCGGCGGCCAGCGCCGAGACCACGGTCTTGCCGCTGCCGACGTCGCCCTGCAGCAGGCGCTGCATCGGATAGCCTTCTGCTAGGTCCGTGCGGATCTCTTCGACCACGCGCTGCTGGGCGCCGGTGAGCTTGAACGGCAGCGCCGCCAGGAAGGCTTCGGACAACTTGCCCACTGCACGTAGATGCGGCGCGCCTTTTTCGCGCCGCGCGCGCTGCGCCCGTTTCAGCGACAGCTGCTGCGCCAGCAGCTCGTCGAACTTCATGCGTTCCCAGGCCGGATGCGACTTCTCTCCCAGCGCATGTTCGTCGACGTCGGCCGGCGGATAGTGCAGCAGCTTCACGGCCGGCTCGAAGTCGATCAGTCCCATCTTGGCGCGGATGCCGGCAGGGACGGTATCGCTCCAGTCGATCCGCTTCATCGCATCGGCGATCGCGCGCCGCAGCACCGTCTGCGACAGGCCTTCGCCGGCCGGGTAGACGGGCGTGAGTGAATTCGGCAGCGGCGCGCCTTCGTTGACCACTTTATAAGCGGGGTGCACCATCTCGGCCCCGAAGAAGCCGTGTTTCAGTTCGCCACGCGCCCGGATGCGCACGCCTTCGGCCATCTGCTTGACCTGGCTGCCATAGAAGTTCATGAAGCGCAGCAGCAGATCGCCCGATTCGTCGGCGATGGTCACCAGCAGCTGGCGCCGCGGCTTGAACGAGATTTCGTTCTTGGTCACCACGCCTTCGACCTGCGACACGTGGCCGCCGCGCAGGCAAGCCTCGCGGATGGACACGATCTGGGTCTCGTCCTCGTAGCGCATCGGCAGGTGCAATACCAGGTCCATGTCGCTGCGCAGTCCGAGGCGGGCGAGCTTGCTTTCGAGGGTCTTGGGTGGATTTGTGGTCTTGGAGGCGGGCATATCGCGGCAAAATGGCGCTCGCTGGCGTAAAATAGAAGGTTCGCCATCAGCGCTGGAGCCTGTATTGTAAAGCTGGCAGCGCTTATTTTCCCAGAATTGAGAATAATGTACTCGCTTTCCGATTTCGACTTCGAGCTGCCCCCCGAGCGCATCGCGCAGCTGCCGCTGCCGGACCGCAGCGCCTCACGCCTTTTGCAGCTCGACGGTGATCAGATCCTTGATCGCCATTTCTCCGACATCGTCGACCAGCTCCAGCCGGGCGACCTCTTGGTGATGAACAATACCCGCGTGCTCAAGGCGCGCTTCTTCGGCGTCAAGGAAACCGGCGGCCAGGTCGAGGTGCTGGTCGAGCGCGTGCTCGACGACCGCACCGTGCTGGCCCAGGTGCGCGCTTCCAAATCGCCCAAGCCGGGCAACCGCATCCGCCTGGCCGATGCCTTCGACGTCACCACCGGCGCACGCGCCGGCGAATTCTTTACGCTCCACTTCGAGGGCGACGTGTTCGAGCTGATCGAAGCCCACGGCCGCCTGCCGCTGCCGCCGTATATCGAGCACAGCGCCGACGAATTCGACGAGCAGCGCTACCAGACCGTGTACTCGAAAGAGCCGGGCGCGGTCGCCGCCCCGACGGCCGGCCTGCACTTCGACCAGCCGCTGCTCGACAAGTTGGCGCAAAAAGGCGTCAAGTTCGCCTACGTCACCCTGCACGTCGGCGCCGGCACCTTCCAGCCGGTGCGGGTCGAGGATTTGAGCGAGCACAAGATGCACACCGAGTGGTACACCATCTCGCAAGAGACGGTGGACGCGGTGCGCGCCGCGAAAGCGGCGGGCCGCGACGTGGTCGCCGTCGGCACCACCAGCCTGCGCGCGCTGGAATCGGCCTCGCAAAGCGGCGAGCTGGTCGCCGGCAGCGCCGATACCGCGCTGTTCATCACGCCCGGCTACACCTTCAAGACCGTCACACGCCTGGTCACCAACTTCCACCTGCCCAAGTCGACCCTGCTGATGCTGGTGTCGGCCTTCGCCGGCTTTGAACCGATCCGCAAGGCCTATGCGCATGCGATCGCCAACGAATACCGCTTCTTCAGCTATGGCGACGCCATGCTGCTGACGACCACTTCACGTTGATAGAAAAACGATGCTCGAATTTACTCTGCTCAAGAAAGACACCAGCGGCCTGTCGCACGCCCGCCGCGGCCGCCTGAAGCTGAACCACGGTACCATCGAAACCCCGATCTTCATGCCGGTCGGCACCTACGGTTCGGTCAAGGCCATGTCGCCGGTCGAACTCAAGGAAGTCGGCTCGCAGATCATCCTGGGTAACACCTTCCACCTGTGGCTGCGTCCCGGCGTGGACGTGATGAACAAGTTCGGCGGCCTGCATCAATTCATGGGCTGGGACAAGCCGATCCTGACCGACTCGGGCGGCTTCCAGGTGTTTTCGCTCGGCGCCATGCGCAAGATCACGGAAGAGGGCGTCAAGTTCGCCTCGCCGATCGATGGCTCGCGCCAGTTCCTGTCGCCCGAGATCTCGATGCAGATCCAGCGCGCGCTGAACTCGGACATCGTGATGCAGTTCGACGAATGCACGCCCTATGAAATCGACGGCCGCCCGGCCACCGCGGAAGAAGCGGCCAAGTCGATGCGCATGTCGCTGCGCTGGGCCCAGCGTTCGATGAACGAATTCACCGGCGGCGGCAACCCGAACGCGCTGTTCGGCATCGTCCAGGGCGGCATGTACGAGCACCTGCGCGACGAGTCGCTGGCCGGCCTCGAGGACATTAATTTCCCGGGCCTGGCGATCGGCGGCCTGTCGGTGGGCGAACCGAAGGAAGACATGAAGCGCATCCTGGCCCACGTCGGCCCGCGCCTGCCCGAGAACAAGCCGCACTACCTGATGGGCGTCGGCACGCCGGAAGACCTGGTCGACGGCGTGGCGAACGGCGTCGACATGTTCGACTGCGTGATGCCGACCCGGAATGCGCGCAATGGCTGGCTGTTCACCCGCTTCGGCGACGTCAAGATCAAGAATGCGCGCTACAAGGACGACCAGGCGCCGCTGGACGAGAGCTGCGATTGCTATTGCTGCAAGAACTTCTCGCGCGCCTACCTGCACCATCTGCACCGCTCGAACGAAATCCTGGGCGCCCGCCTGAACACGATCCACAACCTGCATTACTACCTGAAACTCATGCAGGAAATGCGCGATGCCATCGATGCCGACCGTTTCAACGAGTTCCGCATCGAGTTCAATGCGGGCCGCGCGCGCGGCGTGTAAGCACTTGCTTACCCGCTGAGCCGGGCGCTGCCGTATTGACGGCGGCGCCGGAATTTAATTTCTAGCAAGCTCTTGCAATACCGAAAAGCAAGATCACCTACCTCCAGATTTGGTTTTCGGCGACTGGCCGATGCTAGAATACACCGCTTATTTTTTTAACTTCACAATCGGAGTTCTTGTGTTCATTTCCAACGCTTACGCGCAAACCGCCGCCGCTGACCCAGGCATCATGGGCAGCCTGACGACCTTCCTGCCGCTGATCCTGATGTTCGTGGTCATGTACTTCCTGATGATCCGTCCTCAGCAGAAACGCCAGCGCGAGCTGAAAGCGATGATGGATGCACTGACCAAGGGCGATGAAGTCGTCACCGCTGGCGGCATCGTGGGCCGCGTCTCGAAAGTGACCGACGCCTACGTGACCCTGGAGATCGCCACCGGCACCGAAATCACCGTGCAGAAGAACGCAGTGACCACCCTGCTGCCGAAGGGCACCCTGAAAGCCCTGTAAGAGCAAGCTCCGTGCGGCCCGCGAGCCGCACTGCCCAACCTGAACGCCGGAACACTATGAATCGCTATCCCGTCTGGAAATACCTAATGATCGTCATCGCGCTGCTGCTCGGCGCGTTGTACACGGCGCCTAACTACTTCGGCGAAACGCCGGCGTTGCAGGTGACATCGGGCCGTTCGACCCTGAACATCACCAGCGCCTCCACCACCCTGGTCGAGGATGCGCTCAAGCGTGCCGGCATTCCCCATACCGGACTCTCCCTCGAAGGCACCGGTCACACGACGTCGGTGCGTGTGCGCTTCGCCGGCACCGAAGAACAATTCAAGGCCAAGCTGGCCCTGGAACGCGAACTGAACCGCGACCCGGCCAACCCCGATTACATCGTCACCGTCAACCTGGTCACCAATACCCCGGCCTGGATGGAAAAGATCGGCGCCGGCCCGATGAGCCTCGGCCTCGACTTGCGCGGCGGCGTGCACTTCCTGCTGCAGGTCAATACCAGGGACGTGATCGACAACAAGGTCAAGGCGCTGCAGGCCAGCGTGCGCAGCAACCTGCGCGACGAGAACGTGCGCCACGCCGGCATCGAGCGCGTGGGCGACACCATCGAAGTGCGCTTCCGCGACGCCGCGACCCGCTCCGCCGCACGCAATGTGCTGACCTCGCGCTCGAACGAGCTGAACTTCGCCGACGCCGCCGACGGCGCCGACCAGAAGCTGGTCGTCAGCCTCAAGCCGGACGCGATCAAGCGCAGCGTCGAAGACGGCGTCAAGCAGAACATCGTGACCCTGTCCAAGCGTATCAATGAGCTGGGCACCACCGAGCCGATCATCCAGCAGCAGGGCGCCGACCGCATCGTGGTCCAGCTGCCGGGCGTGCAGGACGTGGCGCGCGCCAAGGACATCATCGGCCGCACCGCGACCCTCGAGCTGCGCATGGTCGACCAGACCGTGACCCCGGGCACCGAGCTGTCGGCCGCCATCCCGCTCAATTCCGAGCTGTTCACCGAAGGCCGCGGCGCCCCAGTCGTGCTGTCGCGCGACATCATCCTGACCGGCGACTACATCTCGAGCGCCACCGCCAGCTTCGACCAGAACCAGCAGCCCGCCGTCTCGATCGACCTCAACGGCGACGGCGGCCGCCGCATCCGCCAGGCGACCCGCGACAACGTCGGCAAGCGCATGGCGATCCTGCTGAAAGAGAAGGGCGTCTACAACGTGCTGTCGGCCCCGACCATCCAGAGCGAACTGGGTTCGACCTTCCAGATCACCAATATGGGCACCTCGCAGGACGCCAACGAACTGGCCCTGCTGCTGCGCTCCGGCGCGTTGTCGGCGCCGATGGAATTCGTCGAGGAACGCGTGATCGGCCCGCAGCTGGGCGCCGAGAACATCGAACGCGGCCTGCACTCGACCATCTGGGGCTTCGTGGCGATCGCGGTCTTCATGATCGTCTACTACCACCTGTTCGGCGTGTTCTCGGCGCTGGCGCTGGCGGCCAACGTGCTGTTCCTGCTGGCCCTGCTGTCGATCCTGGGTATTACGCTTACCCTGCCGGGCATCGCCGCCATCGCGCTGGCGCTGGGCGTCGCGATCGACTCCAACGTGCTGGTCAACGAGCGCATCCGCGAAGAGTTGCGCGCCGGCGCCCCGCCGCAGGCGGCGATCGCGGCCGGTTCCAAGCACGCCTGGGACACCATCGTCGACTCCAACGTGACCACCCTGATCGTCGGCCTGGCGCTGCTGATCTTCGGTTCCGGTCCGGTGCGCGGCTTCGCCGTCGTGCACTGCCTGGGCATCCTGACCTCGATGTTCTCGGCGGTTGTCGTGGCCCGTGGCTTCGCCAACCTGTGGTACGGCCGCAAGAAGAAACTGACCAAGATTTCGATCGGCACGGTCTGGCAGCCGGGCATGTCGCCCACCAAGAAGTAAGGACTCGAGACTGACATGGAATTTTTCAAGATCAAACGGGACATCCCGTTCATGCGTCACGCCCTGATCCTCAATGCGATCTCGGTGCTGACCTTCGTCGCTGCGGTGTTCTTCCTGTTCAGCAAAGGCCTGAACTTCTCGGTGGAGTTCACCGGCGGTACCGTGATGGAGCTGCGTTATCCGCATGCGGCCAACCAGGAAAAGATCCGCGACACGCTGCGCGGCATGGGCTATTCGCACCCTGAGGTGGCCAGCTTCGGCACCGCCCAGGACATCATGCTGCGCCTGCCGATCCTGGAAGGCACGGAAGCGGCCAGTACCTCGGCGCGCGTCTTCAACGCCATCTGCGCCGCCGACGGCGGTGCGCCGAAGCAGAGCCAGACCACGACCGAAAAGGGTGAAGTCGTCAACCACACCAGCTGCGCCAGCGCTTCCGGTGAAGAACTGATCAGCCTGCAGCGCGTGGAATTCGTCGGTCCGTCGGTCGGCGAAGAACTCGCGCAAAACGGCCTGAACGCACTGATCATGGTGATCGTCGGCATCATGATCTACCTGGCGATCCGCTTCGAATGGAAATTCGCCGTCGCCGCCGTGGTCGCCAACCTGCACGACGTGGTCATCATCCTGGGCTTCTTCGCCTTCTTCCAGTGGGAATTCTCGCTGACGGTGCTGGCGGCCACCCTGGCGGTGCTGGGCTATTCGGTCAACGAATCGGTCGTCATCTTCGACCGTATCCGCGAGATGTTCCGCAGGCAGCGCAAGATGTCGACCTCGGAAGTGATCGACCACGCGATCACCAGCACCATCTCGCGCACCATCATCACCCACGGCTCGACCCTCATGATGGTGCTGTCGATGCTGTTCTTCGGCGGCTATGCGCTGCATTACTTCGCGATCGCACTGGCCATCGGCATCTGCTTCGGCATCTATTCGTCGGTGTTCGTGGCGGCGGCCGTGGCCATGTGGCTGGGCGTCAAGCGCGAAGACCTGATCAAGCCGATCAAGGAAAAGGACGAGACCGACGGCGCGGTGGTCTGAGCTACCCGCTCCGCATGAAAAATGCCGCCCCGGCCCTGCTGCGGCGGCATTTTGTTTGATGCGGATCCGTTGCGCGGCGAATTTGACAGTGTTGTGTGTGGCAGCGCACGGAGTAGGCTATCGCGCACCCCTATAGTGAACCTGTCTCTTTCAGGACATCCCTAGTTTTGGACTTCACCCGCTTCCGCAACGAGGCGGGTTTTTTTTGCCCGGCGTTTCCAGCCCTGGAAACCGAAATGTAAAAAAGACATGTTAAATGTGAAATGGCGCACCGAGGGTGGGGCGCCGCTCGCATAAGATGGACTCGTCTCTTTCAGGACATCCCTAGTTTTGGACTTTACCCGCACCGGCAACGGCGCGGGTTTTTTTTGTCCGCAGTATCTATAACTGCCAGGGATGCTCGATCTTGCCGTCGAGCGCCGCATCGAGATAGGTCGCGGCGCTGATCAGGGCCAGGTGAGTAAAAGCTTGCGGGAAGTTGCCGAGCAGCTCGGCCTGATTGGTGAATTCCTCCGCATACAGGTGCACGTGGTTGCCGTAGGCGAGTAGCTTTTCCATATTGTTGCGGGCCTGGTCGATGCGGCCGGCGCGCGCCAGGCATTCGACGTACCAGAAGGAGCAGGCCGCGAACGCGCCTTCCTGGCCTTCGAGGCCGTCGTCGCGGTCGTAGCGCAGCACCAGCGCATCGTCGCCGAGCTGGTCTCCGATCGCGTCCAGGGTGGCCAGCCACTGCGGGTCGGTCGAGCCGATGAAGCGCACCAGCGGCATCATCAGGAGCGCGCCGTCCAGGTCGCGCGAACCCTTGCTGCGCACGAAGTGGCCAAGCTCTTCGTTCCAGAAGGTGTCCCAGATGTAGCGCGAGATCTCGTTGCGCGCCGCGATCCAGCGCTCGAACGGCGCCCGCAGCGAGCGCTTGCTCGCAAGGCGCACCGCGCGGTCGACCGCCACCCAGCACATGAGTTGGGAATGCAGGTGTTCGCGCGGCGCCTCGCGGCCTTCCCAGATGCCGGCGTCTGGACGTTGCCAGTTTTCGCAGACGTAATTGACGACCTCGCATACGCCGATCCAGTCGGCATGCGAAATCGCTTCGCCATATTTATTGCTCAGATAGATAGAATCGAGCAGGGCGCCGAAGATATCGAGCTGCAGCTGGGTGGCGGCGGCATTGCCGATGCGCACCGGCTTGGAGCCGGCGTACCCCGCCAGGTGGTCGAGCTCGATTTCTTCTCCTACCGGGCTGCCGTCCAGCGCATACATGATGCGCAGGTGGGCGTCGGTCGAATCGTGCTTCGGCCGCTCGGCCGACCAGCGCGTGAACGCCTTGGCCTCGGCGACGTAGCCGAGCCGCATCAGCGCGTACACGGTGAACGAGGCGTCGCGGATCCAGGTGGCGCGGTAGTCCCAGTTGCGCGAACCGCCCAGCACCTCGGGCAGGCCGAAGGTCGCGGCCGCGACCATCGAGCCGTGGCGGCACGAGGTCATCAGCTTGAGCACCAGCGCCGAGCGGTTGACCGCCTCGCGCCAGCGGCCTTTATAGGTCGAGCGCCGGGTCCAGTCCTGCCAGCGCCGCACGACCTCGGCCAGCAGGGCGTCGCGCGCGCCGGCATCGAGCGCCGAGTCGCCATCTTCGTCGAGCACGAAATCCATGACGTCGCCGTCGCGCAGCACGATGGAGGCGCCGGCGCCGCCGTCGGTCGCGGTGAATTCGACCGGCGCCGACAGGCGCAGGCGCGGCGCGCCGCTGGCCGCGAACAGCACGTGGTCCTGCCCCACCGTGACTTCGGGCCGCTGGCGCGCGTAGTCGAAGCGCGGCTGGCAATCGACCCGGATGCGGGCTTCGCCGCTGCTGACCCGCACCCGGCGCACCAGGCGCGCCGCGCCATGGCCGAGCTCCTCGGGACCGACCATGAAATCGATGAGTTCGACGTTGCACGTCTCGCCCAGCCACTGGGTCAGCAGCACATTGGTGTCGGGCACATAGGTCTGCACCACGCGCATGTCATCCATCTCGGGCGCGATGGTGAAGTGACCGCCCTGTTCGGGGTCGAGCAGGGCGGCGAAGATGCTGGGGCTGTCGAAGTCGGGCCAGCACAGGAAGTCGACCGTGCCATCGAGCGCCACCAGCGCGATCGTGGCCATATTGCCGATGGCGCCATGCTCGCCGATCGGACGTGGCGGGCGCGTTGCGTTGGGTTCAGCCATTGTCTTCGAACCCTGGATAGAGCGCCATGCCGCCATCCACATAGACCGTGGCGCCGGTCATGTAGTCGGCCAGGTCGGAGGCCATGAACAACGCCAGGCTGGCCACGTCGTCGACCTCGCCGATGCGTCCATACGGTATCAGCTCGAGCAGCTTCTTGCCCGCCTCGCCTTCGGTGGCGTCTTCGTTGATCGGGGTGCGGATGGCGCCGGGCGCGATGCCGTTGACGCGGATGCGTTCCTGCGCCACTTCCTGGGCCAGCGAGCGCATGAACATGCCGATGCCGCCCTTGGACGCGGCATAGTTGACGTGGCCGGCCCAGGGAATCGTCTCGTGGACCGAGCTCATGCACAGGATGACGCCGTTGGCGCGCATCCGGCCACGGTTGCCCTGCCGGCGAAAGCGTTTCACCGCGGCGCGGGCGCACAGGAACTGGCCGGTCAGGTTGACGTCGAGCACGGCCTTCCACTCGTCCAGCGACATGTCGGCGATGCGCGCATCCTTCTGCATGCCGGCGTTGGCGACCAGGATGTCGAGGCCGCCGAAGGCCTGGTCGGTCTGCGCGAACAGGCGCTCGACGTCGTCCTCGCTGGACACATTGCACTGCACCGCCAGCGCCTGGCCGCCGGCTTCCTTGATCTGGCGTACGACTTCGTCGGCCTTGTCCTGGCTGCTGTTGTAGTTGACCACCACCTTGGCGCCGGCCGCGGCGTAGGCGATGCAGATGGCGCGGCCGATGCCGGAGTCGCCACCGGTCACGAGCGCCACCTGGTCGTTCAGGCTGATTTGCATGGGATGTCCTCCAGAGCGTGATTGCGCCGGACGCGCTCTGCGGTCGCGTCCTGGCTGGACGACCTTAGCAGAAAGCAGGGATGGAACATGCACGCCTGGACGGGCGTCTGGTGCAAGGCAAACGGAATGCGGCGCTTGTTCGATAGTGTGCGTGAACGTACGGAGTGCGCTACGCCGCAAGCATAAGATGGACCTGTCTCTTTCAGGACATCCCTAGTTTTGGACTTGGCCCGCTCCTCACCGAGCGGGCGTTTTTTTGCTCGCTTACAGCAGCGCCGACGTCAGGCTCTTCACTTCCTCGCCCGACTCTTCCAGCACGCCCTTGAGCGTGCCTTCGCCGAACACGAAGTCGATGGTCGCGGCCGCGGCATGGGTGGTGGCGCCAGGCGGCGCGAACAGCGGAGACGGCAGCGGCGACAGGTCGTTGGCCAGCAACAGGGTGTCGCCCAGGGTTTCCGGCGGCAGCGCGCGCATGCCGTCCCACAGCGCTTCGATCGCGCTCATGACCGGCGCCGGGACGCCCAGCTTGTGCAGCACGCCGCGGCCGATGGCCGCTTCGCCATGGTCGAGCCAGGCATCGAGGTTGTCGTCCAGCAGGCCGGGCAGGGCTTCGGCGCGCGACAGCAGATAAAAGCCGCCGACCTCGTGCACGATGCCGGCGAACAGCGCCGTTTCGGGATCGACGAAGGACACGCGGCGCGCGATCACCTGGCTGAGGGCCGCCACGTGGGCCGAGTGGGCCCACAATTGGTCGGCCTTGTGGCGCAGGCCGGGATCGCGGATCTCGCTGGCCAGCTGGCGCACGATCACCGAGGCCGCCAGGGCGCCCAGGGTGCGAAAGCCCACGCGCTGGACCGCCGCGCGCACATTGGTGACGTCGTTGCCGCTGCGGTTATAGGCCACCGAGTTGGCGATCGCGACCGTGCGCGCCGCCAGCAGCGGCTCGGCCTGCACCAGGCGGGCGGCGGCGTCGATATGGCAGTCGGGTTCGCCCAGCGCCCGCTGCAGGGTCAGCGTGGCGTTGACGCTGGTGGGGAAAGCAAGTTCGCCGCGGCTGGCTTCGGCGGCGATGCTGTCGAGTGCGGAGACCTGGTCCATGAAAAAATTATACCCCTAACACAACACCTTGCTTGCAAAAATATTGCCCTACGGTATCGATTTCAATGGAGCCGTGGCATCCAGGTGCTTACTCTTCGCCGAAAATGGCGTCGCAGCCTTCCTTCTGTTCTTCGAGGTTTTCCAGTTCGTCGACCAGGCCGAGGTCGAGCAGTTCCTCGACCGCGTTCATGTAGCTGTTGAGTTTGGTTGCGCCGATGAGGCGATAGATCTCGCCGGCTTCGTTGCGCACGCCGATCAGCATCGGTTCCTCGCGCACTTCGTCCAGTGGGGCGACGTCGAGCAGGATGTTGCCGATGATGTGCTTGTCGAAATGGGCTGGCTTCTTGCCGTCGATGAGAGAGGTTTTCAAGGCGTTTCCTTCAGGTGGAATGGGGAGGGAGTGGGGCTGTCGCCATCGTCGTTGCCGCGGATGCGCGCGCGCAGCAGGCCGAGCGCGTCTTCGAGCGCGGCGAAGTCGGCATCGCTGTAGGCGGTGAACAATTCTTTTCCACGTGCAATCACTTTCGGGAACACATCGCAGAACACCTGGTCGCCGGCAGGCGTCAGGCGCACGAAGAACGATCGCTTGTCGTCGCAGCTGCGCTCGCGCAGCACCAGGCCTTTTTGCTCCAGGCGTTCGATGACGCCGGTCAGGGTGCCCTTGGTGATCAGGGTGCGTTCGCCCAGTTCCTTGTAGCTCATGCCGGTCGTATTGCCCAGCGTGGCGATGATATCGAACTGCGCATGCGTCAACCCGTTCTGGCGCACCGCGTCGCCCGAGACCCGCTCGAAGCCTTGCATGCACTCGGCCAGCAGCCGGACGCTTTTTAGATATCGTTCCCCCATGGGCCGGGATTATAGCCGTCCGCCGCGCCTTCCGTTGCCCGCTACGCAAGATTCTGCAGGAGGCATAGCTGGCTCGAAACGCGCTGGTTGATCTCCGGTATGATAGACGACCATGTTCTTTCATCACGCCCGCCGCGCATCCACCGCTCCAATGGCATCCGTCACCCGCCGCGATGCAGCCTGACCTGTCCCTGCTGGCGCAGGAGCGGCCGCTGCGCATCCTGCTGGTGAACGCCGGCGAGCCCGATGCGCTGACCTGGTCCGGGCTGTACCAGCCGCTGCGGCTGGCGGCCAAGGTGCTGGGGCCGGAGCGCCTGCACGTCGACGTGCGCGGTCCCGATAAATTCATGGGCGATGCCGGGCGCCACTGGCACCTGGTGCTGCTGGTGGCCGACGAGTCCGAGGCGGCCCTGCGCCCGGCCAACCTGCGCGCGCTGATCGAACGCTGCCGCGCCGCGCCATACTGGGGTGGCGTCGGCGCCGGCGTGCTGTGGCTGGCCGACGCCGGCGTCCTGCATGGCGCCCGCACCGCCTTGCCCTGGGCCCTGTATCCGGACGTGAACGCCCAGGCCGAGCAGGCCCTGCTCACGCCCCACCTGTACGAATTCGACGCCAACCGCCTCACCTGCTGCGGCGGCGCGGCCAGCATCGACTTCGCCCTGACCCTGGTCGAGCTGCTGTTCGGCGCCACGGCCCAGGCGCAAGTAAAGGAAACCCTGTGCATCGACCGGGTGCGCGGCCCGGACGAACGCCAGCGGGTGGCGCTGCAGGCCCGCTTCGGCGCCCTGCAGCCGAAGCTGTCCGAGGCGGTGGCGCTGATGGAAGCGAACATCGAAGAGCCGCTCTCGACCGACGAGATCGCCCAGCTGGCCGGCATTTCGCGGCGCCAGCTGGAGCGCCTGTTCAAGCAATACCTGGGCAGCCTGCCGTCGCGCTACTACCTCGAACTGCGCCTGCGCCGCGCGCGTCAGTTGCTGCTCGACACCAATCACTCGATCGTGCAGGTCGGGCTGATGTGCGGCTTTTCTTCCGGATCGCATTTCTCGACGGCATTCGGCGCGCTGTTTGGTAATACACCAAGGGAAGAACGCCAGCGGAAACTTGCTCAATAGTCAAGCAGCGTCAAAAATGAAAATGCCTGTCGCACTTCTAAAAGAAGTTGTCAGGAAGCGTTTCTATAATGGCCCGATCATGCGGTGAACTCACCCCGCACCACCCACACTGATTGGATGAGGAAAAGAAGCCATGAACGCAAAGCTTGATTCGGGTATCGCCACGCTGCCTGTCACCCGGCAGACCTTCGACGAGGTCCTGGTCCCCACCTACGCTCCGGCCGCGATGGTGCCGGTACGCGCGTCGGGCCTGGACCTGTGGGACCAGGAAGGCAAGCATTACCTCGACTTCACCTCGGGCATCGCCGTCACCGCCCTGGGCCACGCCAATCCGGAAGTGAACGAAGCGCTGACCAGGCAGCTCAACACCCTGTGGCATATCGGCAATGGCTACACCAACGAGCCGGTGCTGCGCCTGGCCTCGGCCCTGATCGATGCCACCTTCGCCGAACGCGCCTTCTTCTGCAACTCGGGCGCCGAAGCCAATGAAGCGGCCCTGAAACTGGCGCGCAAGTACGCGCACGGCAAGTTCGGCCCGCACAAGTCGCGCATCGTGTCCTGCCTGTCGTCGTTCCACGGCCGCACCCTGTTTACCGTCTCGGTCGGCGGCCAGCCGAAGTACACCGAAGGCTTCGAGCCGCTGCCGCAAGACCTCTCCCACATCCCGTACAACGACATCGAGGCGGCGCGCGCCGCCATCACCGACGACGTCGCGGCCGTGATCGTCGAGCCGATCCAGGGCGAAGGCGGCGTCATCCCGGGCAACCCGGACTACCTGAAGGCGCTGCGCGAGTTCTGCGACAAGACCGGCGCGCTGCTGGTGTTCGACGAAGTGCAGTCGGGCATGGGCCGCACCGGCTCGCTGTTCGCCTATGAACAGATGGGCGTGGTGCCGGACGTGCTGACCTCGGCCAAGGCGCTGGGCAACGGCTATCCGATCGGCGCCATGCTGACCACCACCGAGATCGGCCAGTACCTGGCGGTCGGCACCCACGGCACCACCTACGGCGGCAACCCGCTGGCGTCGAGCGTCGGCCTCAAGGTCCTGGAGCTGATCAACCAGCCGGCCTTCCTGGGCCGCGTCAAGGAAGCCAGCGCCAAGGTCATGGCCAATCTGCAGCAGCTGGCGGCGGATTATCCGAACGTGTTCGGCCAGCCGCGCGGCATGGGCCTGCTCATCGGCCTGCCGATGGCCGAAGGCTTCAAGGGCCGCTCGAAGGACTACACCAAGCTGTGCGAGAAGCTGGGCCTGATGCTGCTGATCGCAGGTCCCGACGTCGTGCGCCTGGCGCCGGCGCTGGTGGTGACGGACGAACAGATCGTCGAAGCCGACCGCCTGATGCGCGCGGCGGTGGCGGAATTCGCCGGCGCCTGATCGCCACACCCCGGTCGCGGCCGGCCCGCCCGGAAGGGCGGGGCCGGCTGCGGGCATTGTCCTTACTTACTGTCTTCACTGATTGCCTCCACTTACGTATCACCAGGGAGTACACATGTATGTTGTCCGTCCGGTAGATCGCGCCGATATCGGCGCGCTGGAAGCGATGGCGGCCATCTCGATGCCGGGCGTGCACACGCTCCCGCGCACGCGTGAAGGCATAGTCGCGGCGGTCGAGCGCTCGATCGCCTCGTTCGCGGCCCAGGTCGATATCCCGAGCGAAGAGTCGTACCTGTTCGTGCTGGAAGACCTGCGTTCGCGCGAAGTGGTCGGCACCGCCATCATCCACGCCTCGGCCGGCTCGAACGGCACCTATTTCGCGTTCCGCAACGACGTGATCCAGCAGGTCTCGCGCGACCTGAACATCAGCCACAGCGTGCACGCGCTGACCCTGTGCTCCGAGCTGACCGCCTATTCGCAGCTGTCCGGCTTCTTCCTGCGCCACCGCGACAGCGCCGGCGTCGAGGCCGCGCTGCTGTCGCGCGCGCGCCTGCTGTATGCGATGCTGGCGCCGCACCGCTTCGGCGACCGCTTCTTCGTGCCGCTGGCCGGGCGCCTGGATGCCGACGGCCAGTCGCCGTTCTGGAATGCGCTGGGCCGCAAGTTCTTCAAGATGGATTTCCTCGAGGCCGAGCGCCTGATCGAGGGCGCCCGCAACCGCACCCTGATCGTCGAGCTGATGCCGCACTATCCGGTCTACGTGCCGCTGCTGCCGGGCGACGCCCAGGCCGCGCTGGGCCAGATCCATCCCGGCGGCCAGATGGCCTTCGACCTGCTGGCGCAAGAAGGCTTCGAAGCCGACGAATACATCGACATCTTCGACGGCGGCCCGATCCTGCAGGCGCACAAGAACGCGCTGCGCTCGTTCTGCGCCTCGTACAAGCTGCGCGTGGGCGCGGGGCCTGCTCAGGGGCATGAACCTGCTCCCGATGTGGCGCCTGTCGACTACGCCGTCGCCACCGTCGACAACGGTTTCCGCGCCGTGACCGTGCGCACGGCGCCGATCGAACATGCGCACACCATCGCGCTGCCGCGTGACGTCCAGCAGGCGCTGGGCGTGGCGCCGGGCGACGAAGTGGTGTGCGTGCGCATCCAGGGAGAACCCGCATGCTCGTGATCCGTTCCGCCAAGACCTCCGACCTGGACGCCCTGATCGAGATGGCGCGCCAGGCCGGCAGCGGCATGACGACGCTGAAGCCCGATCCCGAGATGCTGGGCCAGCGCCTGGCCACCTCCGAGGCCTCGTTCGCCCAAACCATCCCGCCCGAGCAGCGCGACTACATGTTCGTGCTCGAGCACACCCAGGACCGCAGCATCGCCGGCGTGTGCGCGATCAAGGGCGCGGTCGGCCTGACCGAGCCGTTTTACAACTACCGCATCGGCACCCTGGTGCACTGCAGCCGCGAGCTGAACGTGTTCACCCGGATGGAGACGCTGTACCTGTCGAACGACCTCACCGGCTCGACCGAACTGTGCTCGCTGTTCCTGCTGCCGCAGTACCGCGCCGGCTTCAACGGCAAGTGGCTGTCCAAGAGCCGCTTCCTGTTCATCGCCCAGTTCCAGCACCTGTTCACCGAAAAGATCATCGCCGAGATGCGCGGCTACCAGGACGAGGCGGGCGACTCGCCGTTCTACGAAGGCCTGGGCCGCCACTTCTTCAAGATGGACTTCAACCACGTCGATGGCCTGACCGCGATCGGCAAGAAGTCCTTCATCGCCGAGCTGATGCCGCGCCAGCCGCTGTACGTCGACTACCTGCCGCAATCGGCGATCGACGTGATCGGCAAGGTGCACACCTCGACCCAGCCGGCGCGCCGCCTGCTGGAGCAGGAAGGCATGCATTACGAGGGCTACGTCGACATCTTCGACGCCGGTCCGGTGCTGCAGGGCCGCGTGTCCGAACTGCGCGCGGTGCGCGACAGCGTGCTGGCGGTGGCGGCCGAAGGGCTGCCGGTCGAAGACCATGACGCTGCCCCGGACACCGAGCACATGCTGGTGTCGAACACCCGCCTCGGCGATTTCCGGATGATCCTGACCCGCGCCGTGCCGGGCGCCACCAGCGTGGTCCTCAAGCCCGAGGAACTGGCCCAGTTGGGCTGCAGCGCGGGCGACAACGTGCGCACCCTGACACTCAATACCAGGAAGACTTCCCATGGCTAATCTCTCGAACTACATCAACGGCGAGTGGCTCGCCGGCAGCGGTCGCGAACTGGCCACCGTCGATCCGTCGACCGGCCGCCAGACCTGGACCAGCAGCGAATCGACCCAGGAAGACGTGGCGCGCGCGGCCCAGGCGGCGCGCGACAGCTTCGAAGCCTGGGCCTTGCGCCCGCTCGAAGAACGCATCGCCGTCGCCATCCGTTTTCGCGACCTGCTGAAGGAAAACGCCGAGGAGCTGGCGGCGACCATCGCCGAGGAAGTCGGCAAACCGCTGTGGGAAGCGCGCACCGAGGTTGCGACCATGGCCAACAAGATCGACATTTCTGTCCTTTCTTACAGCGCGCGCACCGGCGAAAGCCTGGCCAAGGTCGCGGACGGCAATGCCGTGCTGCGCCACCGTCCGCACGGCGTGTTCGCCGTGTATGGCCCGTACAACTTCCCCGGCCACCTGCCGAACGGCCACATCGTGCCGGCCCTGATCGCCGGGAATACCGTCGTGTTCAAGCCGAGCGAGTATGCGCCGCGCACGGCGGTGAAGACCGTCGCACTGTGGGAGAAGGCCGGCCTGCCGAAGGGCGTGCTGAACCTGGTCAACGGCGGCCGCGAGACCGGCATCGCGCTGGGCCAGGAACCGCTGGTCGATGGCGTGCTGTTCACCGGCAGCAGCCAGACCGGCTCCGCCTTGCATAAACAGTTCGGTGGCCAGCCGGGCAAGATGCTGGCGCTGGAAATGGGCGGCAACAATCCGCTGGTGGTGTGGGATCTCAGTGACAACCCCTTGGATATCGACGCCGCCGTCCACCACACCGTGATGTCGGCCTTCATCTCGGCCGGCCAGCGCTGCACCTGCGCGCGCCGCCTGGTCATCCAGGACAACGAAGCGGGCCAGGCCTTCCTGAAGCGCCTGGTCGACGTCGCGGCGAACCTGCAGGTCGGTCCATCGAATGCCGAGCCGCAGCCATTCATGGGACCGGTGGTCTCGAGCGCCGTCGCGGCGCGCCTGGTGCAGGCGCAGGCCGACATGGCGACGAAAGGTGGAAAAATCCTGCTGCAGATGCGCCAGCTGGACAAGGACGCCGGCTTCGTCACCGCCGGCATCGTCGACACCACCGATGCACAAGGCATCCCCGACGAAGAATGGTTCGGCCCGCTGCTGCAGGTGATCCGCGTGGACGACTTCGACGCAGCCCTGCGCGTGGCCAACGCCACCGAATTCGGCCTGGCTGCCGCGTTGCTGTCGCCGTCGGAAGAACTGTGGAAGCGGTTTGCCGTGCGCGCCAGGGCCGGCATCGTCAACTGGAACCGTCCGACCACGGGCGCGGCCAGCTCGGCGCCGTTCGGCGGCGTCGGCAAGTCGGGCAACCACCGTCCGAGCGCGTATTACGCGGCCGACTACTGCGCCTACCCGGTGGCCTCGATCGAGACTGCGGAACTGGAAATGCCGGCCAAGCTGTCGCCCGGCCTGGCCTTCCCGGCGCAAGGAGCCTGAGCATGCGTGACGCCCGTGAATTCAACTTCGACGGCCTGGTCGGCCCGTCGCACAACTACGCCGGCCTCTCGTTCGGCAACGTCGCTTCGTTCAACAACGTGCGCTCGGCCTCGAACCCGCGCCAGGCCGCGCTGCAGGGCCTGGCCAAGATGCGCGAACTGGCAGCGCGCGGCTTCGCCCAGGCGGTGATGCCGCCGCAGGGCCGTCCGAACTTTCGCCTGCTGCGCAGCCTGGGCTTCTCCGGTACCGATGCCGACGTCCTGGCGCGCGCCTACCGCGAAGCGCCCGTGATCCTGGCCTGCGCCTGGTCGGCCGCGCCGATGTGGACCGCGAACGCCGGCACCGTCAGCCCCTCGGCCGACTCGCTCGACGGCCGCGTGCACTTTACCGCAGCGAACCTGAACAACAAGCTGCACCGCTCCGAAGAGCACCTGCAGGCCACGCGCACGCTGCGCGCGATCTTCGCCGACAGCAACCATTTCGTGGTGCACGACACCCTGCCGTCGGTACCGGCGTTCGCCGACGAAGGCGCCGCCAACCACACGCGCTTCGCCGCCAGCCATGGCGCGCCCGGCGTCGAATTCTTCGTCTATGGCCGCGTGGAGTTCGACCCATCCGCCCCGGCCCCGAGGAAATACCCGGCGCGCCAGACGCTCGAGGCGTCGCAGGCGATCGCGCGCCTGCACGGCCTGGACCCGGCGCGCACCGTGTTCGCCGCCCAGAATCCGGACGTGATCGACCAGGGCGTGTTCCACAACGACGTGATCTCGGTCGGCAACGGCAACGTGCTGTTCTACCATGAGCAGGCGTTTGCCGACGAAGAGGGCACCCTGGACGCGCTGCGCCGGGCCCTGGCCGGCGTCGATACCGAGCTGCAGGCGGTGCGCGTGGCGAGCGGCCAGGTGCCGGTGGCCGACGCCGTGGCCAGCTACCTGTTCAACAGCCAGCTGCTGTCCAAGCCGGACGGCCGCATGGCGCTGGTGGTGCCGCACGAGTGCCGCGAGAACCCGGCCGTGTCCAACTACCTGGCCGGCCTGGTGTCCAGCGGCGGCCCGATCGACGAGCTGGTCGAATTCGACCTGCGCCAGAGCATGCGCAACGGCGGCGGACCGGCCTGCCTGCGCCTGCGCGTGGTGCTGACCGACGAAGAAGCCGCCGCCATGCACCAGGGCGTGATCATGACCGAGGCGCTGTATGCGCGGCTGGTGGGCTGGGTCGAGCAACATTACCGCGACCGCATCGAGCCGAAGGACCTGGCCGATCCGCAGCTGGCCATCGAATGCGCGACGGCGCTGGAAGAACTCACCCGCATCCTCGGATTGCCGGGGCTGTACGATTGGTAACGATGTAGTATTCGGGCGGGAGATCCCTGCCCTAGATAAGCAGGGCAGCGCTGGGCCACGAGCTTGCGGCGCACCAGGCACACAACTTTGGAGAAGCAAGATGAAAGACATGCCCAACGATCTGCGCAACCAGACGCTCGCGCTGGTCAACGCCAACCAGTCCGCCGACAGCGCCCAGGTCAATGCCCTGACCGCCGCCTGGATCGGATCGCTCGACGACGAAGACCTGGCCGGCACCGCGCCGCAAAGCCTGGCGCCGGTGCTGGTGGAAGGGTTCTCGCAACTGGCCCAGCGCAGCGGCCCCGGCGCCCAGATCGCCACCATGCGCTACTCGGACGGCCGCGGCGGCATCGCCACCGCACTCTTGATTCTGAACGACGACCGTCCCTACCTGGTCGACTCCTTCGTCATGGCGCTGCGCCGCGAACGCCTGACCGCCGCCGGCGTGATGAACGCCGTGCTGCCGGTGCGCCGCGACGGGCAGGGCGTGGTGGTGGCGGTCGGCGAAGCCGGCAGCCCGCTGGAATCGATCGTCCTGTGCCTGCTGAACGATGAACTGCAGTTCGAAGAACTGGACAAGCTGACCGCGCGCCTGCGCATGGTCGCCAACGACGCCGCCACCGTGCAGCGCGACGCCGTCGCCATGGGCGACCGCATGACCGCCGTGGCCGCCGCCGCCGCTGCCACCGGCACCCCGGAAGGCCAGGAAGTCGCGGCCTTCCTCGAGTGGGCCAAGAACGAAGGCTACGAGCCGTTCGGCTACGCCTACTACGTCGTCAAGCCGGGCGCGCGCGAACTCGAACGCGACATCCCGAGCCGCATCGGCGTGCTGCAGGATACCGCGCACCCGGTCTACGGCACCTGCCTGGCCAGCATTCCGGGCGACTTCGAAACCCTGTCGCTGCGCGCCGAGAACCTGTCGATCGTCAAGGCCGACGTGGCCGGCACCCTGCACCGCGACGCGCCGCTGGACTTCATCGGCGTGCGCGACCTGGATGCGCAAGGCAAGATCCTGGGCGAGCACTGCTTCATCGGCCTGTTCACCCGCGCCGCCACCTCGACCCCGCTGGCGCGCCTGCCGTTCGCGCGCGGCCGCGTGGCGCGCGTGCTGTCGATCGCCGGCGTGCGCCAGGAAGGCTTCCGCGCCGAGAAATTCATCGAGATCCTCGAATCGCTGCCGCGCACCGAAGCGCTGGAAGCCGAGCCGGAATGGCTGGCCGAAGTCTGCAGCGCCGTGGTCTCGCTGTACAAGCAGCCGCGCGCGAAGGTGTTCGCGCGCCGCGACGTCTACCAGCGCCACCTGAACGTGCTGGTCTACTTGCCGCGCGAGCGCTTTTCCGCCGCGGTGGCCGCCAGCCTGGCCGGCGCCCTGAAGGAAAGCTCGGGCGCGCGCGACGTCGACGTCCAGACCCTGGTGGCCGACGGCCCGCTGGCGCGCGTCTACCTGATCGCGCACGCCGCGCGCTATCCGCTCGACCTGGAAACCGACATCCAGCGTCCGCTGCTGGGCGTGCTCGATGGCTGGCACGACCGCTTCGCCGAGTTGATCAACTCGGTCGACGAAAGCCGCCAGCGCAGCCTGATGCGCAAGATCGTGCCGACCCTGCCGGTCAACTTCGTCACCGCGACCGCGCCCGAAACCGCGTTCCGCGACGTGCATGCGCTGCTCACCAAATGCCGTCCGGACCGCGTGACCGCGCGCATCGAGAACGATGACGCCGCCGGCGCCTCGATCCGCCTGTATTCGAGCGAGACCGTGCCGTCGCTGTCGCGCATCCTGCCGGCGCTGCAGAACGCCGGCATCGCGGTCGACCGCGAGCAGACCTACCGCCACACCGGCCTGGACGGCGTGCGCCGCTACGTGACCGCGCTGACGGTCGACGCCGAGAGCGCCGCCAAGCTGGCCAAGCCGGGCATCGCCCACGTGGCCGAAGAGCTGTTCAGTGCCCTGTTCAACGACGAAGCCGAAGACGGCCGCATGAACGGCCTGACCATCGAAGGCGGCCTGTCGCTGCGCGAAGTGCAGCTGGTGCGCGCCTACATCAGCTACTGGCGCCAGCTGGGCTCGAAATTCTCGGTGCGCTACATGGCCGAGACCCTGCGCACCCAGCCGGCCCTGGTGAAGGAATTCGTCGCCGGCTTCATCATGCGCTTCGATCCAGCCCTGAGCGATGAACAGCGCAACGAAGGCAGCAGCAAGCTGACCACCCTCAAGACCGGCCTGCCGAGCGTGAACCACGCCGACACCGAAGAGATCATGGGCGCGCTGGTCGACCTGGCGCTGGCCACCGTGCGCACCAACTACTTCCAGAACAGCGGCGAGAAGATCATCTTCAAGGTCGACACCAGCAACCTGGCGCTGGCGCCGGAGCCGCGTCCCTACCGCGAAATCTACGTGTTCTCGCGCCGCTTCGAAGGCGTGCACCTGCGCGGCGGCCCGGTCGCCCGCGGCGGCCTGCGCTGGTCGGACCGCATGGAAGACTACCGCACCGAGGTGCTGGGCCTGGTGAAGGCGCAGATGGTCAAGAACGCCGTCATCGTGCCGGCCGGCTCGAAGGGTGGCTTCGTGTGCAAGCAGATGCCGGCCGGCGCCCCGCGCGACGTGGTGGCGGCCGAGGGCGAGGCAGTCTATCGCCTGTTCATCGCCAGCCTGCTGGAAGTGACCGACAACCGCGTGCAGGGCGAGATCGTTCCGCCTGCTGCGACCGCGCGCCATGACGGCGACGATCCCTACCTGGTGGTGGCTGCCGACAAGGGCACCGCGACCTTCTCCGACATCGCCAACAGCATCGCGGTGGAACGTGGCTTCTGGCTGGGCGACGCCTTCGCCTCGGGCGGCTCGAACGGCTACGACCACAAGAAGATGGGCATCACCGCCAAGGGCGCGTTCGAAGCGGTCAAGCGCCACTTCTACGAACTGGGCCACGACCTGGCCAACAACCCGATCACCGTGACCGGCGTCGGCGACATGTCGGGCGACGTGTTCGGCAACGGCGTGCTGCTGTCGCGCCAGCTGAAGCTGGTGGCGGCCTTCGACCACCGCCACATCTTCCTCGATCCGACCCCGGACGTGGCGGTGTCGTTCAAGGAGCGCGAGCGCATGTTTGCGCTGCCGCGCTCGTCGTGGGAAGACTACGACAAGAACCTGATCTCGGCTGGCGGCGGCGTGTACCCGCGCAATGCCCGCTCGATCGAGCTGTCGCCGCAGATCCGCGAAGTGCTGGGCATCGAGGAGACCTCGCTGCCGCCTCAGGAACTGATGCACCGCATCGTCAAGGCGCCGGTCGACCTGTTCTACAACGGCGGCATCGGCACTTACATCAAGGCCTCGACCGAAACCCACGCGCAAGTCAAGGATCGCGCCAACGATCAGATCCGCGTCAACGGCAATGAACTGCGCTGCAAGGTGGTGGCCGAGGGCGGCAACCTGGGCGCGACCCAGGCCGGCCGCATCGAGTTCGCGCTCGCCGGTGGCCGCATCTTCACCGATGCGATCGACAACTCGGCCGGCGTGGATTGCTCGGACCACGAAGTCAACGTCAAGATCTGGCTCGACACCGAAGTCAACGCCGGCAAGCTGCCGGAAAGTGACCGTAACCGCATCCTGAACGAGATGACGGGCGAGATCGAGCGCCTGGTCTTGCGCGACAATACGCTGCAGACCCATTTGCTGACGCGCGAAGTGCAGGCGCAGGCCAATAGCGCGGTGGTCGACGGCTACATGGCCCTGATCGGCAACCTGGAAGCCGAAGGCGCGGTCTCGCGCGAGCTGGAGCAGTTGCCGCTTGATGCCGAACTGCAGCGCCGCAAGTCGCTGGGCCTGGGCCTGACGGCGCCGGAGCTGGCGGTCGTGATCGCCAACGTCAAGAACCGCTTCAAGCGCACGCTGGCGGCGCTGCCGCTGACCGACGAGGTGTGGGCCGACTCGCTGCTGCGTCCTTACTTCCCGGCCCAGCTGGTGGCGACCCGCGATCCGCTGGACCATCCGCTGGCCAACACCATCCTGGCCACCGTGCTGGCCAACGAGGCGGTCAACCGCTGCGGCCCGTTGATGCTGCGCGACCTGGCGCTGGAACACCGCATCGACGAGACCGAAGTGGTCAAGGCCTGGGCCCGCGCCTGGGCGGCGCTGCACCTGGCGCCGGTATTCGAGGCGCTCGACGCAGACGCCCTGGTGGTGCCGCGCGACGTCTCGGTCGCGGTCGACAACCGCAGCCGCGCCATGCTGCGCGCCGTGGTCGAAGGCGTGCTGTCGCTGCCGGCCAACTCGGAAGGCCTGAAGGAGCTGTCGACCCTGTTCGCCGAGGCCGATCAGAGCCAGGCGCCGCAGATCCGTTCCGAAGCCGACGGCCATACCGGCCTGCCGGTGCCGTTCGCGGCGGTCTGGAAGGCGGTCGAGATCATCGAATCGCAGGCCTCGTTCCTGTTCGCCGCCGTGTCGGTGCAGCGCCCTGGCGGCATGACCCTGCTGCAGTTCCTGCAGATCGGCACCGTGCTGCGCCAGAAGGTCGGCATCGATACGCTGGAACTGGGCCTGAAGCTGCCGGCGCAGAGCAAGTCGCAGGAACAGCTGCGCAACTATGCGCTGCAGTCGCTGCGCCGCGCCCAGCAGCGCCTGCTGCTGCAGGTGATCGAGCGTGCGGGCCAGGATGGCAATATGGAAGCGGCGGTCGAGGAAGTGATGGCCGCGCGCGGCCTGACCGGCTTCGCCCAGCCGGCCGACCTGGAGCAGGCGATGCTGGACGTGTGGGCCTTGTCCGAAGGCCTGAGTCCGGAACGTCTGGCGGCCTGAATCGTGAGCGCATTGCCTGAAGCAGTGCGCGCGCTGGCCGAGGCGGATTTCGCCTCGGTCGCGCAGCGCTTCGAAAGCGCCGGCTTTGCGGTCGCGCAGCCGGCGTCCGGCGTGCTGACCGTCAAGGCGGCGACGCCGGATGCCGGCCGTCCCAGCGTGCTGGTGTCGGTGGGCGTGCATGGCGACGAGACCGGGCCGATCGAGATGGTCGCCTGGCTGGTCGAGGCGCTGTCGCGCACGCCGGAAGCGCTGGCGGTGGACCTGATGCTGTGCGTCGGGAACATCGATGCCATCCGGTTGGCCAAGCGCTTCGTCGATGCGGACCTGAACCGCATGTTCCGTGCCGAGCGCGGTGCGCTGGCCGGGACCTTCGAGGCCGGCCGCGCCGACGTGCTGATCGACGTCACGCGCGCCTTCTTCGAAGGCAGCGGACCGCAACGCTGGCATCTCGACCTGCACACGGCGATCCGGCCTTCGCACTATCCGATGTTCGCGATCGTGCCCGAGCTGATCGCAGACCGGGCCCGCGAAAGCCTGATCGCGTGGATGGGCGAGGCCGGGATCCAGGCCATCATCATGAATCCGGCTTCCGCCGGCACCTACAGCTACTTCACGTCCGAGCACCTCGGCGCGGCCGGCACCACGGTCGAGCTGGGGCGGGTCGGCACGCTGGGACAGAACGACCTGTCGCAGTTCGCCGATGCGGCCAAGGCGCTGGAGCGCCTGCTGCGCGGGCAGCCTGCCGGTGAAGCGAAGGCGGCGCCGCACGTGTTCGCGACGGCGCGCTCGATCATGAAGCTGTCCGATGCGTTCAGCATGCGCGTGGGCCGCGAGACCTGGAACTTCACGCCGATGAAACGTGGGGAGGTGATCGCGCTGGATGGCGACACGGTCTATACGGTCGAGCATGACGAGGAACTGGTCGTGTTCCCCAACCCCGACGTGCGAGTAGGACTGCGCGCCGGGATCATGGTGGTGCGCATTCACTGAAGCGCAGTGCACAGAAGAGCGGGCCGCGGCTCGCTCTCTTGCCTTCTGCACGAATCCTTCCGGCGGGCTAGACTGGACCTCCTTGAAAAGCAGGAGGCACCATGAGCAAGCTGTTCTCTCCCTATTCCCTGGGCACTCTCGAGCTGTCCAACCGCATCGCCATCGCCCCGATGTGCCAGTACTCGGCCGTCGACGGCCTGCCCACCGACTGGCACATGATCCACCTCGGCAACCTGGCCCTGTCCGGCGCCGCGCTCCTGATCATCGAAGCCACCGCCGTCACCCCAGAAGGCCGCATCTCTCCGGACGACCTGGGCCTGTGGTCCGATGATCACGCCACCGCGTTGGCGCCGGTGATCGCCGCGATCCGCCGCCATTCCCCGATCAAGGTCGCGGTCCAGCTGGCCCACGCCGGGCGCAAGGCGTCGAGCGAAGTGCCATGGGAAGGCGGCGCCAACATCCCGCCCGACCAGCCGCGCGGCTGGCAGACGGAGGCCCCGTCCGCGGCGCCGCATGCCGACGGCGAGACCGTGCCGCTGGCGCTGGACGCCGACGGCCTGGTGCGGGTGAAGGACGCCTTCGTGGCCGCCGCCCGCCGCGCCCAGGCGCTAGGCCTGGACGCGATCGAGCTGCATGGCGCCCACGGCTACCTGCTGCACCAGTTCCTGTCGCCGCTGGCCAACCACCGTGACGACGCGTATGGCGGCTCGCTGGAGAACCGCATGCGCTACCCGCTCGAGGTGCTGGCCGCCGTGCGCGGGGCGGTGCCGGGGATGACGGTGGGGATGCGCATCTCGGCCACCGACTGGGTCGAGGGCGGCTGGGACCTGGAGCAGAGCGTGCGCTTCGCCCACGCATTGAAGGCCCAGGGCTGCGACTTCATCCACGTCTCGACCGGCGGCGTCTCGCCCCTCCAGCAGATCCCGCTGGGGCCGGGCTACCAGATCGAATTCGCCGAACGCATCAAGCGCGAGACCGGCTTGCCGACCATCGGCGTGGGCCTGATCACCGAGGCGCGCCAGGCCGAGGACATGCTGCAGCGCGACCAGGCCGACGTCATCGGCCTGGCGCGCGCCATGCTGTACGACCCGCGCTGGCCGTGGCATGCGGCGGCCGAGCTGGGCGACCAGGTGTTCGCGCCGCCGCAGTACTGGCGTTCGCAGCCGCGCGAGCACAAGGAACTGTTCGGCGATACGCGGCTGCGCCAGCGCTGATCCGTTCACGCCGTTTTTTTGCAGTCCAGCGCGGCTTTATCGCAGTTCGTCGCATGCAGATGGCGACGGGGCAGGGGGCTTGCTAGAGTGCCATCACTCGAACAACAACCTGATTGGACTGCCATGCGTACCCTTATCGCCCTTGCCTCCCTTGCAGCGCTCACCGGCTGCGCCATCATCGTCGCTCCGGGCGACGGCGAGACCCGCGTGCATACCGCGTGGAGCAGCGATGCGAAGGAAGGCAACGGCGTCGCCGCGCGCGACCAGCGCGCGATTGGCGCACTGCCGGCCATCAGCGTGAGCGGCTCGCTGCCGGTCGAGGTACGTGTCGGCCCGGCGCCGTCGCTGGTGGTCGAGGCGGATAGCAACCTGCTGCCGCTGATCCGCACCGAGACCGAGGGCGACACCCTGCGCATCTATTCCGAAAAAAGCCTGCGCAGCAAGACTCCGTTGCGCATCGTGTACACCGTGCCGCGCCTTTCCGAGGTGCGCGCTTCCGGCGCGACCCGCGTCGAAGTGAGCGATCTGGCTGGAACGCCGCTCGACGTACGCAAGAGCGGTTCGTCCGAAGTGCGCCTGAGCGGCAAGGTCGGCAACCTGAATGCGCGCTCCAGCGGCTCGGGCCTGCTCGACGCGAGCCGGCTGCAGAGCGACGGCATCGACGCGACCCTGTCGGGATCGAGCCGCATGCGCCTGGGGCAGGTAAAGGGGGATCATGCGCGCCTGGATCTGAGCGGATCGAGCTCGCTTGACGCCAGCGGCGCGGTGCGCTCGCTGAGCGCCCGCGTGAGCGGCTCGGCCAGCGTCGACCTGGCCGACCTGAAAACCGAGGACGCCGACCTCGGCGCCAGCGGTTCGGGTGGCATCCGCGCCACGGTGAAACAGTCGCTGTTCGCCCGCACCTCGGGCTCGGGCGGCATCCGCGTGTATGGCCACCCGGCCCAGCGCAGCATCACCGGCGACCGGGTGCACCTGCTGGATTGATCAGATCAGGTTGTCCAGCAGGTCCGGGCCGAACACTTCGCGGTGCAGGCGTTCGGCCGGGGCGCCGTCTTCCAGCAGCGCATTCCACTGCGCCTGCATGAACGGCAGCGGGCCGCACATATAGACATTGGTCTCGCTGCGCGGCCACGCCGGCAGGCGCGCCAGGTCCATGAAGCCGGGCAGGGTGCCGGGAGCGTCGCCCTCTTCATGGAAGGTCACCACTTCCAGGTTCGGCATGCGCGCCCGGGCCGCCGCGACGTCGGCCTGGTGCGGATGGTGTGCGGCGCAGCGCGCGGCGTGCGCGAAGATCACGCGGCGCTGCGGATTGACCAGGGCGATGCGGTTCAGCGCGCCGATCATCGGCGTGATGCCCACGCCGGCCGAGAGCAGCACCACCGGCTCGTCGGACTCGGTATCCGGCAGGAAGTCGCCGAACGGGTAGCTGACCTGCAGGATGTCGCCCACTTTCACCTTACTGTGCAGCCAGTTCGACACGGCGCCGGCCGGGATGTCGGCCTTGCCTTCCTCGCGCTTGACCGAGATGCGCATCGAATCGACGCCATGCGCATCCGACAGGCTGTACTGGCGCAGCTGCCTGAACCCGTCGTCGAAGATCGCTTCCACGCTCACGTACTGGCCGGCCTTGAACGGCGGCAGCGGCCCGCCATCCTGCGGCACGAAGCGGATCGACAGCACGTTCTCGCTTTCGCGTACCACTTCCGTCACGCGCATCGGACGCAGATGGCCAGGCTCGATGCCGGCGTCGGCATACATTCTGGCTTCGGCGTCGATGAAGACCTTGGCCAGCGAGCCATAGGCTTCTTCCCAGGCTTTCATCAACGGTTCGACGGCGGCGTCGCCCAGGGTCGACTTGATCGCGCCCAGCAGGTGGAAGCCGACGATCGGGTACTTGTCGGCGGTCAGGCCGACCGAGACGTGCTTGTGCACGATGCGGCTGACCACCGGACCGAGGGCGGCGGCGTTGTCGATGTTGGCGGCATAGGCGAACAGCGCCGAGGCGAGCGACTGCTGCTGCACGCCGCTGGCCTGGTTACCCATATTGAACAGCTGGCGCAGTTCCGGGTGGGCCTTGAACATACTGGCGTAGAAGGTGGTCGTGATGGCAGGACCGTGCTGGCGCAGGACGGGAACCGAAGCGTCGATATAGGGGCGGGAAGCGGCGGAAATCATGGAAGTTCCTTAATAGATGCAATTTAAACGCATGTTTGAAGGCTGAAAAAAGCCCGCCTGTGGGTCTTCGCGTGCGGGCAACGGCAAGTCGACGGAAGAATTCTATCAAAGATGCTCTGCAAATGCAGCTTATTTAAACTCCTTGTTTAAACTAATTATTGCGAGGGAGGCGGACTCACCTATAATCGCAACTTCGTTTTTGAGACTGTTGAGCTGCGGCCGTCGCCGCGATCACTACCGCGCATCGAAGGACTCGCCGTGAACCAGACCCTGGGCCAGAAGCTGTTACGTACCAAATCGGCAGCACGCCATCACGAGGAAACCGCCAGCGTCGGCGTCGCCGGCGCCGTGCCCGGCCTGCATCGTTCGCTCGGCCTGTTCCCCCTGACCATGATCGGCGTCGGCGCCACGATCGGCACCGGCATCTTCTTCACGATGGTCGAAGCGGTGCCGAAGGCCGGCCCTGCGGTCGTGCTGTCGTTCCTGCTGGCGGCGCTGACCGCCGGCCTGACCGCGCTGTGCTACGCCGAACTGGCCGGCCGCGTGCCGGCCTCGGGCTCCTCGTATTCCTTCGCCTACGCCACCGTCGGCGAATTCGCGGCCTTCATCGTCGCCGCCTGCCTGCTGCTCGAATACGGGCTGGCGGCCAGCGCGACCTCGATCGGCTGGTCCGACTACCTGAACAACTTCTTGATGAACGCGTTCGGCTGGCAGATACCGGAGCAACTGCGCTCGCCGATGTTCGTCTCGGACCACCATAACGTGACCTTCCATCCGGGGAACATCAACCTGCCGCCGATCCTCCTGGTGATCATGTGCGGCTTCCTGCTGGTGCGCGGCGCCAGGGAGTCGGCCACCACCAACGCCATCATGGTGATCATCAAGCTGGCGATCCTGGTGTTCTTCGCCGCGATCGCCTTCACCGGATTCGACGCCAACAACTTCCAGCCCTTCTTCAATATGAACGAGGCCTCGGGCTATGCCGGCATGGCCGGCGTGACCGCCGCCGCCGGCACCGTGTTCTTCTCCTTCATCGGCCTGGACACCATCGCCACCGCCGGCGAAGAAGTGAAGGACCCGCGCCGCAACGTGCCGATCGGGATCCTGGCCGCGCTGATCATCGTGACCGTGTTCTACATGCTGGTCGCGGTGGCCGCCATGGGCGCCCAGCCGGCCCATATGTTCGAAGGCCAGCAGGCCGGCCTGTCGGTGATCCTGCAGAACGTGACCGGCCAGGCCTGGCCGGCGCTGGTGCTGTCGGCCGGCGCCGTGGTCTCGGTGTTCTCGGTGACCCTGGTGACGATCTACGGCCAGACCCGCATCCTGTACGCGATCAGCCGCGACGGCCTGATCCCGCAAGTGTTCCAGAAGGTGAGCGCGCGCACCCAGGCGCCGGTGAAGAACACCATCATCGTGTGCGTGGTGGTGGGCCTGGTGGCCGGCAGCGTCGACTCCACCTTCCTGTGGGATATGGTGAGCATGGGCACCCTGACCGCCTTCATGGTGGTCTCGATCGCGGTGCCGGTGATCCGCAAGCGCCAGGGCGCGGACGCGCCGCCGGGCTTCCGCGTGCCGTTCGGCCCCTACGTGATCCCGGGCCTGTCGGTGCTGGCCTGCCTGTACATCATGAAAGACCTGTCGCCCGCGACCTTCCGGGTGTTCTTCATCTGGATGGCAGTGGCGGTCGTGGCCTATTTCGGATACGGCATGCGCAACAGCCGCCTGAACAAGGCAAAGTAGGATGAACAAGTTCGAACGACGGCGCGACCGTTTCGCGCTGTTCGACGGCATGGACAGCCCGTCGGTCAACCTGTGCTTTCCGCTCGAGCTGCCGGACTTTCGCCCGTGGTGCAAGCAGCAGGACCTGGCGCCGTTCCACGTGCTGCTGTGCGCGGTGCTGCGCTCGGTCCTGAAGATCGAGAACTTCCGTTATCGCATCCACGACGACGAAGTGATCCGCATCGAGCGCCTGATCCCGTCGTTCACCGTCAAGAACCTCGACGACGACCTCAATTTCGCGACCTTCGACTGGTCGGATGACCTGCGCGAATTCGTCGCGCGCGGCCGTGCGGCCGGCATTGCCGCGTCGAACATGACCGGGCTGAACCAGCGCTACGCCACGCTGTCGCCGCGCGAGGCCAAGGACCAGGTGTTCGTCACCTGCATCCCGTGGCTCGAGTTCACGGCGATCCAGCATCCGACCACCCGCGTCGGCCGCTCCGATATTCCCTCGTTGGCCTGGGGACGCTTCCGCGACGGGGCGGACGGCAAGCTCGTGCTGCCGTTCTCGGTGCAGGCCCACCACGGCTTCGTCGACGGCTTCCACATCTACCAGCTGGGCCAGCAGATCGTGTCCGAGCTGGCCGCGATGATGGCCTCTACTTCACCAGCGGCCGCACGTATTCCAACAGGCTGACCAGGGTCTTGCCCGGTTCTTCCCACGGCGCCATGTGGGCCGAACGCTCGAACCAGACCGCGCGCTTCGACGGCGCCTTCACCTGCGCCAGCCAGGACTCAAGCGGCGCGGTCGGCGTCGTGTAGTCGTGCCGGCCCAGGAACATCACGACCGGGATCGGAAACGCTTTCACGCTTGAATAATCGACCTCGACGAATTCGGGCAGCAGCCGGCCCAGCGTGAGCAGGCTGCCGGCGTCGATGGCCTTGACCTGCTCCATCGTGTAGTCGGGCGAAAGCAGCGGGCCCTTGAAGAAATAGGTCGATTCGCTGCGCCAGGCCGACAGGCCGCCGTAGTGCTGCGGCCACTTGCGCGCGGCGACGATGCGCTCGCGCGTGATCGGCCGCTTGCCGGGGTAGGGGGCGATCGCCTGCAGCTCCTTCAACGCTTGCCTGTCGTCGTGGATGCGCGCCTGCTCCAGCGCATATTCGAAGCTGATGCGTTCATTCTCGCGCACGCTGATCACCTGGCCGATGCCGACGTAGGCGTGGAACAGGTCGGGGCGTTTCAACGACGCCGCCATCGAGATCACGGTGCCCCAGCTGTGCGCCATCAGCACCAGCTTCTGCTGGCCGTAGCGCCCGCGCAGGTGTTCGGCCACCTCGATCAGGTCGTCGACGTAGCGCTCGATGCGGATCGTCTCGCCCACGATGGCGGGATCGGTCTCGCCATAGCTCTTGCCGGCGCCGCGCTGGTCGTAGTTGGCGACCGTGAAGAACTCCTCGATCGGGCGCTGGAACTGCCACATGGTCGGCGTGATGGGTGAAGCCGGGCCGCCGTGCACGAACAGGATCATCGGATTGGCGCGGTCCTGCCCGCGCACATTGATCCATTGGTCGATGCCGCCGATGCGGGTTGTATAGGATTCCTGCACGCCGTGCGGCGCCACGATGCGCTGCAGGTCTTCGACCGCGGCGCGGGCGCCGGCCAGCCGCTTCGCATCGCTACTGTCCTGTGCCGAGGCGTCCGCGCACAGCATGCCCAGCGCGGCCAGGCAGCACACCAGGGTGTTCTTCATCTCGCTCTCCCGAAACTGTTTGAACCGAGTGTAGCGAGCGGCCCGCGGCGCGTCGCGGCGTGCGCGACAGGCGGGCGAAACGGCGGAATGGACTGCGCGAAACGCCATGAAAAAGGCCGCGCCCCTTGCGGTGACGCGGCCCTTGAAGGAAGAAAGAACGATTACAGCGCGTTCATCTCTTTCAGCAGATTATCCGCCTTGTCGACTTCCTTCATATTCCACAGCATGTAGCGGGTGTCGACCTGGATCGAGCGGGTCATGGCCTTGTTGAAGTCCCAGTCCGAGATGATCGAATCCAGGGTGCCGTCGAAGGCCAGGCCGATCAGCTCGCCCTTGGCGTTCAGCGCGGCCGAACCCGAGTTGCCGCCGGTGATGTCCAGCGTCGCCAGGAAGTTGACCGGCAGGGTCTTGAGCTTCGGATCGGCATACTTGCCGAAGTTCTTCGCCTGGATCGCGGCCAGCTGGTTGTCCGGCGCATCGAACTCGCCTTCGCCGGTGTGTTTGGCGGTCACGCCGGCCACGGTGGTGAAGGCGGTCCAGCCGGTGGTGCCGTCGGCGCCCACGTCACGGCCGGCGATCTTGCCGAAGGTAACACGCAGCGTGGAATTGGCGTCCGGGTAGACCGCCTGTCCACGGCTGTTCATGTAGGCGATCTTGGCCTTCATGTAGTTGCCGTAGGCTTGCTGGATCTTGCCGGCGGCTTCCTCGCCTTTTTCCTCGTCCTTGATGTCGGCGTCGTACATCGCGACCGCGGCCTTGATGAAGCTGTCGTTCGAGGCCTTGAACTCGGCCGGCGATTTCTTGAGCCACGCGGTGCGCTCTTCCTTGCTGGCCAGCTTGGAACCGGCATAGATGCGGTCCAGCGCCGACTTCAGTTCGGCTTCGCTCATGCCCGGCTTGATGCCGAGGGCGGCGTCGAAGGCCGCGTCATGCTCGGCGGCCGGCTGCGCGTTGTACTGCTTCAGGAAGTTCAGCACCAGCGCCTTGTCGACTTTTTCGTCGTAGGTGCGGTCCTGGCCTTCGATGACCGAGGTCAGGCGCGGCAGGTCGCGGTCCTGGTAGCCGGTCTTGCGCTCGGTGTCCGGCTTGGCGCGCTCGTTGGCCAGGCGGTACAACGTGCGCGCCGAGCTCAGGAACTTCGGCTGCGCGTAGGTCAGGAAGAAGCCTTTCCTGGTGCCGGCGTCGCGTTCGGCGATCAGCTTTTCGGCCGCTTCGATGTCGGCGCCGTATTGGGCCTTGCGCGCCGCATCGGCGTTTACCCAGGCCTTGAGCGCATTGTGCTCGGCGGTCTTGCGCTGCAAGAAGTCGCTGTTCTGGTACGAGACCAGCATGCCCTTGCGGTTCTTGTAGTAGTTGTTCACGCCGGCGATCTGGCCGGCGTATTTCAGGCGCGCGGCCGGGTCGTTCCTGGTTTCGCGGTCGATGATGGCCAGGGTCTCGCTAGATGCTTGCACGAAGGCCGGGTAGTTCCAGTCGAAGGTGAAGGCCACTTCGGACGGCAGGCGGTGGCGGTTGGTGCGGCCAGGGTAGCCCAGCACCATCACGAAGTCGCCTTCCTTGGCGTGGTCCTGCGCCAGCTTGATGACGTGCTTCGGCTTGTACGGCACGTTGTCCTTCGAGAACTCGGCCGATTTGCCGTCCTTGCTGACGTAGGCGCGGTAGAAGCCGTAGTCGCCGGTGTGGCGCGGCCACATCCAGTTGTCGGTGTCGCCGCCGAACTTGCCCACGCCGTCGGCCGGCGCGTGCACCAGGCGCACGTCGCGGATCTCGAGCTGCTTCAGGCGGTAGAACTCCAGGCCGCCGTAGAAGCTGGCCACGGTGCAGCGGTAGCCGGCATCCTGTTCGCAGGCCGCCACCAGGGTCTTCTGGTTCTTCTCGATGGCGTCGATGCGGGCCTTGCCGGTCAGCTTGGCGACTTCAGGGGTGATGACCTGGTTGCTGACGTTGGTGACTTCGTCGGTGACGAAGATGCGGCTGCCTGGCGATGCCGGCAGTTCCTCGGCCATGGTCTTGGCCAGGAAGCCGTTCTTCAGCAGGTCGCGCTCCGGCGTCGAATTGACGGCGATGCTGTTGTAGACGCAGTGGTGGTTGGTGACCACCAGGCCTTGCGGCGACACGAAGGAAGCCGAGCAGCCGCCCAGGCTGACGATGGCGCCCATCGGGAACTCGGTCAGCTTGGTCAGGTTGGCTGGATCCAGCTTGAGGCCGGCGGCTTTCAGTTGCTTGGCCACTTGTGGCAGCTGTTGCGGCATCCACATGCCTTCGTCCGCGTGGGCGGCGAAGCTGCTCAGGATGGCGAGCGAGAGAAGAGTCTGTTTCATGCGCGTGTGATCTGGTTGGGAAGGGAAACTCATGAACTAAGAACCTGTCTCGGTAGGTAGGAGTCGCTGCTGGCGCGCCTGGCAAGCGTGGGCGGCGTTGCTCGTCGTTGCATGGCGCCGCCATGCGGCCTCCTCGCGCCTTGCCCACACTTGCCATGCATCGCCATCAGCTTCCCCCCACCTGCCGAAACAGGTTCTGGAGCGTCCATGAGTATGGTAATCCCATGCAGGATCGTCAACCGCTATTTCGGCCGCGCAAGCAAATTCCGTTTTAGCCTCGTTTCGCCGTGTTTACTACAGCTGCTTGTCGATCAGCGACACCGCCCAGGTGCTCATGCGCTGCCACCACGGGCGCTGTGCGAACTTGTGTTCGGTCACCGGCGTGGCGCGCGCCCAGTCCTGTTCGTAGATCTCGCTCATCTGCGCCGCGAAGCCTTCGTCCAGCACGTTCAGGTTGGCCTCGTCGTTGATGCTGAACGAGCGGTTGTCGAAATTGGTCGAACCGACAGATACCAGCAGTTTGTCGACGATCAGCGTCTTGACGTGGTACATGGTCGGCTTGTATTCCGAGATCTGCACGCCGGCGTCGAGCAGCTCGGGCCAGCGGTCGCGCGAGGCGGCTTTCACCAGGTCGGAATCGATGATCGGGCCCGGCGTGATCAGGCGCACCCGCACGCCGCGTTTCGCGGCCGCGATCAGGGTGCGGATGGTCAGGTCGTCCGGCACGAAGTAGGCCGCCGACAGGTCGATCGTCTCGCGCGCGGCGGTGATCGACATCAGGTACATCAGGTGCATGCTCTCGCTGCCGCCGGTCGGCGAGCTCGAGAACATCTGGGCCGGCATCGTGCCTTTCGGCTCCAGGGCCGGGAAGTAGTCGGGACCATCGAGCACCGTGCCGGTAGCCTTGGTCCAGTTGTCGTTGAACACCGCCTGGATCTGGCCAACCACCGGGCCTTCGATCCTGAAGTGGCTGTCGCGCCAGTGATTCTCGTCTTCTGCATTGCCGCGCCACTGGTCGGCAATGCCGACCCCGCCGGTAAAACCGATCTTGCCGTCGATGACCAGCAGCTTGCGGTGGGTGCGGTTGTTCATGCGCGCCAGCTTCCACCAGACCGGCTTGTGATAGCGCTGCACGCGCACGCCGGCCTTCTTCATGTCATCCACCAGCGCATTGTCCATCTTCATGCTGCCCATGAAGTCGAGCATGACATGGACCTTCACGCCGGCGCGGGCGCGCTCGGACAGCGCCTCGGAAAATTCCTTGCCGATCGATTCCGACCAGTAGATATAGGTTTCCAGGTTGATCGACTTTTCCGCCTGGCGGATCGCGGCCAGCATGGCGGGGAAGATCTGGTCGCCATTGATCAGGGCCTCGACCTTGTTTCCTTCAAGTATAGGGGGACCGAGCAGCACACCCATCGAGCGGCGAAATTGCGGGTCGTGGGTGTCGTACTGCCGTGTCAGTTGCCGCTCGATCTGTTTCTCGCTCGGCATGAAATTCAGCGCCAGCACACCGAGCACCAGCGTGGCGGCGATCGTGATCAACACTGTCCAGAACATTTTTGGGCTCATCAATAAAACCACGAAGGAAAAAAAACCAACGCGCGTGGCGTTGGTTTTTAGGAGCGGTGTTTCGCACTCATTAACGAACGCGACCGCGACGCAGCAGATTCACGATGGCCAGCAGGATGACCGCGCCCAGGAACGAGACCAGGAGCGAAGCGACACTGAAGTCGTCCGAGTTGATGGTGCCGGTGCCGAACAGCGGCGACAGCAGCCAGCCGCCCAGGAAGGCGCCAACGATACCTACGACAACGTTAAGAATGATGCCTTGCTCTGCGTCGGTTTTCATGACCATGCTGGCAAGCCAGCCCAGGATGCCGCCGACGACGATCCAGATGATGAATAACATGGTTGCTTCCTCCTCAAGTAAAAAGACATACCTCCAGGCCCAACAATTGCCGTGACCATGGGAAAAAGTCTAGAGATGCTCCCCCATCAGGTCGGTGCGGCAACTCACGTTAGATAGCGTTTTTGCATCGCTGTTCATGCACCGGTCCGTTGTCGGCCAGGCTCCACTGGGGAATGCGGCGGGTCAGCGCGCAAGCGTGCGTGAACGAACAGAGCCATAAAGACGAGCGGCATAAGGTGGATGTCCCTGGCAGCGCCGCTTCACAGCGCCTGGCCACCCCAACTACCAGAAAGGATTCGTCATGAGCAGCTACGACACCACTCGTCAGAACCAGAACCAGCGCATGGTCACGGGCCTGTTCCCGGACCGCGCCAGCGCCGAGCGCGCCTATGGCACCGTGTCCGATCGCGGCTATACCCGCGACGACGTCAACCTGATGATGTCCGACACCACCCGCCAGACCCACTTCGCCGATAAAGATACGGAACTGGGCAGCAAGGCGGCCGAAGGCGCCGGCATCGGCGCCGGCATTGGCGGCACCATCGGCGCCGTGCTGGCCGGTATCGCAGCGGTCGGCACCACCCTGGTGCTGCCGGGCCTGGGCGTGGTCGTCGCCGGTCCATTGGCGGCGGCCCTGGCCGGCGCCGGCGCGGGCGGCATCACGGGTGGCCTGATCGGCGCGCTGATCGGCGCCGGCATCCCCGAAGAACGCGCCAAGCACTATGAAGAAGGCATCAAGAACGGCGGCATCGTGATGGGCGTGCATACCCGCTCCGACGAAGACGCGGCCCACATCCAGGAATCGTGGACCAAGCAGGGCGGCTCGCACGTGATCGGCGCCGGCCTGGGCATCGCGGGCGGCGCGGCGCTGGGCGCCACGGTCGGCACCGTGGCCGGTCCGATCGGCACCGTGACCGGCGCCGTGGTCGGCGGCGTGGCGGGCGGCATCGCCGGCAAGGGCGTGGGCGAAGTGGTCAATCCGAAGGCCGGCGACGACCTGGCCGAACACCACCTGGCCAAGGGCGTGGGCGCCGGCACCGGTGCAGCCGCCGGTGCGGCGGTCGGCGCCGTGGGCGGCCCGATCGGGATGGCGGCGGGCGCCGTGGTCGGCGGCCTGGCTGGCGGCGCGGCCGGCCGTGGCGCCGGCGAGGTCGTCAATCCGAAGGCCACCGACGAACTGCATGACCACAACCTGGCGCAGGGCGTGGGCGCCGGTGGCGGCGCCACCGCGGGCGCGATCATCGGCGCCGCGGCCGGCCCGCTGGGCGTGGCGGCGGGCGCGGCGATCGGCGGCCTGGCGGGCGGCGCGGCCGGCAAGGGCGTCGGCCACATGGTCAATCCGCACGAGGAAAACGAGTACTGGCGCACCCAGTACCAGACCCAGCCTTATTACTCGCCGGGCTACACCTACGACGACTACGCGCCGGCCTATGCGCTGGGCTACAACAGCTATGGCAAGTACGATGGCGGCTATGACGCCAACGAAAGCCACCTGGCCGGCGAGTGGGAACGCTCGAAGGGCAACTCGCGGCTGAAGTGGGAGCAGGCCAAGTCGGCCACCCGCGCCGGCTGGCACCGCGTCGAGCGCGCGATTCCGGGCGATTTCGACCGCGACGGGCGTTAATTGCCTCGGTAAGAAGCACCGCTAGAAGCACGTCGTCCCCGCGCAGGCGGGGACCTAAGTTTGCAAGCGTATCGACGACGCATGCAGCACTTGGGTCCCCGCCTTCGCGGGGACGACGTTGTTTACAGCTAGCGTTTACCTAATGATCAGCGCTTGACGGCTTCGACCTGGATCGCCAGCTTCACTTCCGGCGAGAAGTTCGGCAGGCCGAAGCTGATGCCGAAGTCGTCGCGCTTGAAGGTGCCCACCACGTCGGCGCCGCAGGCTTCCTTCTTGAGCATCGGGTGCATGATGCACTTGAACTTGTTGATCTGCAGGGTCAGCGGCTTGGTCACGCCGTGCAGGGTCAGCTCGCCGTCGACCGAGGTCGGCACGTCGCCGGTGTACTTGATCGACTTCGACTTGAAGGTCGCGGTCGGGTATTTGGCGGCGTCGAAGATGTCCGGCTTCTTGGCGTGCTCGTTCATCTTTTCGTGGCCGAAGTCGATGCTGTTGATGTCGACGGTGATGTCCAGCGAGCCGGTCTTGGCTTCGCGGTCGAGGGTCACGCTGCCGCTCGACTTGTTGAACTTGCCGCGCCATACCGACAGGCCCATGTGGTCGGCTTCGAAGCTCGGATAGGTGTGGTTCGGTTCGATGTCATAGGTGACCGGCGCGGCGAAGGCGGTGCTGGCGGCGAGGGCGGCGGCGGCCGCGATCAGGTGCTTGATCTTCATGTGGTGATGTCCCTTTGATAGGTGTGGTGGTGAAGTTTAAGGCGCCGCGGTGACGCGGAACTTGATGACGACTTCATCGGCGACCATGCTCGTGTCCTTCCACTCGCCTTCGCCGATGTTGAAGGCCAGCCGCTTGATCGGCAGTTGTCCTTCGAATACCTGTTTGCCGCCTTCGGCCTTGACCGCCAGCGGGAAGGTGACGTCCGCGGTCTTGCCCTTCAGGGTCAGCTTGCCCGACACGTTCAGCTTGCCGGCGCCGCTTGGCACGATGCTGGTGGACACGAAGCTGGCCTTCGGGAATTGCGCCGAATTGAACCATTCCTTCTTGGCGACTTCCTTGTTGTACATCGGGTCGCCGATGTCGAAGCTGGCGGTATTGATCTCGACGTTCGCCTTCGAGGCGGCCGGCTTGGCCGCGTCGTAGTCGATGGCGGCGCTGAAGCTGCGGAACGGCGCTTCCACCGGCACGTTCATCTGCTTGAACACGGCCGAGACGCTGCTCCTGGCCGGATCGGTCTTGAGCGGGACGGCGGCGGCGATCGCGCTGGCGCCGACCAGGGTCGCCACCAGCAGGGCCTTGAATGGTTTCATCGTTTTTCCTTCGGGGTAGGGATGGGGAGCATGCGCTGCATCACGCCGTCGCGGTCGACCAGCAGGTGCTTGAACGCGGCCAGCACGTGCAGGGCGACCAGGCCGGCCAGCAGCATATTGAGCCAGTAGTGCACGCCGCGCAGCACGGCGCGCAGCTCGGGATCGGGCCCGATCAGCACCGGCAGCGGGATTTCGCCGAAATACACCACCGGGAAGCCGGCCGCCAGGCTGAAGAAGTACCCCGACAGCGGCACCGCGAACATCAGCACGTACAGCAGGACGTGCAGGCCGTGGGCGGCGCCGCGCTGCCATGCAGGCATCTGGTCGGCGTATTGCGGCGGATGGTTGAACAGGCGCCACAGGAGGCGCAGCGCGGCCAGGCCGAGCACGGTGACGCCGGCCCATTTATGCCAGTTGGTGTAGCGGATCTTGGCCATGCTGATGCCCTGGATGTCGGTCATGACCAGGCCGAGCGTGAACGTGCCGATGATGGCGATGGCGATCAGCCAGTGCAGCACGATTGCGGGCATCGTATAGCGGCGCATGTTGTCTCTAGGTAACTAGTACGAGTTAGAACTAACCAACTATAGCAAAAAAGACGGTCACTGTGCTGCAGAGCCTGAATTTCTGTCGCAAACACTAGCACGGACTTGTAAAACATGCACCATACGGCTCGGCAGAATGTAAAATCCGGTCATGAGCGTGTTTATCACTTATTGCTGTCGGAACCTTGTGTTGGCCACGGGCACAGCCGCCTGCCTGGCATTGCCCGCCACGGCGGCGCCTGGCGGGCAGATGCAAGACCTGGCCGACCTGTCGATCGAGGAGCTGGCCAATATCCAGGTCACCTCGGTCTCGAAGCGGCCCGAGCGCCTGCAGGATGCGCCGGCGGCCGTGTTCGTGATCACGGCCGACGACATCCGCCGCTCCGGCGCCGATTCGCTGCCCGAGGCGCTGCGCCTGGCGCCCAACCTGCACGTGGCGCGCATCAACGGCTATGCCTATTCCATCAGCGCGCGCGGGCTCAACAGCGGCGGCAGCGCGGTGTCGAACAAGCTGCTGGTGCTGATCGACGGCCGCTCGGTGTACACGCCGCTGTTCTCGGGCGTGTTCTGGGACGCGCAGGACGTGCTGCTCGAAGACGTCGAGCGCATCGAGGTGGTCAGCGGGCCGGGCGGGGTGCTGTGGGGCCTGAACGCGGTCAACGGCGTCATCAACATCACCACCCGCTCCGCGCGCGATACGCAGGGCGCAATGGTGGCGGCGCACGGCGCCGACGACGGCGACGCCGGCGCCGCCTTCCGCCAGGGCGGCGCCAGCGGGGACGGCGTCGCCTGGCGCGCCTTCGGCAAGTTCACGCGCCGCGCCGACGGCGATGGCGTCGGCGGGAGCATCGACGACGGCTATCGCCGCGCCATGGCCGGCGTGCGCGCCGACTGGGAGCGGGGCGCCGACCGCTTCACGGTGCGGGGGAATGTCTACCAGGGCCGGCTCGACCAGCCGGCGCCGGGCGAGATCGCCACCCCGGGCGGACCGAACCGCTTCGGCCGGGTGCATTCGGATGGCGCCAACCTCACGGCGCGCTGGCAGCGGGTGCTGGACGATGGCGGCAGCGTCGACGTGCAGGCCTATCTCGACCACACGCTGCGCGAGGCGCCGCCCTTGTTCGCCGAGCGCCTCACCACCGCCGACCTGCAGTTCCAGCACACGCTGCCGGCGCACGGCCGCCATGGCGTCGTCTGGGGCGCCAACTACCGGCATTCGCGCGACCGGGTCGACAACAGCCCCTACGTCGCTTTCTTGCCGGCGCGCACCACCCAACGCTGGGGCAGCCTGTTCGTGCAGGACGAGATCCTGCTACGCGACGACTGGCGCCTGGTGCTGGGCGGGCGGGCCGAGTACAACCATTACACGGGCACCGAGTTCCTGCCCAGCGCGCGGCTGTCATGGCGGCTGTCGCCGCAGCATGCGCTGTGGGCGGCCCTGGCGCGCACGGTGCGCGCGCCGTCGCGCCTGGACGTCGATGCCTGGGTGCCCGGCCAGCCGCCTTACATCCTGCAGGGCGGGTCGCAGGTGCGCAGCGAAGTGGCGCGCGTCGTCGAGCTCGGCTACCGCGGCCAGCCGGCGCCGGCGCTGTCGTATTCCGTCACGCTGTTCCACCACGACTACGAGCACTTGCGCACGCAAGAATTCGACCCGACCCGCACTTACCTGGTGTTCGCCAGCCTGATGGAAGGCTATGGCACGGGCGTGGAAGCCTGGGGCAGCTGGCAGGCCATGCCGCGCTGGCGCCTGTCGGCCGGCTGGACGGCGCTGCACCAGCGCCTGTACACCAAGCCGGAAAGCAACGACATTGGCAGCGTGCTGGCGGCGCGGCGCGACCCCACGTACACCCTGCAACTGCGTTCGAGCTACAACATCGACGATGCGCGCGAGATCGACGTCAGCCTGCGCCGGGTGGCCGAGCTGGCGGCGGTCGGCGTGCCTGCGTATACGGCGCTGGACGCGCGCTTCGGCTGGCGCCTGCGGCCGGGCCTGGCGCTGTCGGTGTATGGAGAAAACCTGAATGGCGGGCACACCGAGTTCGGCACGGCGATGTACCGCGCGCAGTTCGAGCGCCGGGTGGGGGTCAAGCTGAGGTGGGATTACTGAGGCGATGCCGCCGGAGCGGCGGCATCGCATGATACGGCTTAGATGTCGGCCGCCAGCTTCGCCGCCAGGCCGGTGTAGTTCGCCGGCGTCATCGCCAGCATCAGGTCCTTGGCTTCCTGCGGCACGGCCAGGGTCTCGATGAACTCGCGCAGCGCGTCGCGGGTGATGCCCTTGCCGCGGGTGAGTTCCTTCAGCTGCTCGTAGGGGTTGGCGATGCCGTAGCGGCGCATCACGGTCTGCACCGGCTCGGCCAGCACTTCCCAGTTCGCGTCCAGGTCCTGCTCCAGGCGGGCGGCGTTCACCTCGAGCTTGTTCAGGCCGCGCAGGCAGCTGTCATAGGCCAGCAGGGCGTAGCCGAAGCCGACGCCGATATTGCGCAGCACCGTCGAATCGGTCAGGTCGCGCTGCATGCGCGAGACCGGCAGCTTGTCGGCCATGTGGCGCAGCACCGAATTGGCCAGGCCCAGGTTGCCTTCCGAGTTCTCGAAGTCGATCGGGTTGACCTTGTGCGGCATGGTCGACGAACCGATCTCGCCCGCCTTCAGTTTCTGCTTGAAGTAGCCCAGCGAGACGTAGGTCCAGATGTCGCGGTTCAGGTCGAGCAGGATGGTGTTGGTGCGCGCGATGGCGTCGAACATCTCGGCCATGTAGTCGTGCGGCTCGATCTGGATGGTGTACGGATTGAAGGTCAGGCCCAGGCGCTGTTCGATCACGTTCTTCGAGAAGGCCGGCCAGTCGAATTCGGGATAGGCCGACAGGTGCGCGTTGTAGTTGCCGACCGCGCCATTCATCTTGCCCAGGATTTCGACGTCGGCGATGCGCTTGACCGCGCGCTGCAGGCGCGCGACCACGTTGGCGAATTCCTTGCCGAGCGTCGTCGGGCTGGCGGTCTGGCCATGGGTGCGCGACAGCATCGGCAGCGCCGCGTTGGCGTGGGCGATCTCGGTCAGTTTCGCGATGATGGCCTGCAGGGCCGGCAGCAGCACGCCGTCGCGCGCGCTTTTCAGCATCATGCCGTGCGAGGTGTTGTTGATGTCTTCCGAGGTGCAGGCGAAGTGGATGAACTCGCTGGCCGCGACCAGTTCAGGCACGTCCTTGACCTGCTCCTTGAGCCAGTATTCGACCGCCTTGACGTCATGGTTGGTGACCGCCTCGATTTCCTTGATGCGCGCGGCATCCTTTTCGCCGAACTCGGAGGCCATCTTGTCGAGGTGAGCGATCGCTTCGCTTGAAAACGGCTTGATCTCGGCAAAGCCAGCCTGCGACAGTGCCTGCAGCCACGCGATCTCGACCTTCACGCGGTGGTGCATGAAACCCGTTTCCGACAGGATCGGGCGCAGCTTGTCGGTTTTCGAAGCGTAACGGCCGTCGAGCGGGGACAGGGCCGACAATGTCGGGGAAACTGCGGGGGACAGGGCGGTAGAGGTCATGGCGGGCGGTCCGGTCAAAAACGCGGATTTTACCACCGGACGGGCGGCGAACCCTTGCGCATGCCGCGGTGCGGGAGTGTGTTGGGGCGGCGACAGCGCAGGTTTTGCGGCAGGGCCCGATGCTATACTGGGCTTCGATTCCCAACTGCGACCTCCCATGAAACTCATCGGTTCTGTCACCAGCCCCTACGTCCGCAAGGTCCGTGTCGTGATGGCGGATAAAAAGCTCGACTATTCCTTCATCCAGGAGAACGTCTGGGCCGCCGACACCACCATCCAGCAGACGAATCCGCTGGGCAAGGTTCCATGCCTGGTGATGGAAGACGGCAGCACCCTGTACGACTCGCGCGTGATCGCCGAATACCTCGACACGCTCACTCCGGTCTGCAAGCTGCTGCCGCCGAACGGGCGCGACCGGGCCGAGGTCAAGGTCTGGGAAGCCCTGGCCGACGGCGTGCTCGATGCGGCCGTGCTGGTGCGCCTGGAAACCACCCTGCGCCCCGAAGCCCAGCAAAGCCCCGAATGGATAGCCCGCCAGTGGGGCAAGGTGCACGCCGGCCTGCGCGTGATGTCCGAGCGCCTCGGCGAGTCGGCTTTCAGCGCCGGCAACCACTATTCGCTGGCCGACGTCGCCGTCGGCTGCGCCCTGGGCTGGATCGCCTTCCGCTTCCCCGACATCGACTGGCGCGGCGACTACCCGAACCTGGCCCGCCTGTTCGACAAGCTGTCCGAGCGCCAGTCGTTCAAGGACACCGTCCCCTTCCTCGCATGAGCGGCACGCCGGGCATGTCCACCGCCGTGGTGTTCGGCGAAGCGCTGGTCGACGATTTTCAGGCCGAGCAGGTCGTCGGCGGGGCGCCGTTCAACGTGGCGCGCCACCTGGCCGCCTTCATGGCGCCGGTGCTCAGCATCACCCGCATCGGCGACGACAAGAGCGGCCAGCTGGTGCGCGCCGAGTTCGAGCGCTTCGCCATGAGCGAGGCCGGGCTGCAGCTCGACCCGCTCGAGGAAACCGGCCGCGTGCTGGTCGAGCGCGGCCCGCGCGGCCACCGTTTCACGATCCTGCCCAACCAGGCCTACGACTTCATCGACCGCGCCGCTGCGGTGGCGAGCGTCGACAGCGTCACGCCGGGCATCGTCTATTTCGGCATGCTGGCCCAGCGCCATGAGGTGTCGCGCGGCGCTTTGAGCGCCGTACTGGATGGCGCCGCCGGCACGGCTGTGCGCTTCCTCGACCTGAACCTGCGCGACGGCCAGTACGACGAGCGCGGCGTCACCCGCTCGCTGCAGGCGGCGAACATCGTCAAGGTCAACGAAGAAGAATTGCAGGCGCTGTTCGGCTGGTACTTCCAGATCAAGCCCGACGATCCGCCGCTGGCGGCCGGCGAGGTGCATGCCTCGTGCCAGGCATTGCTCAAGATGTTCTCGCTCGACGCCCTGATCGTCACCCTGGGTCACCGCGGCTCGGTGTACTTCGACAGCGAGGGCCGGGTCCTGACCCAGCGCGACCATCCCGCGCCGCCGTTCGTGATCGATACGGTGGGGGCGGGCGACGCCTTCGCGGCGATCTTCCTGCTGGGACGGATGCGTGGCTGGCCGCTGGAAACCGCCTTGTCGCGCGCGAACGAATTCGCCGGCGCGATCTGCGCGATTCCCGGCGCGGTGCCGAGGGATATGGGGTTCTACGACAAGTGGATGACGCGCTGGCGCTGAAGACCGGGCCGGATGGCGCGCAATGCAAAAGGGCCGGCGCAAGTCGGCCCTCGGTTGATCACGACGCGATCACGCCGTGATCACGAAGCGATCTGGCTTTGCAGGTAATTCTGGATGCCGACCTTGACGATCAGGTCGAGCTGGGTTTCCAGCCACTCGATGTGTTCTTCGGTGTCTTCCAGGATTTCCAGGAACAGGTCGCGCGACACGTAATCGGCGGCCGCTTCGCAGGCGGCGATGCCTTCCTTGACGGTCACTTGCGCGGCGCGTTCCAGCTTCAGGTCGCATTCCAGCATTTCCTGGGTCGATTCGCCGATCAGCAGCTTGTGCAGCGCCTGCAGGTTCGGCAGGCCGTCCAGCATCAGGATGCGGTCGATCAGCTTGTCGGCGTGCTTCATTTCGCCGATCGATTCTTCGTATTCTTTCTTGCCCAGTTTTTCCAGGCCCCAATGGCGGTACATGCGCGCATGCAGGAAATACTGATTGATTGCGGTGAGTTCATTGGTCAGCTGTGCGTTCAGCAGACGGATGACGTTTTGATCGCCTTTCATTTGGAGTGCCCCTGGTGATTTTGAATGGGCTCCATGATAGCAAACAAGCCGTCACGATATGCCCTCAAAAGAGAGAAATTTCGCGAAAAAAGCGCATTAAATCGAAGAAAAAGCCACGAAATACGCCGTAATAGAAACCGTTCTCACTCCATGTTGAAAACGCTTCTCGCTACCGCGAAAATGAAAATGAAAGCGCTTCTCATTTCATCGTGCGCATCTGTTTTTATCATCCCTCATCCATTAAAAAACCATTAATCGTTGCTTGGCATGATTCGCCCTTCCATGGTTCGCCGCGATACGCCCGTCAATTGCGGCCGGCGTCATCCGTATTCCCGCGTCCATGTCGCCGATGCCTCCACGTCCCAGGTTTCTTTTCCACACACCCACCCGGCGTCTTTTCGCCATCGGCGCAGGCACGGCGGCGGCGCGCTGCTGGCGCGCTTCGACGCCACCCTGCCGCGTCTTGATGGGCGGCGTGGAGCGCGAGGTGCGGGTGGAGGTCGATCCGGCGGCGATGGCGGCGCTGGGCGTCACCGTGACCGACCTGTCGCGGGCCCTGGCCGCCGTCTCGCGCGACGCCTGGGTGGCTGCGCGCGATGATGTGGCCGGGCCGCTCCATGAAGGCGAGCAGGGTGCGGTAGTCGCAGGCGTTCAAGGTCACCGGCTGGCCGTCGCAGGTGACGGCCTGGCGTGCCACGTCCCGCACCACGTTGCGGCAGGCGAGCGTCGGCACCGTCTTGCCTACGCTGCGCCGGGTCACGGCGCGCATGCGCGCCCACAGCTCGCTGAATTCGACGGGTTTCACCAGGTAGTCGTCGGCGCCGGCATCCAGGCCGGCGATGCGCTCGGACATCTGGGCACGCGTTCGCGGATGGCGGCGGCCAGCATGGCGTCGTCCTCGACGAGCAGGATGTTCATGGGGCGTACCCGGGAGTCGTTGACCGGCCAGTATAGCCGGCCGCGATGAACGACTTTTTAAGCGCAGGCCGCGGACGAAAGAAGCCCCGCGACGTGGCGGGGCAGGAGAGAGGAGATCCGGAAATTCAGGCCGCTTGCGGGATGCGGCGCACTTCGGTGATCGTGGTCTTGCTGTCGATGTGCTCGTGCAGGACTTCACGCGCATAGCTGACGCACTTGCCGCACATGGTGCCGACGCCCAGTTCCTTGCGCAGTTCTGCGATGGAGGAGATGCCCAGGTCGGCCGCCTGGCGGATTTCACGGTCGGAGATGTTGTTGCAGACACAGACGATCATCGAAACTACCCTTGCTGTTTATGCTACAAAAATGCGAATCATTCTCATTTGCGTTGCTATTTTCTGTAAACTCGGCCGCGAAATCAAGCGAATTCTGCGTGCCGTGTGCACTATTTTTGAGCTTTTCGATCCGGCAATGACAAGCTGCAAATAGAAATAATTCGCATTTAGCGCTATGATGTCGGCATTATTCCTGTCGCTGTCTCATAAGCGCAACAACCATCTGGAAGCTGCCATGACCCTAGCCCCCACCCTGTCCACCCTCGACTCGCTGAAAGCGGGCCAGAGTGCCACCGTAGTCCAGCTGGCGCCGCATGCGCAGGGCGGCGTCGACATTCAGCGCCGCCTGATGGAGCTGGGCTTCGTGCCGGGCGAGCGCATCCGCGTGCTCAAGCGGGTGCTGGGCGGTCCGCTGGCGGTCAAGGTCGGCGAGTCGACCTTCGCGCTGCGCCGCTTCGAAGCGGCGCTCGTGTCGATCAATTCGATCAAGGCGGACTGAGCGCATGGGAGTGATGGAACAACAAGTGGCGGCCCGCACCCCGCTGGTCGCACTGCTCGGCAATCCCAATTGCGGCAAGACCGCGCTCTTCAACCGTCTCACCGGCTCGCGCCAGAAGGTCGCGAACTACGCCGGCGTCACCATCGAGCGCAAGGAAGGCAGCTTCAAGTCGCCGGCCGGACGGGCGTTCCGCGTGCTCGACCTGCCGGGCGCCTACAGCCTGAATGCGCAGACGCCGGACGAAGGCATCACGCGTGACGTGGTGGCCGGCCTGCGCGCGGGAGAACAGCCGCCGGACGCGGTGCTGTGCGTGGTCAACGCGACCAATCTGCGCCTGAACCTGCGCCTGGTGCTGGAACTCAAGCGTCTCGGCCTGCCGATGGTGCTGACCCTGAACATGGTCGACGTCGCCAGGAAGCGGGGCATCGAGATCGACACCGCGAAGCTGTCGCAGGAACTGGGCATGCCGGTGGTGGAGACCGTCGCCATCCAGTCGGGCGGCGAACAGGCCCTGCTGGCCGAGCTGGATCGCATGCGCTTCGACGCGCCGGTCAAGGCCAATCCGCTGTCGGCGATCGACGCGGTGCCGGTCGAGGAGACCCAGCGCGAGGTGCGCCGCATCCTGGCCGCCGCCGTCTCCACCGCCAAGGACACCGGCAACCTGACCGAGAAGATCGACAACGTCGTGATGCATCCGATCGCGGGCCCGGTCATCCTGGCCGCGCTGATGTTCCTGATCTTCCAGGCCGTGTTCAGCTGGGCCGGCACGCCGATGGACATGATCGAGGCCGGCGTCGGCGCCCTGGGCGGATTCGTCGGCGACCTGCTCGGCGAAGGCATCCTGCACAGCCTGATCGTGGACGGCATCATCGCCGGCGTCGGCAGCGTGCTGGTGTTCCTGCCGCAGATCCTGATCCTGTTCTTCTTCATCCTGCTGCTCGAAGACGTGGGCTACCTGCCGCGCGCGGCCTTCCTGCTGGACCGCATCATGGGCAGCGTCGGCCTGTCGGGGCGCGCCTTCCTGCCGCTGCTGTCCTCGTTCGCCTGCGCGATCCCCGGCGTGATGGCCGCGCGCACGATCCAGAATCCGCGCGACCGCCTGGTGACGATCATGATCGCGCCCCTGATGACATGCTCGGCGCGCCTGCCGGTGTATGCGCTGCTGATCGCGGCCTTCATCCCCGACCAGACCGTGGCCGGCATCCTCAACCTGCAGGGCCTGGTGCTGTTCATCCTGTACATGGCCGGCATCCTGTCGGCGATGGGCGTGGCCTGGTTCATGAAGCGCCGCAGCACCTACAAGCAGCACGCGCTGATGCTCGAACTGCCGGCCTACCACTGGCCGCAGCTGAGCGCCCTGGCCTCGGGCCTGTGGGAACGCACCAAGATCTTCCTGATGCGGGTCGGCACGCTGATCCTGACCATGATGGTCCTGCTCTGGCTGCTGTCGAGCTTCCCGGGCGCGCCGGAAGGCGCGGCCGAGCCGCCGATCTACTACAGCGTGGCCGGCATGATCGGCCGCGCGCTGGAAGTGATCCTGGCGCCGATCGGCTTCAACTGGCAGATCGCGATCGCGCTGGTGCCGGGCATGGCCGCGCGCGAAGTGGCGGTCGGCGCGCTGGGCACCGTGTACGCGCTGTCGGGCGGCGACGAAGTCGGCGACACGCTGGCGCCGCTGATCGCGCAATCGTGGTCGCTGGCCACCGGCCTGGCGCTGCTGGCCTGGTACGTCTACGCGCCGCACTGCCTGCCGACCCTGGCCACCGTGGCCCGCGAAACCGGCAGCCGCAAGTACGCCTGGATCATGGCCGGCTACATGTTCGGCCTGGCCTACGTGGCGGCCTTCATTGTCTACCGCGTCACCCTCGCCATCACTGGAGCCTGATATGCAGGAATTGGCCGTCATTGTTATCGTGCTTGCCTCCGCGCTGTACCTGGGCGCGAAATACATGTCGGCCGGCCTGCGCGCGCGCCTGGTCATGCACCTGACCCGGGGCGGTCGCAAGTCCGTCCTGGCGCGCTGGCTGGACAAGTCGGGCGGCGGCGGTTGCGGCGGCGGCAGCTGCGGCAGCGGTTGCACACCCAAGCAACCGGATCCGCCCGGCAAGCACCGCGTGATCAGGCTGCACCAGAAGCACTGAGTTTTCTCTTCAATCCCGCAGCGCCGCGATCAGGCGCTGCGCGTCGAACGGCGCATGCACCTTGATGTCGTTGTCGAAGTAGCAGTAGACGTCGCGCTTGCCGCGCTTGCGCGGCGCCTTGCTCGATGCCAGGCAGGCATCCTGCGGTTGTCCCCCATCGCGCCAGGCGCGGATCTTCCTTGCCCAGTTCTCGATCGCATCGTCGTCGTAGCCGCTCGCATACAGTTCCTTGTCGCCATGCAGGCGCACGTACACGAAGTCGGCCGTCACGTCCTCGATCTGCGGCCAGCGCCCGGCGGTGTCGGCCACCACCAGCGCCACCTTGTGCTTGCGCAGCAGGGCGATGAAGGCGGGGTCGCGAAAGCTCTCGTGGCGGATCTCGACCGCGTGCCGCATCGCTCTCCTTGGTCCGGGATCGAGCGTGACCCTGCCTTCCATGCGCGCCTCATGACCCTTGGCCAGTTCGGCCGCGGCATGGGTATCATGCGGCAGCAAGGAGAGAAACGTCTCGAAGCGTTCCGGCTCGAAGGCGAAGTTGGGCGGGAACTGCCACAGCATGGGGCCGAGCTTCTCGCGCAGCTCGAACATGCCCGAGGCCAGCACATTGGCCAGCGGCTTGGCGACGTCGCGCAGGCGCAGCATATGGGTGATGAAGCGGTTGCCCTTGACCGCGAACACGAAGCCGGGCGGCGTGGCAGCGTACCAGGCGGCATAGCTCGCGGGCCGCTGCAGCGAGTAGAACGCGCCGTTGATCTCGATGCTGGGCAGCTGGGTCGCGGCGTATTCGAGCTCGCGGTGCTGGGCCAGCCCCGGCGGATAGAACTTGCCGCGCCACGGCACGTAGCGCCAGCCCGAGATGCCGATGTAGGTCGATCCGCTCATGCCTGCCACGATACACGGCGCGGCGGCGCGCGGTCGTGCGCTGGCGCACCCAGCCGGGGCCCATGCCGCCGGAGCGGCGACGCCCTTTTGGCAAAGGCGCAACAGTGCTAAGCTAGCGCCCATCGTCACTCCCAGAGCCGCCATGATCGTCGTCCATCACCTGAACAATTCGCGCTCGCAGCGCATCCTGTGGCTGCTGGAAGAGCTGGGCCTGGAGTACGAGATCAAGCGCTACCAGCGCGACCCCAGGACCATGCTGGCCCCGCCCGAGCTGAAGGCGGTGCACCCGCTGGGCAAGTCGCCGGTGATTACCGACGGCGACCTGGTCGTGGCCGAGTCGGGCGCCATCGCCGAGTACCTGGTCGAGCGCCATGGCGAGGGCCGACTGCGGCCCGCGGCCGGCACCCCGGCGCGCCTGCGCTACACCCACTTCCTGCACTATGCCGAGGGGTCGGCGATGCCGCCGCTGCTGCTCAAGCTGGTGTTCGACAAGGTCGAGAACAGTCCGATGCCGTTCTTCGTCAAGCCGATCGCGCGCGGCATCGCGCAAAAGGTCAAGGGCAGCTTCGTGCTGCCGCAGATCGCGCTGCACCTGGGCTACCTGGAAGCGGAACTGGGCAAGCATCCCTGGTTCACCGGCGAGGAGTTCACGGCGGCCGACATCCAGCTCAGCTTCCCGCTGGAGGCGGCGGCCTCGCGCGGCGGACTCGATGGCAAGTACCCGAACCTGAGCGATTTCCTCGAGCGCATCCACGCGCGGCCGGCCTACCAGCGCGCGCTCGAGCGCGGCGGCAAGTACGAGATTGGAAAGGCCTGACGGAGTCCCAGCATGGCCAAGCTGCTCGCCATCGACGGCCTGAACATCGTGCGCCGGGTGTACGAGGCCAGTCCCGAGCCCGATTCAAGCCTGAAGGCCAGTATCGCGCTGCGCCACGCCTTCTCGTCGTTTCGCAACGTGCTCGAGACGCATGCGCCGACCCACGTGCTGGCGGCCTTCGACCATGGCGGCGAGAACTGGCGCCACGCGCTGTATCCGCGCTACCGCGAGGGCAGGGCGGCGATGCCCCATGAATTGCGCGCGGCGCTGCCCGAATTCCACGAGCGCCTGCGCGCCGCGGGCCTGCACGTGGTGTCGATTCCCGAGGTCGAGGCCGATGACGTGATCGCCACCGGCGTGATGCGCTGGCTGTCGGAAGGACGCGGCGAAGCCATCGTCGCCACCACCGACAAGGACCTGCACCCCCTGATCGCGCATGGCGCGCTGGTGTGGGACCATTTCAAGAACGAATGGCACGACGACGCCTGGGTGCGCCAGCGCTTCGGCGTCGCGCCCGAGCTGCTGCACGACCTGCTGGCGCTGATGGGCGATCCGACCGACGGCGTGCCGGGCGTGTCCAAGATCGGCATGAAGACCGCCGCGCGCCTGCTCAATGCCTATGGCAGCCTCGACGCCGTCATTGCCGGCGCCGGCATCCTCAAGACGCCGCTGGGAGAAAGGCTGCGCGCCGAGCGTGAGATACTCGAGATCTCGCGTTGCCTGGTGTCGCTCAAGCTCGATGTGCGCCTGGGCGTGACCTGGAACATGCTGGCCTATGAATCGAATTAGAAGGAAAACGACGCGATGCTCAAGGCGGTAATCGTGGATGGAAACGCGGTGTCGCGTTCGATGCTGGGCACCGTGCTGGCCGACGGCAGCTACGAGGTGGTGGGCGCGACCCACACCAGCGCGCTCGGCTACGGCCTGGCGATCAAGCACCGTCCGCACGTGATCTGCATCGCGCGCGAGCAGGTCGAGGACGGCAACAACGTGGTCGAGCAGCTGCGCGCCGAGCTGCCCAAGACCCTGATCTTCCTGGTCTCGGGCACGCTCGACGCGCAGGCCGTGCAGTCGGCGGCGGCGCGCGGCGTGCACGGCTTCATCGTCAAGCCGTTCAAGGCCGACACCGTGCTCAAGACCATCCGCAATACCGTGATCGCCTTCGTCAAGAAGCAGCAGGCTTCCGCCGCCAAGCCCGATTGACGGTTCCTAGCCGCGGCGCCCGATTTCGTCGGACGCGATCGCGGCCAGTTCGCGCAGCGCGCGCAATTCGCGCTCGCGCAGGCGGCGCGGCTCGCGGTCCAGCACGCACAGCGAGCCGAGCGCCATGCCGCGCGCGTCCAGCACCGGATAGCCGGCATAGAAGCGGATGTGCGGTTCGCCCGTCACCAGCGGATTGGCGGCGAAGCGCGGATCGGCGCCCGCGTCCTGCACCACGAAGGCGGCGTCCTGCATGATCGTATGGCTGCAGAAAGCGACCTCGCGCGGCGTCTCGCTTTGCGCCAGGCCGATGCGCGACTTGAACCACTGGCGCCGGCCAGAGAGAAGCGTGAGCAGGGCCATCGGACAATCGGTCACATGGCTGGCCAGCCAGGTCAGGCGGTCGAATACTTCTTCCTGGGGCGAGTCCATCAGCCTCGTCGCGGCGAGCGCCGCCAGGCGCTGCGCTTCGTTGCGCGGCGCCGGATAGGCGGGAGCGGGCGCGGGGAGGAATTCTCCGGTCGGCGGGGACGCGTCCACCGCGGCGGCGTCCGCTTCGCGCTGGCGCAGCAAACGATGCACCTCGCTCAGATGCACGCGGCGATGGCCGCCCGGCGTTTTCCAGGTCGGCAGCGCGCCGCCTTCCATCCACACCTGGGCAGTGCTCACCGCCACGCCGAGCAGGCGCGCCGCGTCGCGTGTGGTCAGGATCGGATCGTCGTTCTCGGTTTTCATCGTCATGGAGGCTGTATTGCTCTGATCGCTCAATTTTACACGAAGCAACATAAAATAACGAATATGACGACCGATTACCGATAATTGTTGACTCATGGAATTTTTTTCGCAACAATAGCTTCTACTTCGTCAATTTCGTCACTTTTTGCGCGTGTGCGTACCAGTCAGGGCCCCCATGAATTCACCTATCGAACCGGCACTATTTGCTTGTTCTGCTCAAGAAGCGGCGCGTCTCGAGGCCCTGCACCGCCTGGAACTGTTGGACACGCCGCCCAGCGAGGCCTTCGACCGCATCACGCGCATGGCCGCCCAGCTGTTCAACCTGCCGATCGCGGCGGTGTCGCTGACCGACAGCGACCGCCAGTGGTTCAAGTCGAAGGTCGGCGTCGAGCATGATTCGATCCCGCGCCTGCGCGCGCCGTGCGCGGAGGTGGCCGATACCGCCCACCTGCTGGTCGTGCCCGACCTGCTTGAAAACGCCTATTTCCGTGACAGCAAGCTGGCCGCCGACGGCATCCGCTTTTATGCCGGCGCACCGCTCGTGACCAGCGACGGTTTTGCGCTGGGCGCGATGTGCGTGCTGGGCACCGAGCCGCGCCAGGTGACGGCGGCCGAGAGCCAGGCGCTGCAAGACCTGGCGACGATGGTGATGGCGCAGATCGAGCTGCAGCACGCGCTGGGCCGGATCGACCCGATCAGCGGCCTGCCCAACCGCAACCAGTTCATCAGCGATTTCACCGACCTCGAGCTGGCCGGGCCGGCCGGCGACATGCGGCTGGCGGCCCTGGTCAGCCTGGCCAGCCCGCAGGAACTGAGCGACGCCCAGCGCGTGATGGGGTCCGGCTATCTCGACGAGATGGTGCGCGACGCGGTGCCGCTGCTGCGCCTGGGCGGCGCCGGCAAGATCTACCATGTCGCCAGCACCCAGTTCGCCTTCTTCGCGCCACCCGGCGTCTCGCTCGAGACCTTCCGCGCCCAGCTGCAGTCCTGGCTCGACGCCCGTTCCGGTCATGGACAGGCGCGCTTCATCACCACGACCACGGTCGGCATCGCCCCGTTCACGGTCGGCCAGACCGAGGGCCTGGACCTGCTGCGCAATATGCACAGCGCCGCCCACGACGGCCTGGCCGCCGAGCGCTGCGTGCGCGTGTTCTCGTCCGAGCACGACGCCATCCTGCAGCGCCGCTTCTGGCTGGTGAACGCCTTCCGCGCCGCGCTCGAGAGCCGCAGCCAGCTGCACCTGGTGTACCAGCCCAAGGTCGCCCTGAAGGACGGCGCCTGCGCCAGCGTCGAGGCGCTGCTGCGCTGGACTCATCCCGAGAAAGGCGCCATCTCGCCGGGCGAATTCATCCCGGTGATCGAAGGCACCTCGCTGGCGCGCGCCACCACCGAATGGGTGCTGGCCGCGGCGATGCGCCAGGTGGCCGCCTGGCGCCAGGACGGCGTCGCCTTGCAGGTGGCGGTCAACGTGTCGGCGGTGAACCTGGAAGAACCGGATTTCTGCGACCGCGTGCTGAAGCTGCTGGCGCGCCACCGCGTGCCGGCGTCCAGCCTGGCGATCGAACTCACCGAAAGCGCGCTGATGCGTAATCCGAAGGTGGCGCAGGTCACGCTGGAACGCCTGGCGCGCGCCGGCGTGCAGCTGGCGATCGACGACTTCGGCACCGGCTACAGCAGCCTGGCCTACCTGCAAAGCCTGCCGGCGAACGTGGTCAAGATCGACCAGAGCTTCATGCGCAACCTGGCCCACGACGAACGCCGGCGCGCGCTGGTAGGGACGATGATCAAGCTGTCGCACGACCTGGGCCACAAGGTGGTGGGCGAAGGCGTGGAGACGGTGGAAGTGGAAGACTTCCTGCGCGCGGCGGGCTGCGACGAGGTGCAGGGTTACCTGCATGCGCGCCCGCTGGCGCCGAGCGCGCTGGCCGAATGGCTGGCCGGGCGCGCTCGCTGAGGATTACGCGACGCCCGAGCGGGCGTCGATGATGCCGCCGCCCAGGCAGACGTCGCCGTCGTACAGCACGGCCGACTGGCCGGGCGTGACTGCCCATTGCGGATCGCTGAAATCGAGGACGAATCTACTGTCGCCTTCGGCCAGCACGCGGCAGGCCACGTCGGCCTGGCGATAACGGGTCTTGGCCGACAGCTCGCGCGGCGCCGGGGCTTCGCCCGCGATCCAGCTGGCCTGGCCCGCTTCCAGGCGGTTCGACAGCAGCCATGGGTGGTCATGGCCCTGCACGATGTACAGGGTGTTGGCCTCGATGTCCTTGCGCGCCACGAACCATGGCTCGCTGGTGCCGTCCGCGTTCTTGCGCGACTTCAGGCCGCCGATGCCGATGCCCTTGCGCTGGCCCAGCGTGTAGAACGACAGGCCGACGTGCTCGCCGACCTTGGTGCCGTCGTCGAGCCTGATCGGGCCCGGCTTGTACGACAGGTAGCGGTTCAGGAAGTCGCGGAACGGGCGCTCGCCGATGAAGCAAATGCCGGTCGAATCCTTCTTGGCGGCATTCGGCAATTTCAGCTTTTCGGCGATCTTGCGCACTTCGGTCTTGGGGATCTCGCCCAGCGGGAACAGCGACTTCGAGAGCTGCGCCTGGTTCAGGCGATGCAAGAAGTAGCTCTGGTCCTTGGTGGCGTCGAACGCCTTGAGCAGCTCGAACTTGCCGCTGCCGGTGTTCTGGCGCACGCGCGCGTAGTGGCCGGTCGCGATCAGGTCGGCGCCCAGCTTCATCGCATGGTCGAGGAAGGCCTTGAACTTGATTTCGGCGTTGCACAGCACGTCCGGGTTGGGCGTGCGGCCGGCCTGGTATTCGCGCAGGAACTCTGCGAACACGCGGTCCTTGTATTCGGAGGCGAAGTTGACTGCCTCGATGTCGACCCCGACCACGTCGGCCACGCTGGCCGCGTCGATCCAGTCCTGGCGCGTCGAGCAGTATTCGGAGTCGTCGTCGTCTTCCCAGTTCTTCATGAACAGGCCGACCACGTCGTAGCCTTGTTCTTTCAGCATCCACGCCGCGACCGAGGAGTCGACTCCGCCCGACATCCCGATCACGACTTTTTTCTTGCTCATGTTACGTCCGTATTGAATTCAGATCCCGCCCTCGAACACCGAGGAATGGGTGTATAGCAGGGACAGCGGCGTGCTTCGTCCGGCCAGATAGTCGTCCACGCACTGGAGCACGATCGGGCTGCGGTGGCGGTCGGCGGTGGCGGCGATCTCGTCGCGCGTCATCCACAGGGTGCGCAGGATGCCTTCGTCGAGCGGCTGGTCGAACTTGCGGCCGACTGTGCCGGCGAAGGTGAAGCGCAGGTAGGTGACGTCGGCATTGCGCGACTTCGAGTGGTAGCGCGACATGTACATGCCCACCAGCGTGCGCGGGATGAACTCGTGGGCGGTTTCCTCGAGCGCTTCGCGCACGACCGCCTGCTCCAGCGATTCGTGCGGGTCGAGATGGCCGGCGGGCTGGTTCAGCTTGACGCCCTCGCTCGTCTCTTCCTCGATCAGCAGGAAACGGCCCTCGTGCTCGATGATCGCAGCCACGGTAACCGATGGTTTGAAGATGTCGCTCATGCCTGTCCTTGAAAATGAGCCGGTATTCTACCTCGGGCCGGGCCTGCTCTGCTCAGCCTTGCCCCGCCTGCGGTGCTTGCCTGTCGTTAATTGGGCTTGATCTGTCGCAAAAATGCGCGCAAATACACTGCTTACCTTGTGTTTGCTCAGCACAACAGCATTATCACCAAAAGAAATTTATATTTGGGCAATTGTTGTAAAGACGTGATAGATTGGGAGCCGGCGCATCCACGTACGGAGGAATCCATGAGGATAGGCATACCGGCCGAGACAAGGCCGGGCGAGACACGTGTTGCAGCAACACCTGAAACCGTCAAGAAGCTGGCCGCGAAACACCAGGTCCTGGTGCAGTCCGGCGCCGGCCTGCATGCCGCGGCGCCCGACAGCGCCTATGAAGCGGCCGGGGCCAGCATCGTCGACGGCGCCGCCGCCTTCGGCGCGGACATCGTCCTGAAGGTGCGCAGCCCCGATGCCGCCGAACGCGGCCTGATGCGGCGCGACGCGGTGCTGGTCGGGATGCTCGATCCCTTCGACGCCGACAATCTCGCCGCGCTGGCCGCGAGCGGCCTCACCGCCTTCGCGCTGGAAGCGGCGCCGCGCATCACGCGCGCGCAGTCGCTCGACGTGCTCTCTTCGCAGGCGAATATCGCCGGCTACAAGGCCATCCTGCTGGCCGCCAACACCTACGGACGCTTCATGCCGATGCTGATGACGGCGGCCGGCACGGTCAAGGCGGCGCGCGTGCTGATCATGGGCGTGGGCGTGGCCGGGCTGCAGGCGATCGCCACCGCCAAGCGCCTGGGCGCCGTGATCGAGGCGTCCGACGTGAGGCCTCCGGTCAAGGAGCAGGTGGAGTCGCTCGGCGCCAAATTCATCGACGTGCCGTATCTCACCAGTGAAGAACGCGAGATCGCCCAGGGCAGCGGCGGCTATGCGCGGCCGATGCCGGCCGACTGGATGCGGCGCCAGGCCGAGCTGGTGCACGAGCGCGCGAAACTGGCCGACATCGTCGTCACCACCGCCCTGATCCCGGGCCGCAAGGCGCCCACCCTGATCGGCGAGGAGACGGTGCGCGCCATGAAGCCGGGCTCCGTGATCGTCGACATGGCCATCGCCCAGGGCGGCAACTGCCCGCTGACGGAGCTGGGCAAGACAGTCATCAGGCACGGGGTGCACATCATCGGCGAGCCGAACCTGGCGGCGCTGGTGCCGGCCGATGCGTCGGCCCTGTATGCGCGCAACGTGCTGGACTTCCTCAAGCTCGTGATCGACAAGGACGACCGCTTCTTCATCGACCGCGAGGACGAGATCGTGACCGCGACGCTGGTGTGCGCGGGCGGGGACGTGTTGCGCAAGTAGATTCAGTCGGGCCAGAACAGAACAGGACAGGAGACTAGGCATGGACATCAGCCACACCATCATCAACCTGATCATCTTCGTGCTGGCGATCTACGTCGGCTACCACGTGGTCTGGACCGTCACCCCCGCGCTGCACACGCCGCTGATGGCGGTCACCAATGCGATTTCGGCGATCGTGATCGTCGGCGCCATGCTGGCCGCGGGCCTGACCGAGGGCCTGACCGGGCGCGTGGCCGGCACGGTCGCGGTGGCGCTGGCGGCGGTGAACGTGTTCGGCGGCTTCCTGGTCACCCAGCGCATGCTGGAGATGTTCAAGAAGAAGGAGCCGAAGGCCGCGAAGGCGCCGGTCGAGGGCAAGGTCGAGGAGAAGATCGAGGAGAAGCAGGCATGAACGCCATCAGCATGAACGTCGTCACCCTGTTCTACCTGGTCGCCTCGGTATGCTTCATCCAGGCGCTCAAGGGCCTGTCTTCGCCCTCGACCGCGCGCATCGGCAACGCCTTCGGCATGGCCGGCATGGCGATCGCCGTGGTGACTACCGTGGCGCTGATGCTCAAGCTGCAGGACAGCCTGGGGCAGGGCCGCGGCTCGGGCTTCGTCCTGGTGCTGCTGGGCGTCGTGGTCGGCGGCGCGATCGGCGCCTATGCCGCGAAGAAGGTCGAGATGACCAAGATGCCCGAGCTGGTGGCGGCCATGCACTCGCTGATCGGCCTGGCGGCGGTGTGCATCGCGATCGCCGCCGTGTCCGAGCCCTGGGCTTTCAATATCGCCACCCGTGAGACGCCGCTTCCGTTCGGCAACCGGCTGGAGCTGTTCATCGGCACCTTCGTCGGCGCGGTGACCTTCTCGGGTTCGGTGATCGCCTTCGGCAAGCTGTCGGGCAAATACAAATTCCGCCTGTTCCAGGGGGCGCCGGTGCGTTTCGTCGGGCAGCACATCCTGAACCTGGTGCTGGCGATCGCGATCGTGGCGCTCGGATTGATGTTCTGCTTCGCCGACGGCGTGGCGCCGGCCTGGACGCCCTTCATCGCGATGGCGGCGCTGGCCTTCGTGCTGGGCGTCCTGATCATCATCCCGATCGGCGGGGCCGACATGCCGGTGGTGGTGTCGATGCTGAACTCGTATTCCGGCTGGGCGGCGGCCGGCATCGGCTTCTCGCTGAACAACTCGATGCTGATCATCGCCGGCTCGCTGGTCGGCTCGAGCGGCGCGATCCTGTCGTACATCATGTGCAAGGCGATGAACCGCTCCTTCTTCAACGTGATCCTGGGCGGCTTCGGCGGCGAGGCGGTGAGCGACGCCGGCGGCGAAAAAGAGCAGCGTCCCGTGAAATCCGGTTCCGCCGAAGACGCCGCCTTCATCCTGCAGAACGCCGAGTCGGTGATCATCGTCCCCGGCTACGGCCTGGCGGTGGCGCGCGCCCAGCACACGGTCAAGGAGCTGGTCGACAAGCTCACGGAGCGCGGCGTGACGGTGCGCTATGCGATCCACCCGGTGGCCGGCCGCATGCCGGGCCACATGAACGTGCTGCTGGCCGAGGCCGAGGTGCCCTATGACCAGGTGGCCGAGATGGAAGACATCAACGGCGAATTCGGCCAGACCGACGTGGTGCTGGTGCTGGGCGCCAACGACGTGGTGAACCCGGCCGCGAAGGACCCGAAATCGCCGATCGCCGGCATGCCGATCCTGGAGGCCTACCGCGCCAAGAGCATCATCGTCAACAAGCGCTCGATGGCTTCCGGCTATGCCGGCCTGGACAACGACCTGTTCTACCAGCCCAACACGATGATGGTGTTCGGCGACGCCAAGAAGGTCATCGAATCGATGGTCAAGGCCATCGACTAAGGGGGCGGCGCGGGAATGGAATGACAACTTCCGGCCAGGAAGTGATCCGATCATCCATTCCCGCCCTCGGTGCTGGCGCCGGCCACAAAAATAATGTGAGAAAGTTCTAGACGACTGGTCTAATTCGATCTATAGTGACGTCATGGCCAAGACAACGACACATGACTCTTCCGACGTCCGGGACAATATTGTCGCGGTCGGGCAGCGCGTCATGGCCGGCAAGGGTTTCTCGGCGGTCGGCTTGAACGAGATCCTGGCCACGGCGGGTGTGCCGAAGGGATCCTTCTATCATTACTTCGGGTCGAAGGACGCCTTCGGCGAAGCGCTGCTGGCAAAGTATTTCGAGGATTACCTGGCCGACATGGACCGCATGTTCCAGCAGGCCGACAAGACCATGGCGGAGCGCCTGGTCGCGTACTTCGAGTCCTGGCGCGCCAACCAGTCGTTTTACGATTGCCAGGGCAAGTGCCTTGCAGTCAAGCTGGGCGCGGAAGTCGCGGACCTGTCGGAACCGATGCGCCTGACCCTCAAGCAAGGTACCGACGGCATCGTGACCCGCCTGGCCCAGGCGATCGAAGGCGGCGCAGCCGATGGCTCGCTCGCGGCGCAGGCAGATCCCGCGCAGTTGGCGGCAACCCTGTACCAGCTCTGGCTCGGCGCCAGCGTCATGGTCAAGATCGTGCGCGATGCATCGCCATTCGATGCCGCGATGGAAACAACACAACGCCTGCTGCGCCTGGCCCGCTGAAGGCGGGTCGCACCGGACGCTTCCAGCGAAGCGTCTTTTTTGGGCGCCAGGATTAGACGACTGGTCTACTCCATAAATTGCAGGAGCAAGCCCATGAATAAACTGACCGTAACCCAGGCCGAGCCGATTGTGCCCGCCACCGAACCGAAAGACTCCTCCATGTCCCATCATCCATCCTTGTTCACGCCGGCGCCCCTCGGGCGCCATACGCTGAAGAACCGCATCGTGCTGCCGCCCCTGACCCGCCAGCGCTCCACCCAGCCGGGCGACGTCGCCAACGACCTGATGGCGAGCTATTACCGCCAGCGCGCCAGCGCCGGACTGATCATCACCGAAGGCACGCAGATCGAGCCGCGCGGCAAGGGCTACGCCTGGACGCCGGGTATCCATGACGCCGCGCACATCGCCGGCTGGCGCAAGGTGACCGAGGCCGTGCATGCCGAGGGCGGCATCATCTTCGCCCAGCTGTGGCACGTCGGCCGGGTCTCGCACGCCGCGCTGCAACCCGACGGCGGCGCGCCGGTGGCGCCGTCCGCCATCCGGGCCGCCGGGGTCAAGGTCTTCATCGAGACCGGCCCCGGCGCCGGCGAGCTGGTGGAGCCATCGGTGCCGCGCGCGCTGAGCGTGACCGAGATCGGCGAGCTGGTCGCCCTGTACGCCCAGGCGGCGCGCAACGCGCTGGCCGCCGGCTTCGACGGCGTCGAGATCCATGCCGCCAACGGCTACCTGGTCAACCAATTCATCTCGGCCCACTCTAACCACCGCAGCGACGAATACGGCGGCTCGCTGCAGAACCGCCTGCGCTTCCTGCGCGAGATCGTGCAGGCGGTGGGCGAGGTGGTCGGACCCGACCGGCTCGGGGTGCGCTTCGCGCCGCTGTTTTCCGGCACCGACGAAGAACGCGTCTACATCGGCCTGGTCGAGGACGATCCGCACCAGACCTATCTGGAAGCGATCGCGGTGCTCGAACGCGCCGGCGTCGGCTACCTGTCGATCGCCGAGGCCGACTGGGACGGGGCGCCCGACCTGCCGCTCTCGTTCCGGCAAGCAGTGCGCGCCGCCTTCAGCGGCAAGATCCTGTACGCCGGCCGCTATACCGCCGAGAAGGGCGCGCGCCTGGTCGAGGCCGGCCTGGCCGACCTGATCGCTTTCGGTCGCCCCTTCATCGCCAACCCGGACCTGCCCGAGCGCATCGCCCAGGGCTGGCCGCTCAATCCGCTCAACGCCGCCACCATGTACGGCGGCGGCGAGGCCGGCTTTACCGATTACCCGCGCCATGCGCAAACCATCAACCAAGGAGAACCAGCATGAATCAGCACATGAACCAGCAAATCGAAGGCAAAGTAGTCTTGATCACCGGCGGCGGCACCGGCATCGGCGCGGAGGCTGCGCGCCTGCTCGCCGAACGCGGCGCCCGGGTCGCCGTCGCGGCCCGCCGCAAGGACAAGATCGACGGCGTCGTCGCCGAGATCGCCGCCGCCGGCGGCGAGGCCAGGGGCTATGTCCTCGACGTCACCGACAAGAAGCAGGTGGAGGCGGTCGTGGCCGCCGTGGTCGTCGACTTCGGCCGGATCGACGTCCTGATCAACAACGCCGGCCTGATGCCGATTCGTCCGATGGCCGAGGTCAATACCGACGAATGGGACGCCATGATCGACGTGAACATCAAGGGCGTCCTGTACGGGATCGCCGCGGCCCTGCCGCGCTTCCTGGCCCAGCAAAGCGGACACATCATCAATCTGAGTTCGGTCGCCGGGGTCAAGGTGTTCTCGCCGGGCGGCACGGTCTACTCGGGCACCAAGTTCGCGGTCCGGGCCATCTCGGAAGGTCTGCGCCACGAAGTCGGAAGCAAGGTCCGCGTCACCTCGATCGAGCCCGGCGCCGTGGAAAGCGATCTCAAGCACAGCACCACGGGCGGCGCGACCCAGACCGTGCTCGACTTCTACCGGCAAGCGATTCCGGCCGCTTCGGTGGCGCGGGCGATCGCCTTCGCGATCGAGCAGCCGGCCGACGTCGACATCAATGAAATCGTGCTGCGACCGACCGCACAGGAATTCTGACCAGGAATTTTTGAACCGGGAGCGAAGCCGCTCCCGGCGCCCTGCCGCCAGCCGGCGGCAGGGCCGCGCATCCACCCGACAGGAGCGGTTAGCGGCGGCCGAACATCATCAGGTCGGCCAGGAGCATGCGCGCGGGCCTGGCCAGGTCGAGCGCCGCCAGGCCCAGGCCCAGCAGTGGTTGCAGCGGCTTGCTGCCGGTGAAGGCGCGGGCCATGGTGTCGGTCAGGCCGATCGTCAGCTTGCGGTCTTGCGCGCGCTCTTCCTGGAAGCGTTCGATCGCGGCCGGGCTGGCGTCGCGCGCCAGCTGGCGCGCCAGGACGGCGGCGTCGCGCAGGCCCAGGTTCAGGCCCTGCCCGGCGACCGGGTGCAGGGTTTGCGCGGCATTGCCGATGGCGACCGTGCGCGCCGTGGCGCGCGCTTCGGCGTTCAGGCCGAGGGGGAAGGCGACGCGCGAGGAGACTTTCGTGAACGTGCCAAGGCGCGTGCCGAAGGCGTCGCCAAGTTGTTGCAGGAATCGGGTGTCGTCCAGGTCGAGAATCGTGCCGGCGCGCTCGGGACGCACGCACCACACCAGCGCATACTGGTGGCCATCGGGACCGTCTTCCGGCAGCAGCGCCAGCGGGCCTTCGTCGGTGAAACGCTCGAAAGCGCGGTGCGCGATCGGCGCGTCGCTGGTCACGCGCGCGATCACGGCGCTCTGTTCGTAGTCGCGGCTCCTGGCGCGACCGTCTTGCTGGCCGAAGATGCCGCCTTCGGCCTGGACCGCCACCTGGGCGCGCACCGTGCGGCCGTCGTCCAGCGCCAGCAGCGCACCGTCGGCGGTTTCGTCCAGCGCCTGCACGCGCGCCGGACGCAGCATGACGACGCCGGCCGCCTCGCCGCGCCGCGCCAGGGCGTCGACCACGGCGCCGTAGCGCGTGACGTAGCCCAGCGCCTCGACGTCGTGGTCGCGCCGGTCCATCAGGCTGCGGCCCAGCTGGCCACGGCGCGAGACGTGGATCTGGTGGATCGCCGTGGCCGGCAGCGGCCAGGCGCCAACTTCGTCCAGCAGTTGCACGCTGCCCCAGGACAGCGCGATCGAACGCGGGTCCGAGATCGCCTGGCCCAGCGACTTGCCGTCGACCAGGGCGATGCGCGCACCCGGCACCCCGCGCCGCGCCAGGAAGGCGGCCAGCGCCAGGCCCACCGGGCCGGCGCCGCAGATCGCCACGTCGAAATCCAGAGTTTGTTCCGTCATCGTGTTTCCCGCATCAGTGCTTCCGCATCAAAGCTTCAATATCCGCCACTTCCTTCGGCGCGTCGGCGCTCAGGATGTGGCAGCCGGCGTCGGTCACGACCACGTCGTCCTCGATCCGGATGCCGATGTTCCAGAATCGTTCCGGCACGCCCTCGCCGGGCCGCACATAGATGCCCGGCTCCACCGTCAGCGCCATTCCCGGCAGCAGGGGACGCGACGGCTTGTCGGGCAAGGTGACGTCGCGGTAGGCGCCGACGTCGTGCACGTCCATGCCCAGCCAGTGGCCGGTGCCGTGCATATAGAACTGCGTGTAGGCGCGCGTGGCGATCGCCTCGTCGAGCGTGCCCACCTTGTTCCGGTCGAGCAGGCCGAGGTCGAGCATGCCTTCGGTGAGCACCCGCACCGCCGCATCGTGGATCGCGCTGTACGGCCGGCCTGGATGGATGGCCGCGAGCGCCGCGGCCTGGGCGCGCAGCACCAGTTCGTACAGGGTGCGCTGGGCGTCGCTGAAGCGGCCATTGGCCGGATACGTGCGCGTGATGTCGCTGGCGTAGCCGTCCAACTCGCAGCCGGCGTCGATCAGCACCAGGTCGCCGTCTTCGACACGCCGGTCGTTGGCGTTGTAGTGCAGCACGCAGGCTTGCGGGCCGGAGGCGACGATCGAGGGATAGGCCGGGAATTGCGCCCCGTTGCGGCGGAACTCGTGCAGCAGCTCGGCCTCGATCTCGTATTCGAACATGCCGGGCCGGGTGGCGCGCATCGCGCGCGCATGGGCCTCTCCCGAGATCGCGCCGGCGCGCGCCATCAGGGCGATTTCGTGCTCGTCCTTCACGAGCCGCATCTCGTCCAGCATGCCCAGCAGGTAGTGCATCGTCTGCGGCGCGGCGACGCCGCTGCGGCCGCGTGCGCGCACCGCCCTGAGCCAGCCGGCCACTCGGGCGTCGAGTTCGGCGCCGTGGCCCAGCGCGTAGTACAGCGCCGGCGCATCGGCCAGCACGTCGGCCATGCGCGCGTCGAGTTCGTCGATCGGCCAGGCCTCGTCGAAGCCGAAGGCATCGCGCGCCGCTTCGGGGCCGAAGCGGAAACCGTCCCAGATCTCGCGCTCGACATTCTTCTCGCGGCAGAACAGGATCGTGCGCGCCGGCAGTTCTCCTCGGGCCGCGACCAGCACGACGAAGCTTTCCGGTTCGGCGAACCCGGTCAGGTAATAGAAATGGCTGTCGTGGCGGTAGGGGTAGTCGCTGTCGCCGTTGCGCGGCGCCGCCAACGCGGTGCCCAGCACGGCGACCGCGCCCGGCTGCATGCGGCCCAGCAGCTGCGCGCGCCGGGCCGCATGCGCAGCGCAATGCGGCATCATGAAGCCGTCTTGGCCGCCCGCAGCGGCGCGTTCAGTTCTTCCAGCTGGCCCACGGTGCCGACGTTGACCCACTGGCCCTGGTAGATCTCGCCGCCGACGCGGCCCTGTTCGATGAACTTGCGCATCAGGGGGCCGAACTTGAGGAATTCGCCGGCGCGGAGCCCGTCGAACATCTCGGCGCGGTACACGCCGATGCCCGCGAAGTTCCATTTGGTGGCGCCGTCGTTCTTGAGCGTGTACATGTCGAGCGCGAAGTCGCCCTCGGGGTTGTGCCACGGGTTCGGCGTCAGCCACAGCCAGGCGATGTCGCGCCGGTCGACCGGGTAGGGAACGCCTACCGCATCGATATCCTTGAGCGCGTCGAGCGCCAGCGAGAAATCGAAGTAGGGCGCATAGATGTCGCCCGACACGGCCAGGAACGGCTCGTCGCCCAGCAGGTGCAGCGCATTGACGATGCCGCCCGCCGTCTCGAGCGGCGTCGGCTCGTGCGAGTACACGATGCGCGCGCCGTAGCGGCTGCCGTCGCCCAGTTCTTCCTCGATCATGTGCCCGAGATGGGAGTGGTTGATCACGATGTCGGTGATCCCGGCGCGCACCAGGTTCAGCACGTGCCAGGTGATCAGGGGCCGCCCGCGCACTTTCAGCAAGGGTTTGGGGCAGCTGTCGGTCAGGGGCCGCATGCGCTCGCCGCGGCCGGCGGCGAAAATCATCGCTTTCATGCTGGACCTCAGAAGGTGTAGCCGACTTGGGGCGCCTTGTTTTCCACGGCGTCGAGCAGACGCAGCAGCGGCTTGAGTTCGGCGTAGCGGTTGGCGGTCTTGCGCACGTAGTCGAGCACCGTCGGCAGGTCGCCCATGTAGTGCGACTTGTTGTCGCGGTAGTTCAGGCGGCAGAAGATGCCGAGGATCTTCAGGTGGCGCTGCATGGCCATGAACTCGAAGTCGCGGTAGAAGGCGTCGATGTCCGGGTTCACCGGCAGGCCGGCCCCCTTGGCGCTCTGCCAGTAGCGCACCACCCAGTCCAGCACGATCTCTTCGTCCCACTGGATATAGGCGTCGCGCAGCAGCGAAGCCAGGTCGTAGGTCACCGGGCCGTACACGGCGTCCTGGAAATCGAGCACGCCGGGGTTGCCCTGGTCGAGGAACATCAGGTTGCGCGAATGGAAATCGCGGTGCATGAACACCTGCTGCTGCGCCAGCACGTTCGAGGCGATCGCCTCGAATACCTTGTCCAGCTGCGCCTGCTGCTTGGCGTCCAGGGTCACGCCCAGGTGGCGGTTCAGGTACCACTCCGGGAAGATGTTCAGTTCGCGCAGGATGAAGGCGCGGTCGAACTCGGGCAGCACGCCAGGCTGGCTGGCCATCTGGAACTTGAGCAGGGCGTCGACCGCGTCCGAATACATGAACGCGGCGTTGTCGCTGGAGAGGCGCGCCAGGTAGGTGGTGCCGCCCAGGTCGCCCAGCAGCAGGAAGCCCTGTTCGACGTTGCGCGCGGCAATTGCCGGCACGGTCACGCCGGCGTCGAACAGCAGGCCCTGCACGTGAATGAAGGCCGGCACGTTTTCGCGTTCCGGCGGCGCATCCATGGCGACCAGGGTCGCGCCCAGCTTGTCCTGCATGGCGGGCACGACGTCGTAGCGGAAATAGCGGCGAAAGCTCGCATCGACGGAGGCAGGACGGCCGCTTCCGACTTCCACCAGGCCGGTCGAGGCCAGCCAGTCGTTCAGCTTTGCCAGGCGCGGATCGGTGTCATGCGCGGCGCCGACCGAAGTGGAAGAATTTTGATACAAAGATGACATGAAGCGGCCTGACGAATCCGGTTGGTTGAGCTAATTCCCATATAATAAGGGATTCATTCTAAAAAAACCGCCCTTTATGGTGCACGTCCGATTTTCCATGAGCTGCGATTTTCCATGAGCTGGTCGTCAAGCCAACCTTTCCCACCGCGGCAGGTCCTCGCGCTCTATGCATTGGTTTCCGCAACCGCGGTTCCGGCATTCGCACAGAGTGTTCCCCCTGCGCCACAAGCTGAAGACGAACTTCCCGTCGTTATCCAGGCCGAGGAGATCGGCGGCCGTCCCGACCGCCGGCTGGACCTCAACCGCAACGTCGAGATCACGCGCGGCCAGAGCGGCATCACCGCCGATACCGCCTGCTACCTGCGGGTCGAGGACGAAGTCACGGCCACCGGCAACGTGAACATGTGGCGCTTCGGCGACCGCTACAAGGGCGACGAGCTGCAACTGAACCTCGAGACCGGCAAGGGCTACCTGCTCAATCCGACCTATTTCCTGGCCGACAGCAATGGCCAGGGACAGGCCGACCGCATCGACTTCCTGGGCGAGCAGCAGGCCCTGGTGCGCAACGGCACGTACAGCACCTGCGAAGGCCCCGATCCCGACTGGTATCTCAAGTCGAGCACCCTGCGCCTGGACAACGGCCGCGACGTCGGCACCGCCGGCAAGACCATCATCTATTTCAAGGACGTGCCGATCATCGGCACCCCGGCGATGTCGTTCTCGCTGTCGGGCCAGCGCCGCTCCGGCTGGCTACCGCCCACGGTGGGCTTCGGCTCCCAGGGCAAGGCCGAGGTGATGGTGCCGTACTACGTCAACATTGCCCCGAACCGCGACCTGACGCTGTATCCACGCATGATGTTCGACCGCGGCTTCCAGATGGGCGCCACCGGCCGCTACCTGGGCAGCACCTACCAGGGCGAGACCCACGTCGAGGTCTTGCCGGACGACCGCGAGACCAATACCACGCGCTGGCGCGTCGACTCGCTGCACAGCCAGTCGATCAAGCCGAACTGGTCGTACGGCTGGAACCTGCACGGCGCCTCGGACGACGAATACCCGTCCGACTTCTCGCGCACCGTCGCCGCCAGCGCCGAGCGCCAGCTGCTGCGCGAGGTGCGCACCGATTACTATGGCCAGTTCTGGAGCCTGACCGCGCGCGCCCAGAACTACCAGGTGCTGCAGGACCCGGCCGCCGCGACCAATCCGAGCCTGACGGTGCCGCGTCCCTACGACCGCCTGCCGCAGATTAACTTCCGCGCCGCGCGCTACGACGTGGCCGGTTTCGACTGGTCGATCGACGCCGAGGCGACCCGCTTCGATCACCCGACCCTGGTCACCGGCAACCGCGCCGTGGTGCAGGGCCAGGTGAGCTATCCGATCGTGCGTCCGGGCTGGTTCGTCACGCCCAAGCTGATGTACAACGCGGCCAAGTACGACATCCAGGACCATATCGACCGGGCCGGCCTGGACACCAAGCTGACGCGCACGATCCCGACCTTCTCGTTCGACAGCGGCATGGTGTTCGAGCGCCAGACCACGCTGTTCGGCGGCGCCGCCACCCAGACCCTCGAGCCGCGCCTGTTCTATGTCTACACGCCGTACGAGAACCAGGACGACGTGCCGCTGTTCGACACCGGCCGCGCCGGCTTCAACTACGCCCAGCTGTTCTCCGAGAACCGCTACGTGGGCCTGGACCGCGTGTCCGACGCCAACCAGGTCACGGCCGCCCTGGTGTCGCGCTTCATCCAGGAAGACGGCGCCGAGCGCCTGCGCCTGGCCTTCGGCCAGCGCCTGTATCTCGAAGAGCCGCGCGTGCGCATCCCTGGCGAAGAACAACACAAGAGCCGTTCCGACCTGCTGCTGGCCGCCGCCGGCACCATTTCCGAGTCCTGGACCTTCGATAGCGGCGTACAATACGATGCGAACGGAAGCAGTTTGTACAGCTCGAATGTGGGTGTACAGTGGCGTCCGGGGCCGATGAAGGTGTTGAACGCCGAATACCGTTATCAGCGTGACAGCTTCCGCAATATCGACCTGTCGGCGCAGTGGCCGATCGGCCGCCGCTGGTATGGCGTGGGCCGGGTCAGCTACGCGCTGCGTTCGTATGGGGTGGGGCAGGAGGTCAATCCGGCCACCGGCGGCAAGCTGATCGAGAGCCTGATCGGTCTCGAATACAAGGCCGATTGCTGGGTGTTCCGGATGGGCGCGCAGCGTTTCGTGACCGCGGCGCAAGAGACGTCGACGCCGATCTTCTTCCAGCTCGAGCTCAATGGCTTGTCGCGCCTGGGCCTGGGTAATCCGCTCGAGTCGTTCAACAAGAGCATCCCGGGCTATACGCGACTGAATACCGGAATTGGACGTCCATAAGCAAGCGTTCAGACTAGCAGTCCATAATTCGTCCTTGATGTGAACTATCCTGAAATGAGTGCTTTCCAGATGATGCGTACTACCCGTTTGCAGTCCCTCCAGATGGCGGCAGCACTGCTGTGCGCGCTGTCCGCCGGCCAGGCGCTGGCCCAGGCCGCCACCACGCCAGCCGCCAAGGCGGAAACGCCGGCGTCCACCGGCGGCGGCTTCCTGCCGCCGGCATCGGCCAATGCCAAGGTGATCGATTCGATCCAGGTCGTCGTCAATGACGAAGTGATCACCCGCAACGAAGTGGCCGGCCGCGTGGCCCAGGTCAGCCAGAACATGAAGGCGCGTAACGCCCAGATGCCCGACCCGGCCACCATGGAGCGCCAGGTGCTCGAGGCGATGATCGTCGAACGCGCCCAGCTGCAGCTGGCCAAAGAGATGGGCGTCAAGGTCGACGACCGCACCCTGGACGCCACCATCGGCCGCATCGCCGAAAACCAAAAGATGTCGGTGCAGGACATGCGCAACCAGATGGAAAAAGAGGGCATGCCGTTCGCCCAGTTCCGCGAAGACATCCGCAACGAGATCATGATGCAGCGCCTGCGCGAGCACGAGGTCGACAGCAAGATCCAGGTGTCCGAGGCCGAGATCGACACCTATATGGCGGCCGCCAAGGCTGCCGAGGCCGACCGCATCGAGGTCGACATCTCGCAGATCCTGGTGCGCGTGCCAGAGAATGCCTCGCCCGAGCAGATCGCCGCGCGCGCCGCGCGCGCCGAGGAAGTGATGCGCCAGCTGCGCACCGGCGCCGACTTCGCGCGCATGGCCTCGACCTATTCCGACGCGCCCGACGCGCTCAAGGGTGGCGAGATCGGCTGGCGCGACGCCGACCGCCTGCCGCCGATGTTCTCGACCGAGCTGCGCAAGCTCGAAGCGGGCCAGGTCACGCCGATCCTCAAGACCAACGTCGGTTTCCACATCCTCAAGCTGGCGGGCAAGCGCTCGCTGGGCGGCGAGACCGAGAAGTCGGTGGTCGAGCAGACCCACGCGCGCCACATCCTGATCAAGGTCACCCCGACCATGACCGAGGGCGAGGTCAAGCGCAAGCTGCTCGAACTGAAAGAGAAAATGGACAACAATGCCGGCACCTTCGAAGACCTGGCGCGCCTGCACTCGCAGGACGGCTCGGCCTCGAAGGGCGGCGACCTGGGCTGGTTGTACCCGGGCGACACGGTGCCGGAATTCGAGACCGCGATGAACGGCCTGAAGCCGGGCGAGGTGTCGGACGTCATCCAGTCGCCGTTCGGCTTCCACCTGATCCAGGTCATCGGACGCAAGAGCGAAGACGTCACCCAGCAGAAGGAGCGTAACGTGGCGCGCCAGGTGCTGCGCGACCGCAAGATGCAGGAAGCGATGGAAGACTGGATGCGCCAGGTGCGCGACCGCGCCTACGTCGAGTTCCGCGAGGAGCAGTAACAAGATGGTTGCGCCACAGGCGCCCGGGCGCCCGTTGGCGCATTGGGGGGCCGCATCCCCAAGGCCCGTGCTCGCTATTACAGTCGGCGAGCCCGCCGGCATCGGTCCCGAGATCGCGATCCGCGCCGCCTGGGCCCTGCGCGAGCAGGCCAACTGCGTGCTGCTCGGCGACGCCGCCTTCCTGGCGATGACGGCCAGCTATATCGATCCAGCTATCCGCCTGTCGGCGCTGTCGACCCAGGCCTTGCGCAACGGCGGCCTGCCGCACTTCGGCGCCGACCGCCTGGCGGTGGTCGACGTGCCGCTGGCGGCGCACGTGGTGCCGGGCCGGCTCGATCCCGAGAATGGTCTTGCCGTGCTGGCCACGCTGGACCTGGCCATCGAAGGCTGTGGCTGTGGGTGGTTCGACGCCATCGTCACCGCGCCGCTGCAAAAAAGCACGATCAACGACGCCGGCATCGCGTTTTCGGGACACACCGAATACCTGGCCGAGAAGACCGGCACGCCCAAGGTGGTCATGATGCTGGCCGGCGCGCCGGCACATGACCAGCCCTACCTGCGCGTCGCCCTGGCCACCACCCACCTGCCGCTGAAGGATGTGCCGGGCGCGCTCACGCGCGACAACCTGACCCAGGTGCTGGACATCCTGCACGCCGACCTGCGCGACAAATTCGGCATCGCGGCGCCCGTGATCCTGGTCACCGGCCTGAATCCGCACGCCGGAGAAAACGGCTATCTCGGCCGCGAAGAGATCGACGTCATCACGCCGGTGCTCGAGGCCGCCCGCAGCCGCGGCATCGATGCGCGCGGCCCGTATCCGGCCGACACCCTGTTCCAGCCCAAGTACCTGAAGGATGCGGATTGCGTGCTGGCGATGTACCACGACCAGGGCTTGCCGGTGCTGAAGCACGCGACCTTCGGGCGCGGCATCAACGTCACCCTGGGCCTGCCCCTGATCCGCACCTCGGTCGACCACGGCACCGCCCTCGACCTGGCGGCCGAGGGCCTCGGCCTGGCCGACTGCGGCAGCATGGAAGAGGCGATCCGCGCCGCCATGCACATGGTGGCCGCGCGCCGCCAGGCCACTTCCGAATAACCAAGAAAGCAAGCATGAAACACGTCGCACGCAAGCGCTTCGGCCAGAACTTCCTGACCGATGACCATGTCCTGAACAATATCATCGACGCCATTGCGCCGCGGCGCGGTGAAACGATGGTCGAGATCGGCCCGGGCCTGGCGGCGATGACGGCGCTGCTGCTCAAGTCGCTCGACCATATGCACGTCGTCGAGCTCGACCGCGACCTGGTGGCGCGCCTGGAAAAAGCCTACCCGCGCGAGCGCCTCAGCGTGCATTCGGGCGACGCGCTCAAATTCGATTTCGGTTCGATCCCGGTGCTGGAGGGACAAAAACTGCGCGTGGTCGGCAACCTCCCGTACAACATTTCCAGCCCGCTGCTGTTCCACCTGGCCGAGTTCGCCCATCTGGTCGAGGACCAGCACTTCATGCTCCAAAAGGAAGTGGTCGAGCGCATGGTGGCCGAGCCGGGCACCAAGGCCTACAGCCGCCTGTCGGTGATGCTGCAATGGCGCTACGACATGGCCATGCTGTTCATCGTGCCGCCGACCGCCTTCGATCCGCCGCCGCAGGTCGACTCGGCCATCGTGCGCATGGTGCCGACCCGGCGCCAGTTGCCGTGCGACGGCAAGCGCCTGGAGGCGGTGGTGGCCAAGGCCTTCTCGCAGCGGCGCAAGGTCATTCGCAACTGCGTGGCCGGCATGTTCACCGAAGCGCAGCTGGTCGAGGCGGGCATCGATCCGGGCGTGCGTCCGGAAGCGGTCAGCCTGGAACAATACGTGGCGCTGGCCAACCTCCCCGTATCCTGACCCAGGGTGGTCGGCTACGCCGACCACGCGTTCAGCATCATCTGCCCCCATCAGCGCCGCCCGTCGGCGCTTTTTTGCGTCCAAACACGTCCTGCTGCGCCGCAGCATACGGGTTATCACGTATTTTCGGGCGCCTGGTCGCCGTTTTACGCAGTCTGTCGCATCCCGCTGGAGAACTGCGGCCCCATTTTCTATAGTGCTCACATGGACAGCCGATCCGGCGCCTCAACCGACCCACAGGAGCAAGAAATGAACGTCCTCAAGCACATGGAAGCCATCTTCATCGCCGCCGCCATCCTCGCCGGCTTCAGCAGCTACGCCGTCGCCGCCAATGCGCGATCGAGCGAGGCTTACCAGTCGCAGGTGTCGGTGGGCATGGAAAAGATCGCCGTGGTGAAGGTCAGCGCCGCCCGCTGAGCAGCGCCGGCACACCGTACCGATGCGGCAGGCAAAAAAAAAGCCCGCTCAAGGAGCGGGCTGAAATCCAATTCTTTTCTGAGGAGAGTTGGAGGAGACAGGAGTTATTATGCTGCGCGACAGCATATAAATCCAATTTTCCTTTCAAATACTCGACATAAGAATTGTGTATATCTGGCCAGGCTTACGCCGCGACGCAGTTGACCTGGATATTGGTCACTTCTGCATCAGGCATGACGCCAGTGCCGTTGACCACGGTGCAGACCTGGCCAGTCGGGTTGGTAATCACCACCACGCCATAGGTCGTGCCATAGCTGACATTCGGCAGCTGGAAGTCGATCGGCGTCGTAACGCCGGCGGCCGGCTTCGTTACCGTACCCGCGCCGCCGGTGCTGCCGTTGGCCAGCACCAGGCCGTCGGCGGTCAGGCCATTGACCTTGCCGCTCAGCGGATAGTTGTTCACGATGCAGACGTAGGTGACGTTGATCTCCGCCAGCCGGCCCGCCGTATCGTTGAAGTTCGGGATCGTATTGTCCGGCGTAACGCATTGGCGCTGGAATTGCGGCGTCGACTTGAAGACGACGTTGTACACGTCACCATACTCGAGCTTGTTCGGGAACTCGAAGTTGACCGGGTCGCCCGGCTTGGCAGGCGGGTCGATCGGCAGGTCCATGCCATTGGTGGTCAGGACGGCGCCCGGATAGACGATGCCGGAGATCGTGCCTTTCACGGCGAACTCGGCTTTGTCGCTGCCGCCACAGCCGGCCAGGCCCGCGGCCAGCGCCAGCGCGAGGGCCGGACGGATCAGGGAAGACTTCATGCGTAACGCTCCAGGAAAAATTAAGGGGTGCAGGTGACGGCCACGTTGGTGACGTCGGCAGGTCCCACGGTGCCGCTGCCGTTGTTGACAGTGCAAGTCTGATTGGCAGGCTGTTGCAGGATGGTGACACCGTAAGGCGAATCTTCGGCGACATCGGCCATCTTGAACGAGGTGGCGCCGGCCTGGAGTGCCACACGGTCGGAACCGTTGACCAGCACCAGCTCACCTTTCAGGTTGCTGACGCTGCCAGAGAGAGCGTGGCGCTTGAGCGTACACGTGATGTAGACGGTGTAGACGTGATAGCCCGCGCGGCCACTCGCATTCTGGATATCGCAGCGCTCGACGTTCGATGGCGTGGATTTGATTTCGACGGAATAGCGGTCGTCGGTCGAGATCAGGTTGTCGAATGCCCAGGTCGCCGCACCGGTGCCATCGGCCGGCGGCGTGATCGCCTTTTCCTGGCCGTCGTTGGTCAGTACCAGACCGGTTTTGGTCACACCGGAAAAACTACCGCCCAGCACCAGCTGGCCATCGCTGCCGCCGCAGGCAGACAGTGCGACCGCGCAGGCCAGCGCCGCGCCGGCACGCAGGTAGGAACTCTTCATAACATCTCCAAAAAATCTAGCGGGAAAGCGCAGCTGCGCGGTGAGAATAGAAAAATCGCTCAACATTTTAGTCCATTTGGCAAGCAGCTGGTCCATTTCGGGCGTATATGGTTTTGTATCTTGGTGTAACCATAATTCAACAAAGGCAACATTCCAGGGTGCAAACGGCGTGCGCATTGCGTTCGGCGTAGCGCGTCGCTATGCTTGGGGCGCACCTTTTCTCCCTTAGTCTGGAAGCCGATGACCCGCCAACCCTGGCCGAAAGCCGTCCTGTTCGACCTCGACGATACCCTGTGGCCGATCGCGCCCGTGATCCTGGAAGCCGAAAAACTGTTGTATGCCTGGCTCGGCGAGCACGCGCCGCGGGTGGCCGAACGCTTCACGATCGACAGCCTGCGCGCCGCGCGCCTGGAATTGCTGGCCGCGCGCCCCGAATTCGGGATCGACCTGGGCGCGCTGCGCCATGCCGGCCTGGTCGCCGCCTTCGAACAGGTGGGCGAGGATCCCGGCAAGGTCGAGCTGGCGATGACCGTTTTCTTTGCCGCCCGCAATGCCGTGACGCCCTACGAGGATGTCGTGCCCGGACTCGAGCGCCTGAAGCGACGTGCCCTGGTCGGCTCGGTCACCAATGGCGTGGCCGACCTGCAGACCATCGGCCTGGCCCACCACTTCCAGGCTTCGGTGGCGGCGCGGCAGTATGGCCGCGCCAAGCCCGATCCCGGCATCTTCCTCGCCGGCTGCGCCGCGCTCGGCGTCCTGCCTGGCGAGACCCTGTACGTGGGCGACGACCTGTTGCTGGACGTGCAGGGCGCCCAGCGCGCCGGCCTGCGCGCGGCCTGGATGAACCGGACCGGCAAGGTCAACGAATTCGCCCATGAAGTCCGGCCCGACGTCGAAGTGGCCAGTCTCGACGCGCTGCTCGACTGGCTTGAATCCTTGTAGAAGCGCGAGCACGAGCGTTGGACATGCGTCACAGCAAGCCTTGCGCTGCCCGTGCCATGCCCCAACCTGCCTATAATGCACACGTTAAATACGCGCGCCATTAAACGTTTCCCGGAATCATGCAACTCGACCAACGTGCCCACACCCTGCTCAAAGCCCTCGTCGAGCGTTATATCGCCGACGGCCAGCCGGTAGGCTCGCGCGCGCTGTCCAAGCTGTCGGGCCTGGAATTGTCGCCAGCCACGATCCGCAACGTCATGGCCGACCTCGAGGAGATGGGCTTCGTCGCCAGTCCGCACACCTCGGCCGGCCGCATTCCGACGCCGCGCGGCTACCGCGTGTTCGTCGACACCCTGCTGACGGTGGGGCCGATCGACGACAAGGCGGTCGATGCCGAGCGCATGCGATTGCCGCAGCCCTTGTCCAACCTGCAACCGCAGAAACTGATCGCCAACGCGGCGCAGATGCTGTCCTCGCTGTCGCAATTCGCCGGCGTGGTGCAGAGCCCACGCCGCGAATCGGTCTTCCAGCAGATCGAATTCCTGCGCCTGGGCGAAAAGCGCATCCTGCTGGTGATCGTCGATCCGCGCGGCGACGTCCAGAACCGGCTGCTGCTGCTCGATAAGGATTATTCCCCGGCGCAACTGACCCAGTCGGCCAATTACCTGAACCAGAACTTCGCCGGGCTGTCCTTCGACGAGGTGCGCAAGCGCTTGAGCGGAGAGCTGCAGCAATTGCGCGACGATATGGGCCGCCTGATGCAGGCGGCGGTCGAGGCTGGCAGCGAGGCGATGGCCGAGGGCGACGACATGGTCATCGCCGGCGAGCGCAACCTGCTGTCGGTGTCCGACCTGTCATCCAATATGAGCTCGCTGCGCCAGATGTTCGAGATGTTCGAGCAAAAAACCGGCTTGATGCAATTGCTCGACGTTTCGAGCAAGGCTGGCGGCGTGCAGATCTTCATCGGCGGCGAATCGAAGCTGGTGCCGATGGACGAGATGAGCGTGGTGACCGCGCCGTATGCGGTCGACGGCCGCATCGTCGGCACCCTGGGCGTGATCGGCCCGACGCGGATGGCCTATGAACGAGTGATTCCGATCGTCGACATCACGGCCAAGCTGCTGTCGAACGCCCTCAGCCACTCCTGAATCGCTAAAAACTTAAGCCAGTGCAAGGCTGGCAACCTTCTTGCCACAATTTGACAAAGTTTTGGAAATGCAAATGAGTATGATTCTCAATTGCATTGAGCCGGAGCGCTCCGGCTTGTCCAGAACAATCAAATAACAGGAACAAGAGGGATGAAACTGACAGCAAACCGCATGACGCCGCTCGCCGCCGCCGTCGGACTGGCGCTCCTTGGCTTGCCGGCCATGGCCCAGCAATCCAACCAGCCGATGCACCAGGTGCACATCGTCGGCACCGCCGAGGAAGAACTCAAGCAGGCGATCGGCGTCTCGGTCATCACCTCGGAAGACATCGAAGCGCGTCCGCCGGCGAATGATCTGGCCGAGCTGATCCGCACCATGCCGGGCGTGAACCTGACCGGCAACAGCGCCAGCGGCCAATACGGCAACCACCGCCAGATCGACCTGCGCGGCATGGGCCCGGAAAACACCCTGATCCTGGTCGACGGCAAGCCGGTCAGCTCGCGCAACTCGGTGCGCATGGGCCGCAGCGGCGAGCGCAACACGCGTGGCGACACCAACTGGGTGCCGGCTGAAGCGGTCGAGCGCATCGAAGTGCTGCGCGGCCCGGCGGCGGCGCGCTACGGGTCCGGCGCCGCCGGCGGCGTGATCAACATCATCACCAAGGCGCCGGGCGACTATCTGACCGGTTCGGTCACCGCCTATGCGCTGGCGCCGGAGCACGGCGAGGAGGGCAACAGCAAGCGGCTCGGCTTCAACCTGTCCGGTCCGCTGGCCGGCAAGCTCTCGTTCCGCGTATTCGGCAACGTCAACAAGACCGATGCCGACGAGCTGGCGCTGAACGCCACGCCGGACAATACCGCCAACGGCGCGATCCCGCCGGCCGGCCGCGAGGGCGTGCGCAACCGCGACATCGGCGGCCTGCTGCGCTGGGACTTCATGCCCGACCAGGTGCTGGAATTCGAATCCAACTTCAGCCGCCAGGGCAATATCTACGCCGGCGACCGGGCCGTGAATGCGGCCGGCTTCCCGATCCTGGGCGAGCTGGCCAATGCGGCCGCCGAAACCAACGTCATGCTGCGCCGCACCGCCGCGCTGACCCACCGCGGCAAGTGGGGCGCCACCACCTCGCGCCTGTGGCTGACCTATGAAGGCACCGACAACACCCGCATGAACGAAGGCCTGGCGGGTGGGCCGGAAGGCAGCATCAGCGACCCGACGAAGAAATCGACGTCGGAACTCGAAACCTATGGCGCCAACGGCGAGATCAGCACGCCGCTCAACTTTGGCGGGGTGGCGCAGATGCTTACCGCCGGCTTCGAGGCGCGCAAGGAAAAGCTCAACGACCCGTATTCGATGACGCAGGCCGCCACCGCGATTCCCGGCATGCAGGAAGGCAACCGCGATGGCCGTTCGAGCGCCGAAACCTATGCTGTCTACGTCGAAGACAATATCGGCGTGAACACCGCATTCACCGTGACCCCGGGCCTGCGCTTCGACAAGCACAGCCAGTTCGGCACCAACTGGAGCCCGAGCCTGAACGCCTCGTATGCCTTGAGTCCAACCTGGACCCTGCGCGGCGGCGTGGCGCGCGCGTTCAAGGCGCCGAACCTGTACCAGTCGAATCCGAACTACCTGTACTACACGCGCGGCAACGGCTGTCCGGTCAACAACCCGAACCTGGGCGGCGGCTGCTATGTGCGCGGCAACGAGAACCTGGCGCCGGAAACCTCGGTCAACAAGGAAATCGGCATCGGCTGGAAGGACCGTGGATACGAGGCCAGCCTGGCCTACTTCCATAACGACTACAAGAACAAGATCACCGGCGGCATGGATCGCCTGCTCGGCAACACCTCGGCCAATGGCCGGTTGTTCCAGTGGGAGAACTCGCCGGAGGCGGTGGTGCAGGGCGTCGAGGGCAACCTGACGATCCCGTTCGGTCCGCGCCTGAAGCTGACCAACAACCTGACCTATATGATCGAGAACGAGAACAAGACCAATGGCGAGCCGCTGTCGGTCATTCCGGAATACACGCTGAACTCGACCCTGGACTGGAAGGTCAATGCCAGGTTGACGACGCTGTTGACGGTCTCCTATTACGGCAAGCAGGAACCGCGGCGCCTGACCGGTACCGGGGCCCAAGCCAGCGGCGAGGCGCTCAACACGCTGGCGCCGTATGCCGTGGTGGGCGCCAACGTCGGCTATGCCTTCACGCCGAAGCTGTACCTGCGCACCGGCATCAACAACCTGTTCGACGAACGCCTGTTCCGGCGCAGCACCAACGGCAGCACGGGCGCCGAGTCGTACAATGAACCGGGCCGCTCGCTGTTCGTGAACCTGACGGCGTCGTTCTGACGACGCCTGGATAGAGAAAGGGCGCATGGGATGACTCCCATGCGCCCTTTACTTACTTTTACACTGTTACTTTTACACCGGCCGTGCCGGCCGCAGGATTACTCCGGCTTGGCGATGCCCCGGCACTCCGGGCAGCTGCCATAGATCGCCAGCGCATGCTCGACGATCGTGAAGCCGTGTTGCTCTGCAATCATCTGCTGGCGCTTCTCGATCTCGTCGTCGTAGAACTCTTCGACGCGGCCGCAGGTGACGCACACCAGGTGGTCATGGTGGGAACCGGCGTTGAGCTCATAGATGGCCTTGCCGGTCTCGAAATGGTTGCGGTTGAGCAGGCCGGCCTGCTCGAACTGGGTCAATACGCGGTAGACGGTCGCGAGGCCCACGTCCATATTGTCAGCAAGAAGGATCTTGTAGACGTCTTCCGCCGTCAGATGCCGTACGGAGCTGTTCTGGAAGATTTCCAGGATTTTCAGTCGTGGCAGCGTGGCCTTGAGGCCGCTCGCCTTCAGGTCGGTCGGGTTGTTACTCATGTTTGTCACTCGAATATTGGCGGAGTGCTTTATGATATAGCGTTTTGAAAGCTCCCGCTCGAACGTATTGAGGTTAACTATGCCTGTCAAACAAGCCGTATTCCATCGATTCTCCGCCAAGGCGGCGCTGGCGGCGGGCCTCGCCTGCACCTTGACGCTGTCCGGCTGCGCCTCCTGGCGCAACCAGACGCGTCCGGCGCCGCCGGTGGCGACGGATGCGGCCGCCAGTGCGTCCGACGCGGAAAAGTCGGCCGCCATCGCCAATGCCGGCGCCCAGACCGTCCAGGCGACGCGCCTGCAGCGCTTCCTGTGGATCTTCTCGCCTTATCGTCCAGACATTCAGCAGGGCAACTTCGTCTCGCAAGAGATGCTGGACCAGCTCAAGGCCGGCCAGACCCGCGACCAGGTGCGCTTCCTGCTCGGTTCGCCGCTGCTGATGGATGCCTTCCACGCCGACCGCTGGGATTACCCGTTCTACCTGGCGCGCGGCAATGGCGAGCTGACCACCAGCCGCGTGACCGTGTTCTTCAAGAACGACGTGGTCGAGCGTTTCGAGGGCGGCAACCTGCCGAGCGAGCGCGAGTACATCGACCGCATCGCCGGTCCAGCCAAGAAGAAGTCGGAGCAACTGCCTCCGAAACCGGCCGATGCGCCGGCTGTACAAATTAATGCGGGCAACACCGAACGTCGCCCAGGAACGCCATAATGACCATGTTGAATATCGCCGTTGCCGGCGCCAGCGGCCGCATGGGCCGCATGCTGATCGAAGCCATCCAGGAAGCGCCCGACATGCGCCTGGCCGGCGCCCTCGACGTCCCGGGTTCGCCCTTCATCGGCCAGGACGCGGGCGCCTTCGCCGGCATCCTGACCGGCGTGGTCATCGAAGACAGCATCAAGCACGGCCTGCACAATGCCGACCTGCTGATCGACTTCACCCGCTCCGAAGGCACCCTGCAGCACCTGGAATACTGCGCCGCCAACGGCAAGCAGATGGTGATCGGCACCACCGGCTTCGACGAGGCCGGCAAGGCCGCGATCCGCGCCGCCGGCGAAAAAATCGGCATCGTGTTCGCCCCCAACATGAGCGTGGGCGTGAACGTGACGCTCAAGCTGCTCGAAATGGCCGCCAAGAGTTTTTCGGAAGGCTATGACATCGAGATCGTCGAGGCGCACCACCGCCACAAGGTCGACGCGCCGTCCGGCACCGCCCTCAGGATGGGCGAAGTGATTGCCGACGCCATTGGCCGCGACCTGAAGGAATGCGCCGTCTATGGCCGCGAAGGCGTCACCGGCGAACGCGATCCGTCGACCATCGGTTTCGCCACCGTGCGCGGCGGCGACGTGGTGGGCGACCATACCGTGATGTTCCTCGGCACCGGCGAGCGCATCGAGATCAGCCACAAGTCGAGCAGCCGCGTGACCTATGCCCACGGCTCGCTGCGCGCGGCGCGCTTCCTGGCGGACAAGGCCAACGGCCTGTTCGACATGCAGGACGTGCTGGGCCTGAAGGACAAATAATGGCCGTGGCAGAACTGAACGGCGCCCTCATCACGGACGAAGCGTCGTTCCACCAGCAGAGCCGCGAGGCCTTCGGTTTCCCGGCCTCGTATGCGGACAGCATCGACGCCTGGGTCGACTGCATGAGCTATCTGCGCGACGACGAGAACATGACCAAATTTAAGCTCAAGCCGGACGAGATGCTCGAAATCGTCATCCTCGAGGCCGACAAGATGAAGGCGGCGGCGCCCGACCTGCTCGAAGAGCTGAGCTATTGCGTCGGCGGCATCAACGAGCGCTATGAGGACTACGGCGAAAAGCCGGCGCTGGAACTGGTCCTGCGCTGATCCTCGAAGGCAGCGTTCAACGCGACGCTGCCTTTTTTGCATTTTCCCTCGCGCACCGCGCCGTCGCCGCAGTGCAAAATGAACGGGTTATAATGACCGGTTCCACCTTCCACATTACGTCTGCAGAATCATGCAAGAAAAATATAGTCCAGCCGAAGTAGAACAGGCCGCCCAGGCCTACTGGAAGTCGATCGACGCCTACAAGGCCGTCGAAAACGACCCGCGTTTCCCCAAAGGCAAGTATTACGCCTGCTCGATGCTGCCTTACCCATCGGGCAAGCTGCACATGGGTCACGTGCGCAACTATACGATCAACGACGTGATGTACCGCTACCTGCGGATGAACGGCTATAACGTCCTGATGCCGATGGGCTGGGACGCATTCGGCATGCCGGCCGAAAACGCGGCGATGGCCAACAACGTCCCGCCGGCCGAATGGACGTATTCGAACATCGCCCACATGCGCGGCCAGATGGAATCGATGGGCCTGGCGATCGACTGGTCGCGGGAGATGACCGCCTGCAAGCCGGACTACTACAAGTGGAACCAGTGGATGTTCCTCAAGATGCTCGAGAAGGGCATCATCTACCAGAAGACCGGCACCGTGAACTGGGACCCGATCGACCAGACCGTGCTGGCCAACGAGCAGGTCGTGGACGGCCGCGGCTGGCGCTCGGGCGCGCTGATCGAGAAGCGCGAGATCCCGATGTACTACGTGCGCATCACCGACTACGCCGACGAGCTGCTCGACCACGTCGACAACAAGCTGCCGGGCTGGCCGGAGCGCGTGCGCACCATGCAGGCCAACTGGATCGGCAAGTCGACCGGCGTGCGCTTCGCCTTCCCGCACACGATTGCGGGCGACAATGGTGAGCTGATCAATGATGGCAAGCTGTACGTGTTCACCACCCGCGCCGACACCGTCATGGGCGTGACCTTCTGCGCCGTGGCGCCGGAACACGCGCTGGCCCAGCACGCGGCCCGCAACAACCCGGCCCTGCAGGAATTCATCGCCGAGTGCAAGATGGGTTCCGTGATCGAGGCCGACATGGCGACCATGGAGAAGAAGGGCATGCCGACCGGCCTGTTCGTCACCCATCCGGTCACGCAAGAACAGATCCCGGTCTGGGTCGGCAACTACGTCCTGATCACCTACGGCGACGGCGCCGTGATGGGCGTGCCGGCGCACGACGAGCGCGACTTCGGCTTCGCGAAAAAATACAACCTGCCGATCAAGCAGGTAGTGGCGGTCGAGGGCCAGGAATTCTCGCTGGAAGCCTGGCAGGAGTGGTACGGCGACAAGGAAAACGGCCGCACCATCAACTCGGGCAAGTACGACGGCCTCGATTACATCTCGGCCGTGAACGCGGTCGCGGGCGAACTGGCAGAACAGGGCCTGGGCGAAAAGAAGACCACCTTCCGCCTGCGCGACTGGGGCATCTCGCGCCAGCGCTACTGGGGCACCCCGATCCCGATGATCCATTGCGGCGAGTGCGGCTCGGTGCCGGTCCCCGAGGCCGACCTGCCGGTCGTGCTGCCGGAGCACCTGGTCCCGGACGGCACCGGCAATCCGCTGAACAAGGACGAAGCCTTCCTCAAGTGCGACTGCCCGCAATGCGGCAAGCCGGCGCGCCGCGAGACCGACACGATGGACACCTTCATCGATTCGTCGTGGTACTACATGCGCTATACCTCGCCGGGCTCGAACGAGGCGATGGTCGACGCCCGCAACGATTACTGGATGCCGATGGACCAGTACATCGGCGGCATCGAGCACGCCGTCATGCACCTGCTGTACGCGCGCTTCTGGACCAAGGTGATGCGCGACTTCGGCCTGGTGAAATTCGACGAGCCGTTCGTGAACCTGCTCACCCAGGGCATGGTGCTCAACGAGACCTATTACCGCGAGGACGCCGCCGGCAAGAAGACCTGGTTCAACCCGCTTGAGGTCGAGCTGACTTTCGACGACAAGGGCCGTCCGCAGAACGCGGTCCTGAAGGCGGATGGCCAGCCGGTGGAAATCGGCGGCACCGAGAAGATGTCGAAGTCGAAGAACAACGGCATCGACCCGCAGGCCCAGATCGAGCAGTACGGCGCCGACACCGCGCGCCTGTTCACAATGTTCGCCTCGCCGCCGGAGCAGACCCTGGAATGGTCGAACAGCGGCGTCGAAGGCGCCAGCCGTTTCCTGCGCCGCGTGTGGGCCTTCGGCTACGCCCAGCGCGAACGCATCGCGGCATCGTTCAACGGTGAAGCGCAGGGTACGCTGAACGACGACCAGAAGACGCTGCGCCGCGAAGTGCACAAGGTGCTGCAGCAGGCCGACTACGACCTGAAACGCATCCAGTACAACACCGTGGTCTCGGCCTGCATGAAGATGCTCAACACCCTCGAGTCGGCGAAGCTGGACGACTCGGCCGCCTCGAACGCGATCGTCGCCGAAGGCTTCTCGATCTTCCTGCGCCTCCTGAACCCGGTCGCGCCGCACATCACGCACGCGCTGTGGCAGGAGCTGGGCTTCGCCGCCGCCCATGGCGACATCCTGAACGCCGCCTGGCCGCAGGTCGATCCGGCCGCGCTGGAGCAGTCCGAGATCGAGATGATGATCCAGGTGAACGGCAAGCTGCGCGGCTCGGTCAAGGTGCCGAAGGAGGCCGACAAGGCCGCCATCGAAGCCGCCGCGCTGGCTTCCGAAGCGGTGCAGAAGTTCATCGAAGGCACGCCGAAGAAGGTCATCGTGGTGCCGGGCAAACTCGTCAACATCGTGGTGTAAGGATCAATATGTCGAACAAGACCCTGGTGCGTGCGCTGGCAGCGCTCTTGATGGCAGGCGTGCTGGCAGGCTGCGGCTTCCAGCTGCGCGGCAGCGACGGCCAGTACAACCTGCCGTTCCAGAGCATCTGGCTGTCGTTCAACGAGTCTTCGCCGCTGGGCACGGAGCTCAAGCGCAACCTGCGCGCGGGCGACACCGTGCGCATCGAGACCGACGCCTCGAAGGCCCAGGCCCTGTTCGACGTGATCAGCGAAACGCGCGGCAAATCGATCCTGTCGCTCAACAGCCTGGGCCGGGTGCGCGAGTACTCGCTCAGCTACACCCTGGTGTTCCAGGTGCGCGACGCCAACAATCGCCAATTGCTGGCGCCGACCGAGATCACCCTGCGCCGCAACATCGCCTTCGACGAATCGCAGGTGCTGGCCAAGGAATCCGAAGAAGCGCTGCTGTACCGCGACATGCAGTCCGACCTGGTGCAGCAGATCCTGCGCCGCCTGGCGGCGATCAAGCCGGCATAAGGAAACCAGTACCGATGCAGTTGCGGCTCGAGGCGCTCGACGGCCATCTGAGCAAGGGCTTGGCGCCCTTGTACGTGATCACCAGCGACGAGCATCTGCTCGCGCTGGAAGCGGCCGACCGGATCCGCAAGACGGCGCGCGCGCAAGGGTATACCGAGCGCGACGTGCTCACGGTCGAGCGCAGCTTCAAGTGGGGCGAGCTGCTGGCCGCCAACCAGGCGCTGTCGCTGTTCGGCGACAAGAAGCTGATCGAGCTGCGCATCCCGACCGGCAAGCCCGGCAAGGACGGCAGCGCCGCGCTGCAGAGCTACGCGAAAGACCTCAGCCCCGACAACCTCACCCTGATCACGCTGCCGAAGCTGGACTGGCAGACCGCCAAGTCGTCATGGGTGACGGCGCTGCAGCAGTCGGCGGTCTATATCGAGATCCCGAACGTCGAACGCGCCCACCTGCCGGGCTGGATTGGCCAGCGGCTGTCGAGCCAGGGCCAGAGCGCCGAACGCCAGAGCCTGGACTTCATCGCCGACCGGGTCGAGGGCAACCTGCTGGCGGCGCACCAGGAAATCCAGAAGCTGGGGCTGCTGTACAAACCGGGCAAGCTCAGTTTCGAGCAGGTGCACGACGCGGTGCTGAACGTGGCGCGCTACGACGTGTTCAAGCTGTCCGAGGCGATGCTGGGCGGCGACCCGGCGCGCCTGGCGCGCATGCTCGAAGGATTGAAGGGCGAGGGCGAGGCGCTGCCGCTGGTGCTGTGGGCGGTGTCCGAAGAGATCCGCACGCTGCTAAAATTAAAGACCGGCATGTCGCAGGGACGCCCGCTGGGCGCGCTGCTGAAGGAATACCGGATCTGGGGGCCGCGCGAGCGGATGATGGAGCCGGCGCTGCGCCGCGTGTCGCTGGGCACGCTCGAGGCGGCGCTGCAGGACGCGGCGCAGGTCGACCGCATGGTCAAGGGCTTGCGCGCGAAGGGGTTCGCGGGCGATGCGTGGGATGCGATGCTGCAGCTGGCGTTGAAGGTGGCGCGCTAGGACAGCCGCTTTCGATACGGATGTGCATCGCTCGGCGCGCCTGATCGATAACGCAACGGGAATACGATGGACATCACCGCACACATGCACCAACTTGGCCGCCAGGCCAGGATCGCCTCGCGCGCCATGGCGCGCGCCGACACGGCCACCCGCAACCGCGCACTGGAGCTGATCGCGACCGCCATCGAGCGCGACGCCGGGTTGCTGCGCGCGGCCAATCAAAAAGACCTGGACGCCGCGCAGGCCGCCGGCCTGGCCCCGGCCCTGATGGACCGCCTGGCGCTGTCGGATGGCGCCATCGCCACCATGGTCGCCGGCCTGCGCCAGATCGCCACCTTGCCCGACCCGGTCGGCGAGATCTCGAACATGAAGGTGCGTCCGAGCGGCATCCAGGTCGGCCAGATGCGCGTGCCGCTGGGCGTGATCGGCATCATCTATGAAGCGCGCCCGAACGTGACGGTCGACGCGGCGGGCCTGTGCATCAAGAGCGGCAACGCCGCCATCCTGCGCGGCGGTTCGGAAGCGATCCACTGCAACCGCGCGCTGGCCAAGCTCGTGGCCGAGGGCCTGGCGGGCGCCGGCCTGCCGCAAGATGCCGTGCAGGTGGTCGACACGACCGACCGCGCCGCCGTCGGCGCCCTGATCACGATGCCGGAATACGTGGACGTGATCGTCCCGCGCGGCGGCAAGGGCCTGATCGCGCGCCTGATGAAGGAAAGCACGGTGCCGATGATCAAGCACCTGGACGGCATCTGCCACGTCTACATCGACGACAAGGCCGACGTCGAGAAGGCGCTGGCGGTGGCGTTCAACGCCAAATGCCACCGCTACGGCACCTGCAACACGATGGAAACCCTGCTGGTCGCGCGCGGGATCGCCCCCACCGTGCTGCCGCGCCTGGCCGCGCTGTATGCGACCAAAGAGGTCGAGCTGCGCGCCGATGCCGAGTCGCGTGCGATCCTGGCCGGCTATCCGCACTTGGCCAACGCGAGCGAAGAGGACTGGAGCACCGAATACCTGGCGCCGATCCTGGCGGTCAAGGTGGTGGCCGATATGGATGAAGCGATCGACCACATCACTGCCTATTCGTCGAAGCACACCGAGGCCATCGTCACCGAGGACTACACGAGCGCCATGCGCTTCCTGCGCGAAGTAGACTCGGCCTCGGTGATGGTGAACGCCTCGACCCGCTTCGCCGACGGCTTCGAATACGGCCTGGGCGCCGAGATCGGCATCTCGAACGACAAGCTGCACGCGCGCGGCCCCGTCGGGCTGGAAGGACTCACGTCGCTCAAGTACGTCGTGTTCGGGCACGGCGAAGTTCGTCAGTAATCAACAACAACAAGGAATCGCATGTACCTCTGGATCAAAGCCCTGCACATCGTCTTCATCGCCTCGTGGTTCGCCGGCCTGTTCTACCTGCCGCGCATCTTCGTGAACCTGGCCCAGGAAACCAACCCGGCCGCGCTCGAGCGCCTGCAGGGCATGGCGCGCCGCCTGTACCGCTTCACCACGATCCTGATGGTGCCGGCGCTGCTGCTCGGCCTGTGGCTGGCGATGATGATCGGCATGAAGCACGGCTGGCTGCACGCCAAGCTGGTGCTGGTGATCCTGGCGATCGGCTACCATCATGCCTGCGGCTCGATCCTCAAGAAATTCGAGCGCGGCGTCAACACGCGCAGCCATACGTGGTTCCGCTGGTTCAATGAAGTGCCGGTGGTCCTGCTGCTGGTGATCGTGATCCTGGCGACGGTCAAGCCGTTCTGACGACGCAGTTTTCAAGCAGTATCCAGACAGTCCCGCGCAGCGACCCGTCAGGGCGTTGCGCGTTTTGCGTCATCGGCCAAGGGCCGTGGCGCGTTATTCCTGAACAGTTTCATCAACGGACAAAGGGTTCCCCTCATGGCTTCCTATTTTTGCCCATGCCCACGCGGCATGGAAGCGGCGCTGGCCGAAGAACTGGGCGAGATCGCCCAGCTTTCCACCACCTTCAAGGTGCACAACCAGGTGCCGGGCGGCGTGCACTGCTCGGGCACGATGCAGGACGCCTGGCTGGTCAACCTGCATTCGCGCATCGCCTCGCGCGTGCTGATGCGCATGGGTCAACGCAGCTACAGCAACGAAAACGACATCTACGACCTGGTGCTCGAGCAGCCCTGGGAAGACTGGTTCGGCCCCGACCACACGATCCGCGTGGACGTCACCGCCGTCAAGTCGCCGCTCAAGAGCCTCGAATTCACCACGCTCAAGATCAAGGACGCGATCTGCGACCGCTTCCGCGACCAGTACAACAAGCGTCCCTCGGTCAACACGCGCGAGCCGGACATGCGCATCGTCGGCTTCCTCGACCAGCGCAACTTCATCATCTACCTCGACACCTCGGGCGAAGCGCTGTTCAAGCGCGGCTGGCGCGAAGAGACGGGCGACGCGCCGCTGCGCGAAAACCTGGCCGCGGGCCTGCTGCGCGTCTCGGGCTGGAAGCCGGGCGTGCCGCTGTTCGACCCGATGTGCGGCTCGGGCACGATCCTGGTCGAGGCGGCCCAGATGGTGCAGGGCATCCCGCCCGGCGCGCGCCGCCGCTTCGCCTTCGAACAGTTCGCCGACCACGACCGCCAGGCCTGGGCCGCGATGAAGGCCGCGATCAAGCCCAATCCGCTGCCGAGCGAGCCGACCATCTTCGGTTCCGACATCTCGGGCGACATGGTCGCCATGACGCGCCATAACCTGAAGGTGGCCGGCATCCTGTTCGACGTGCCGCTCAAGCAGATCGAGGCCCAGCACGTGTCGGCGCCGACCGCGCAGCCGGGCATCCTGCTCACCAACCCGCCGTACGGCGAGCGGATCGGCGTGCGCGGCGACAGCACCGTGCCGCAGGACGAGATGGCGCTGGGCTTCTACTCGGCCTTTTCCACCACGCTCAAGCAGCGCTTCGCCGGCTGGACCGCTTATCTGTTCACCGCCGATCTTGGCTTGCCCAAGATGCTGCGCCTGAAGGAATCGCGCAAGACGCCGTTCTTCAACGGCGCGCTCGAATGCCGCCTGTTCCGCTTCGACATGGTGGCCGGTTTCAACCGCCGCGAGGGAGCAACACCGAGCAAAACCGAAACAGGACAGAACTAAACTGGATTAACGATGCTGCCGCCAACCGACCCGCCCGATCTTCCCAAGGACCCCGTCACCCCGGTTCCACTTCCCACTCCCCACAAGATCGCGATGCTGTCGGCCGGCGGCCTGGCGACCCTGCTGGCGGCCCTGTCGATGCTGGGGCCGTTCTCGATCGACGCCTATCTGCCGGCCTTCCCGCAGATCCAGGCCGAGCTGCGCGCCACCCCGCTCGAGGTGCAGCAGACCCTGACCGCGTACATGCTGGCCTTCGCCGGCATGGTGCTGTGGCATGGGGCGCTGTCGGACGCCTTCGGGCGCCGCAACGTGATCCTGGTGGCGCTGGTGGTGTTCGCGATCGGCACCTTCGGCTGCGCCTCGGCCTCCTCGGTGCATTACCTGTGGGTGTTCCGCATCATGCAGGGCGTGTCGGCGGGGGCCGGCGTGGTGGTGGGACGCGCCATCATCCGCGACCTGTATTCCGACACCGCGGCGGCGCGCCTGCTGTCGATGGTGACCATGATCTTCTCGATCGCGCCGGCCATCGCGCCGGTGGTGGGCGGCTGGATCGTGCTGTGGTTCGACTGGCGCGCGATCTTCCTGGCGCTGTGCATCTACACCGTGCTGCTCGGCTGGTTCTGCTGGAAGCACCTGCCCGAGACCATCCCCAGCACACAGCGCCAGCCGTTCAACCCGCGCTTCCTGGCCAAGAGCTATGGCGCGATCTTCAGCTCCTTCCTGTTCCACATGAAGGCCGGCGTGACCGCCCTGAACTTCGGCGGCCTGTTCCTGTACATCGCGGCGGCGCCGGTCATGCTGCCCGAAAGCCTGGGCCTGGGACCGTCGCAGTTCGCCTGGCTGTTCGTGCCGACCGTGAGCGGGATCTTCCTCGGCTCGCTGATGGCCAACCGCCTGGCCGGCAGGATGGACTTCGCGCGCCAGATCCGCATCGGCTACTTCTTCATGCTGGGAGCGGTGACCTTCAACGTGACCTACCACGCCTTCCTGCCGCCGGCGCTGCCGTGGACGGTGGCGCCGATGTTCTTCTTCACCTTCGGCAGTTCGCTGATCGCGCCCGGCGCGACCCTGCTGGCGCTCGACCTGTTCCCGCACATCCGCGGCACCGTGGCCTCGTGCCAGTCCTTCGTCTCGACCCTGCTCGGCGCGGTGGTGGCCGGCGCGGTCGCCCCGGCGCTGTCGCACTCGGTGCTGGCGCTGGCCGTCGGCCAGATGTTCTTCGTGCTGGTCTCGCTGGCGTTCTGGGACACGGCGCGGCGCCACCGGCGAAAATTGCGGGCGCGGGGGCAACACGTTCCCTGAGCGTGAACCCGGCGAACGCCGGGTTTTTTTGTGCCTGAATTTTACGATTTTTTATGCAACAGTCGTATCGATGCAACAAGCATATGTCTCATTTCACTCTGCCATACAGTTAGAGCCTGCCCTCGGCAAGAGTTATTACTGTAACTATTGTTCCTGATCAGAAATGTATATATGCTACGATACGCGTTTTTACATCTGGAGCAGAGGGCAAGTTACTCGCCTGTTCCATTGACTGAAGTGCTAGATGTTGTGGCAGGCCTCCCCCAAGGGCAACGCCACCAACCAACCTTCGACAAGTGGCGCCGTGCTAGAAAACATGCACCAATCCGACCAGGACATCCGCAATCGCTTGCTGATTGCGCGTCTGCCGGCCATGCCGCAGATCCTGGTCAAGCTGATCGAGCATCTGCAGGCCGACGACCTCGGCATGCCGGAGCTTGCCGCCCTGATCGCGAAGGATGCCGGCATGACCGGCAAGCTGCTGGCGGTCGCCAACAGCTCCGCCTACCACCGCCACTCGCGCAGCGCCGACCTCGAACAATCGCTGGTGGCGCTCGGCACCGACATGATCAAGACCCTGGTCATCAGCGATTCGGTGTTCCAGACCTTCAACAGCTTCCCCCATTCGAACAGCACCGACCTGCGCGCGTTCTGGAAGCATTCGCTCAGCGCGGCGGTGCTGGCGCGCGACGTGGCGCGCGCGCTGGGTTACGCGCATCCCGAAGAAGCCTACCTGGCCGGCCTGCTGCACAACGTGGGCCGGCTGGCGCTGCTGGCCGCGGCGCCCAAGGAATACGGCTTCAACTTCACCGCGCGCGATGACGACGACCTGTGCGCGGTCGAGCAGCGCACCCTGCAGATCACCCACACCGAGGCCGGCGCCTGGCTGATCGAGCGCTGGCAGCTCGATTCCTTCCTGGCCGACGCGGTGCTGTACCACCACGAACCGAGCGAACGGCTCGAGTCCAGCCATCCCCTGATCCGCATCGTGCGCCTGGCGCACGTGCTGTCCCATCATGCGGACGATGCGACGATGGTGTTGGAAGCCAGCGCGCTGTGCGGCCTCGACGCCGGAGACGCGGCCCAGCTGGTGGAGAAGGCCGCGCGCCAGGTCGAGCAGGCCGCCGCCCACCTGGGCATCGACCTGGCGGGCGCCGACGACATCCCGAGCCCGCCGGCCTACGCGCCGCCAGCGCCCGTCGATCCGATGCAACAGCGCCTGAACGAGGAAGTGCGCAATATGGTGCTGGTGTCCGAAGTCGGCCAGAGCCTGGCGCGCCAGCAGGGCGAGTCCAGCCTGCTGGACGCGATGACGCGCACCGCGCGCATCCTGTTCGATTTCGACAGCGCCGTGGTGCTGCTCGAGAACCCGACCGGCCAGCTGCTTGCCGGCGCGCCGACCTTCGGCGCGCAGCGCATCGCCGAGTTCACGCTGCCGCTGGCGAAAGGCGGTCCGGTCGCGCGCAGCGCGCTGGAACGCCGTCCGGCTTTCGTGCAGCGCGCGCGCCACCACGACCAGCTGGGCCTGGCCGAGGAGCAGCTGCTGCGCATGCTGGGCACCGACAGCCTGGTGGTGGTGCCGCTGGTCGCCGGCCCGCGTTGCCTGGGCGTGCTGATCGGCGGCGTGCCGGGCTGGCAGCTGCCGCATTGCCAGCGCCGCGAGCGTTTCATGCAGGCCTTCGGCGCGCAGGCCGCCGCGGCGCTGGAGAACCTGCTGCTCGAGCGCGGCCACGCGCGGCGCCAGCTGGCCAGCGTGGCCGAGGAATTCCGCGACGCCTCGCGCCGCGTGATCCACGAAGTGAACAATCCGCTGGCGATCATCAAGAACTACCTCAGCGTCCTGGACGGCAAGCTGGCGCGCCAGGAGCCGGTGGGCGGCGAGCTGTCGATCCTGAGCGAAGAGATCGACCGCGTCGGCCAGCTGATCGGCAGCCTGGCCGACCAGCGCACGCCGGACGCTGCTCCGCGTCCGCTCGACGCGGCCAAGGTGGTGGACGACGTGCTGCGCCTGTTCCGCGGCAGCGGCTACGTGCCGGCCACGACCCAGGTCGTGGCGCGCATGGAAGGCGATGGCGCGATCGAGGGCGATCCCGACCTGCTCAAGCAGATCCTGGTCAACCTGGTCAAGAACGCGGTCGAAGCCCTGGGCTCGCGCCCGGCGGGGCGCATCGAGATCGTCAACCGCGGCCACGTGAACCGCGAGCGCCGGGTCTACCTGGAACTCGTCGTCAGCGACAATGGCCCGGGCCTGTCGCGCGAGGTGCTGGCCAACCTGTTCTCTCCGGTCAGGAGCGCCAAGGACGGCCTCGAGGCCGGCGCCAACCGCGGCCTTGGCCTGTCGATCGTCCATGGCCTGGTCAAGCAGCTGGACGGCCACATCGCCTGCCGCAGCGGCAGCGCCGGCACTTCCTTTGAAATCCTCCTGCCGGCGTGGTCCGGCGCCGGCGCGGCCCCTGCGCTCCCGGCGCGCGCCCTCGGTTCCGCTTGACCCTCACCATGCACGCGCATCCAGTCACCGCCACCATGCTTCCCGGCGAACCCGCTCCCTTCTCCCAGGCCCTCGAGACCGACAGCCAGCCACGCCTGCTGCTGGTCGACGACGAGCCACGCCTGCTGTCCTCGCTGTACGAACTGCTGCAGGGACGCGGCTACCGCCTGGTCACCGCGCCGTCGGGGACCGAAGCCCTGGCCCAACTGTCCCGCCAGCACTTCGACCTCGTCCTGCTCGACCTGCGCCTGCCCGACATCGGCGGCCACGAGATCATGGACTTCATCAACGAGAAGGGCATCGACGCCGACGTCATCGTGATGAGCGGCGAGATCGGCATCGACGCCGCGATCGGCGCGCTCAAGCGCGGCGCCTACAGCTACCTGCGCAAGCCCTACAGCCGCGAGGAGCTGCTCTCCACCGTGAGCAACGCGCTGCAGCGCCGTCGCCTGACCCTTGACAATGCGCGCATCGCGAACCAGCTCGAGAACTCCGAGAAGATGTACCGCTACCTGGTGGACTCGTCGCCGGACATCATCTATACCCTGAACCACGAGGGCCGCTTCACCTTCGTCAACGACCGCGCCTACCAGCTGCTCGGCTATACCCGCGAAGAGCTGATCGGCCAGCACTACTCGATCCTGGTGCACGAGGAAGACCTGGAGCGCGCGCGCTACGTGTTCAACGAGCGCCGCGTCGACGAGCGCGCCTCGCGCAACGTCGAGCTGCGCCTGAAGTGCCGCGGCGGCAATGGCCACGACCGCACCTTCAACACCACCCTGATGACGATCTCGCTCAACGCGATCGGCATGCACGTGCCGGACCAGGAAGTGAAGAAGCTCGAATTCTTCGGCACCTATGGCGTGGCGCGCGACATCACCGACCGCAAGCGCGCCGAAGAGGTCATCTCCTACCAGGCCTACCACGACATCCTGACCGACCTGCCGAACCGCATCCTGTTCAAGGACCGCCTGGGCCTGGCCGTGATCCAGGCCAAGCGCAAGCAGACCGAGCTCGCGGTGATGTTCATCGACCTGGACCGCTTCAAGCTGGTGAACGACACGCTGGGCCACGTGAAGGGCGACGAATTGCTGCAGCAGGCGGCCAGCCGCCTGAAGGAATGCCTGCGCAAGGGCGACACCCTGGCGCGCCAGGGCGGCGACGAGTTCACCATCGTGCTGCCCGAGCTGCGCGATCGCGACGACGCGCGCATGGTGGCGGATAAATTCCTGGAAGTGCTGCAGGACCCGTTCGACCTGGACGGCCACGAGGTGCACATCTCGGCCTCGATCGGCATCGCGATCTATCCGAAGGATGGCGAATCGATCGACGAGCTGCTGCGCCACGCCGACATCGCGATGTACCAGGTCAAGGCGCTGGGCAAGAACGGCCACAGCTTCTACCACGACTCGATGCTCGAAGTGTCGCACCAGAAGATAGCGCTGGAGCAGGCGCTGCGCCGCGCGCTCGAGCACGACGAGCTGGAGATGTTCTACCAGCCGCAGATCGACGCCATGACCGGCCGCATCACCGGCGCCGAAGCGCTGATGCGCTGGAACCACCCGACCCGCGGCCGCCTGTCGGCGGGCGAGTTCCTGCCGTTCGCCGAAGAGAACGGCCTGATGCTGCCGATCTCGGACTGGATGATCGGCGCCCTGTGCCGCGACATGCTGCAGTGGAATGCGATCGGCGGCAGCGAGATCCGCCTGTCGCTGAACCTGTCGCCGCAATACCTGGACCGCGGCGACTTTTTCGAGAAGATGCGTGGCGCGCTGGCGCGCTACGGCATCTCGCCGCAGCAGATCGAGGTCGAGATCACCGAGAACATCTGCATCCGCAATCCGCAGTATGCGATCGAGCAGCTCAACAAGCTGTGCCAGTTGGGCGTGTCGATCGCGATCGACGATTTCGGCACCGGCTACTCGTCCTTGTCGTACCTGCACCGCTTCCCGATCCACACCGTCAAGATCGACCAGTCCTTCGTCAAGGAGATCCACCAGGAAGACGGCCATTATCCGGTGATCCTGGCGATCATCTCGATCGCGCGCGGCCTGGGCCTGAACCTGATCGCCGAAGGCGTCGAGACCGAGGAGCAGGCGCGCTACCTGCGCGCCAACGGCTGCCTGACGATGCAGGGCTACCTGTACTACCGTCCGATTTCGCTGCAGGACTTCATGGCCGCGCTGCGCACCCAGTCGGGCGCCAGCCTGCGCGCGGTGCAGGCCTGACCGAACATGCTCGACGCCCCGCTGCAATCGAGCGCCACGCCCACTTACAGCGCTGCGCATTCCGCCGAATTCCTCCGTGTGAAAGCGCAGGCCGAGCGCGGCGTGGCCCAGGCCCAGCACAGCCTGGGCTTCATGTACGTGAGCGGCCAGGGCGTGCTGAAGAACGACGAGCTGGCGGTGGCCTGGTACCGGATGGCGGCGGCGGCGGGCCTGGCGCAGGCCCAGTACAACCTCGGCGTGATGTTCCAGAAGGGCCAGGGCGTCGAGCAGGACTTCGGCCAGGCGGCCCACTGGTACGGGCGCGCGGCCGACCAGGGTTACGCGCCGGCCCAGTACAACCTGGGCTGGCTGTACGCGAAAGGCCATGGCGTGGCCAGCGACGTGGGCCGGGCGCTGCACTGGTTCAGCCAGGCGGCGGACCAGGGCGAGCCGGGCGCGCAGCACAACCTGGGCATGATGTTCGAGACCGGCAAGGGCGTGGCCCAGGACCAGGAAGCGGCGCTGCACTGGTACCGGCGCGCCGCCGAGCAGGGCTATGTGCGCTCGCAGTACAACCTGGGGCTGCGCTACGAGGCCGGCCAGGGCGTGGCGCGCGACGCCCGCGAAGCGCTGGCCTGGATGCGCAAGGCGGCGGAGCAGGGCCATGCGCCGGCCCAGTTCAACCTCGGCCTGCGCTACGACAAGGGCCAGGACGTCGAGCAGGACAGCCGGCAGGCGATCCTGTGGTACGGCCGCGCCGGCGAGCAGGGGCATGCCAGCTCGCAGTTCAATCTCGCGCTCATTTACGACACCGGCCACGGCGTCCCGCGCGACGAAGCGCTGGCCCTGACGTGGTACCGGCGCGCCGCGGAACAAGGCCATGCCGGCGCCCAGAACAGCCTCGGCATGCGCCATGAACACGGACAGGGTGTGGCGGTCGACGCGGCGCAGGCGGCCGCCTGGTACCGGCGCGCGGCCGAGCAGGGGCTGCCGGCGGCCCAGTACCACCTGGGACAGTTGCTCGATGCCGGCAACGGGGCCGAGCAGGATCCGGCCCAGGCGACACAGTGGTATCGCAAGGCGGCCGAGCAGGGCCACCTGCGGGCCCAGTTCGACCTGGGCCTGCGTTTCGAGGCTGGCAACGGCGTCGAGCAGGACAGCGCGCAGGCGCTGGCCTGGTACCGGCGTGCGGCCGGCCAGGATTACGCGCCGGCCCAGTACATGGTGGGCGCGCTGCTCGACCGGATCGAGACCGGCGACCCGGTCGAGGCGACCGACTGGTTCCACAAGGCGGCCGACCAGAAGCACGCGCTGGCGCAGTTCGAGCTGGGGCTGCGCTACGACTGCGGCAAGGGCGTGGAGCGCGACTACGAGGCGGCCCATTTCTGGTACCTGTGCGCCGCGCGCCAGGGTCATGCGCGGGCCCAGTTCAACCTCGGCGTGATGTATGCGGCCGGGCAGGGCGCCCAGCGCGACCTGGTCGAGGCCTATGCCTGGCTGCACCGGGCCGGCGGCGCCGGCGTGGCGGCGGCCAACGCCTATCTGGCGAAGCTCGCGGGCCGGATGGAGGCGCAACAGTTGTCCCAGGCCGAGCGCCTGATTGCTGGTTGATGCACCGCATTTGAACCGGCAGCACGTGCGCACGGCTGCGCCAGCGCACCGTATGCGTAGGCACGCCGCGTTATACTGTATGCCCATACAGTCACGCGCGCGCGATGGAACTCAACGACAAGCTCGAAATCCTGGCCGACGCGGCCAAGTACGACGCATCCTGCGCCAGCAGCGGTGCGCCCAAGCGCGGCTCCGAAGGCAAGGACGGCCTGGGCGCCACCACCGGCATGGGCATCTGCCACAGCTATACGCCGGACGGCCGCTGCGTCTCGCTGCTCAAGATCCTGCTCACCAATTTCTGCATCTACGACTGCCAGTACTGCATCAACCGGCGCACCTCGAACGTGCCGCGGGCGCGCTTCGCGGTCGATGAAGTCGTGAAGCTGACCCAGGATTTTTACCTGCGCAACTACATCGACGGCCTGTTCCTCAGCTCGGGCATCATCCAGTCGGCCGACTACACGATGGAGCAGCTGGTGGCAGTGGCGCGCCAGCTGCGCGAGGTGCACCAGTTCCGCGGCTACATCCACCTCAAGACCATTCCCGACGCCGATCCGCTCCTGATCCAGGAGGCCGGCCGCTGGGCCGACCGCCTGTCGGTGAACATCGAGCTGCCGACCCACGACAGCGTGACCCGCCTCGCGCCCGAAAAAAGCGTCCACACGATCAAGCTGGCGATGGGCTCGATCCGGCGCAAACTGGACGAAAAAGCCGAAGAGCCGAAGGCGCCGGCCTTCGCGCCGGCTGGCCAGAGCACGCAGATGATCGTCGGCGCCGACGCCAGCGACGACCACACCATCCTGAACACGGCCGAGACGCTGTACGGCAGCTACAAGCTCAAGCGCGTGTATTACTCGGCCTTCAGCCCGATCCCGCACAGCCCCGGCAGCGTGCCGCTGGCGCCGCCGCCGCTGCTGCGCGAGCACCGCCTGTACCAGGCAGACTTTTTATTGCGCGGCTACGGCTTCACGGCTGGTGAACTGATGCCGCAAACGGGCAACCTGGCACTGGACGTCGACCCCAAGCTGGCCTGGGCCCTGGCCAATCGCGAGCACTTCCCGATGGACCTGAACCGGGTGGATGCGTCGCTGATCCCGCGCATTCCCGGCATTGGCCTGCGCAACGCCAAGCGCATCGTCGAGCTGCGCCGCCTGCGCCGCATCCGCTGGGAAGATTTATCTCGCCTGCGTTGCAGCCTCAAGAAGCTGGCGCCCTTCGTCGTCACCGCCGACTACAAGCCGGCGCAGGGCGCGACCAGTTCCGAGCTGCTGCGCAAGCACATGGCCGATGCGCCGCAGCAGATGAACCTGTGGCCCGAATTGCAGGCGGCATGAGCGCCAGCGCCGGCGCGGATGCCAATGCCAGCGCCGCCGCCCTCGCCGCGACCGCGGTGGCGAGCGTGCGCGCGGGCCAGCCGCTGCTGGTGGACGGTTTCACCGCATGGCGCGCGGTGGCGCGCGAACTGTTGCGCGCCGGCGTGCCGCCCGAGGCGGTGACCTGGGGTGCGCCAGGCGCCGACCTGTTCTCGGGTGCGCCGGCTTCCCAAGCAGCTGCGCATAATGAAGGCGACCTCCTGTCGTCTCCGGCCAAACCGCAAGCGGCCGAACAGGAGCCTTCCAATGCAACGGCGCCAAGGCCGCATGTCCCTCGCTCCCTGATGGAGATGCTGCAGACCGCCGCCTGCTACCGCGATCACGACCGCTGGGCCTTCCTGTATCGGGTGATCTGGCGCTGGCAACAGGGCGAGCACGACGTGCAATCGCCCGCCGATCCGGACGGGCAGCGGCTGCACGTGATGGTCAAGGCGGTGCGGCGCGAGGTACACGATATGCACGCCTACATCCGATTCCGTGAACGGCCGATCGAGGCCGGCGCGCCCCATTTCGTGGCCTGGTTCGAACCCAGCCACGACGTCCTGCCGCAGGTGGCCGAGCATTTTGTGGCGCGCATGGGCAAGGTGAGCTGGATGATCGCCACGCCCGACGCCAGCGTGCTATGGGACGGCGCCACCCTGCACCATACCGGCCCGCTGATGTCGAGCGCGGCCGACCTCGACGATGCGGGCGAGGCCCTGTGGCTGACCTATTACCGCAGCATCTTCAACCCGGCGCGCCTGAACACGCAGGTCATGAACAGCCACATCCCGTCGCGCTTCTGGAAGAACCTGCCGGAAGGCGCGCTGGTGCCGTCGCTGGTGAGCCAGGCCGGCCTCGGCGCGCGCCGCATCGGCCAGGTCGAGGCGGTAGGGCGGCGCAGCGGTCGCACGATCCCGATCGAAGCCGAACAGGCGCAGCCCGAGCGCCAGCAGCCGTCGAAGCTGGACGAGTGCCGGCGCTGCGACCTGTGGGAACACGCGACCCAGGCGGTCGGCGGCGAGGGGCCGAAGCACGCGCAGATCATGCTCGTCGGCGAGCAGCCGGGCGACCAGGAAGACCTGGCCGGCCAGCCCTTCGTCGGCCCGGCCGGCAAGCTGCTCGACCGCGTGTTCGAGCAGGCCGGCGTGGAGCGCAAGGGCGTCTACATCACCAACGCCGTCAAGCATTTCAAGTGGGAGCCGCGCGGCAAGCGGCGCCTGCACAAGACGCCGGCGCAGAAGGAGATCGAGGCCTGCCACTACTGGCTCGAGAAGGAGATCGCCACCCGCAAGCCCAAGGTCATCGTGGCGATGGGCGCGACCGCGCTCAAGTCGGTGCTGCAGGCGGGCAGTGCGACGCTCAAGGACAAGCTGGGACGGCCCATACGCCATGGCGACAGCTGGGTGGTGACGATCTACCACCCGTCGTACGTGCTGCGCGTGCCGGACGAGGCGTCCAAGCACGAGGCGTTTTCGGTGATGGTCAAGGGCTTGAAGCTGGCGCAGGAATTATTGGACCGGCCAGATGTGCCGGAGCCGCCGGAAAGCTGACGTATGCATGATATGCGCCGTTCATGTAATTGAAACAGCCGTGTTACAGCGGCTTCGCTGACGCTGCCATTGGCGTAAGATCTGGCGATTCCCATCACCGGATCATTTCATGAGCAAACTCGCCGTACCTGCTTTCTGCATATGCATGCTGGCCGCTCCCGCCTGGGCGCAATCGGAAGATGCGACCGTCCCGGCGCAGGCCGCCGTCGATGTGCTTGAGACCGCCGCCGAACCGGCGCCGGAGCAGATCCACGTCGTGGCCCAGCGCCCCGGACCGGGCATGTGGAAGGTAACGAAGGGCGAGCACGTCTTGTGGGTGTTCGGCATGTACGGGCCGGTGCCAAAGAACATGCAGTGGCGCTCGCAGCAGGTCGAAAACGTCATCATGAATTCGCACGAATACCTGTCGGCGCCAAGCGTCTCGGCCAACCCGGGTTTCTTCAGGGGGATCACGCTGCTGCCAAGTTTCATCGGCATGCGCAAGAATCCGGATGGCGCAACCTTGCGTGACCTGATGCCGGCGGAGGAGTATGCGCGCTGGACCACGCTCAAGTCCAGGTACTTGCCCGAGAACGACGACGTCGAGCGCGAGCGCCCGATCTTCGCGGCGGAGGTGTTGTCGAACGCCGCGCGCAAGCAGGCGGGCCTGGTCGACAGCTACGCGGTGCGCAAGCCGCTGCTGGACCTGGTCAAGAAGGCGAAGCTGAAGGAGACCTCGTCGACTTTCCAGCTGCCGATGGACAATGCGCGCACGGTGCTGAAGAACTTCAAGAAATCGACCCTGGGCGACGCCGCCTGCCTGGCGCGTACGATGGCCACGCTGGAGCAGGACATCGAGGCCGCCAGCCAGCGCGCCAATGCCTGGGCCAAGGGCGATATGGATGAAATGCGCAAGCTGGATTTCGCCAGCCGCGAAGAGGCCTGTTCCGGCGCCCTGATGAACAGCGCGGCATTCGATGCCGAGCCCGAATTCAAGCATATGAGGGCGCGTGCGAACGAAAAATGGATCGCTTCGGCCGAGAAGGCGCTCGCGGCCAATGCCTCGACCTTCGCCGTGCTGAAGATCGAGGATATCTTCGACCCGACAGGGGTAATCTCGGCGCTGGCGGCGAAGGGATATGCGGTCGAGCAGCCGGATTGATCCGGGGCAGGCGCGGGAGGGGCGGAAAATTGTCAAACCGTCCCAAACGCGCGTAGAATGCTGGCAACGCGGGTGTAGTTCAATGGTAGAACGGCAGCTTCCCAAGCTTCATACGAGGGTTCGATTCCCTTCACCCGCTCCAGTTGCCATTCCTGTGGCTGAGCAGCGCCATCCCGTCTCCGATCGCGATATCCTCCGAGTTCTTCCGTTTTGCCGAGCAAGGAGCGCTTCGCATGAGCCCCGTTTCGCCTTTACGCCGCCACCTGTTGCAATCCGTGCTCGCCGCATCCGGCAGCCTGGCCCTGCCATCGCTCCATGCCGCACCAGGTCCCGCGCCGCTGCTCACCCGCCCGATTCCCTCGTCCGGCGAGCAGCTCCCCGTCATCGGCCTGGGCAGCTGGATCACCTTCAACGTCGGCCGCGACCCGCAGGCGCGCAAGGAATGCCAGGAGGTGATGCGCCAGTTCTTCGCCGGCGGCGGTCGGATGATCGATTCCTCCCCGATGTACGGCTCGGCCCAGGACGTGATCGGCGAAGCGATACAGGCCATCAAGCCGCAGCGCCTGTTCTCGGCCGACAAGGTGTGGATCAGCGGCGGCGCGCGTGGCGTGCAGCAGATCGAGGCATCGCGCAAGCTGTGGCGCGTGCCGCGCTTCGACCTGCTGCAGGTGCATAACCTGCTGTCGTGGGAAGAGCATCTGAAGACCCTGCTGGCGATGAAGAAGGAAGGGCGGCTGCGCTATGTCGGCATCACGACGTCCGAAGGCCGGCGCCATGGCGAGATCGAAAAGATCATGGCCTCGCAACCCATCGACTTCGTTCAGGTCTCGTACAATGCCCTTGATCGTGAGGTGGAGCAGCGCATCCTGCCGCTGGCGCGCGAGCGCCGCATCGGCGTGATCGCCAACCGGCCATTCCGCCAGGGAGACCTGACGCAGGCGCTGGCCGGCAAGCCGCTGCCCGGCTGGGCCGCGGACATCGGCTGCACCACCTGGGCCCAGGCGCTGCTGAAGTTCATCGTGTCCCACCCCGCCGTCACCTGCGCGATCCCTGCCACCTCCAGCGTGGCCCACGTGCGCGAGAACCTGCTGGCCGGCACCGGCCGCATGCCCGACGAGGCCCTGCGCAAGCGCATCGCCCAGGACGCCGAAAGGCTGGCATGAGCGAATGGTGGACCGAGTGGGCGAGCTACAGGCTGTCGGACTTGTTGATGTTTTCGCAGCGCAGCTACTACCGGCTCATCGCCTTGTACAACGAGGCGGTCTGGCCTGCGCACCTGCTGGCGCTGGCGGCCGGTCTGGCCATCATCGGCTGCGTTGCGCGTCCTGGCGCCCGTACGCGCCGCGGCGCGCTGCTGTTGCTGGCATCGGCCTGGGCCTGGGTCGGCTGGGCATATCACCTGGAACGCTATGCGGGCATCAATACCGCCGGTCCTTATTTCGCGCTCGCATTCGGCGTGCAGGCCCTGTTGCTGTTCTTCGTGGCGCTGCGGCCGCACGGCGCCGCGCCGGCCCACGCGCAGAAACATGTGGCGCTGGGCCTTTCCGCCCTGGCGGTGCTCGGGTATCCGCTGCTCGCGCTGGGCAGTAGTCGCGGCTGGAACCACGCTGAAGTATTCGGTATCGCGCCCGATCCGACCGCCGTCGCCACGCTGGGAGTGCTGCTGGCTTGTCGCGCCCATCCACTCTATTGGCTGATTCCGCTGGCCTGGTGTGCGGTGAGCGGCGCGACCCTGATGGAGCTGCGCGTGGGCTATGCCTGGCTGTTGCCGACGTTTGCGATTCTTGCAGTTGCTGCCGGTTTGCTCTTCAGGCACTCAAGACACTAGCCAGTACATTGATTCCGATGTTATTTGTCACTGCTGGGCAGTTTACGGGCAAGCAGCTGCTTGAGAGAGCTATCGGACATCCCCGGATAACGAATGTCATCAATCCGCCAGCCATTTTTCTTTCTGGCCATACGGTACTCCAGCCGCACCTTCTCGCCGCTGGAAGGATAGGTGAATTCAACGGCCACGATGTCTTTTGGCATGGAACGTATCGTCAAGTCGACGGCAGCCGGGTCCTGTGACGCGAAAATGGGGTCGAAGTCCAGGTTACATATCTCGCCGGTTTTTGCGGCGCAGTGACCGTCTTTGACCAGTAGAGAAGCCAGCTCCTGAGCAAAATAACGGCGAAGGACCGAACTTTCTTGCTGCGCTAGCGGCTTGCCAAAAGCGTTAATCGAACTCGACAGCACCTGCCAGGCGAAGGTCTTGTACAGGCTACCGACAATGGCGACTTGTTCATCTGATTCGCGTGGCGCCGCAGTGGATGGAGCAAGAGAGATGAGAGCAAAAGAGATCGCGCAGAGGGCGCGGCTAAGGACGGTAGACAGCATACTCGGGCCTTTCTCTGCGATAGGTTGGACCAGCCCAGAAGTCTCGTTGGGCAAAATCGGATATCCATTTCTCGCCGTCGAATCCTGCGATATGGCCTGCTGGATTCCCGCCGGAATACGGTTGAATTACCACGATATCGCCCTTTTTAAACTTGAAATGCTCAGGGGCAGGGACGGCGACGACATGGAATCCATTTCTCGTTAGGATAGGCCCCCAATCCTTGGCCCTGAGTGGATGGCCTGAAGTATTGGCGCCAGCAGCTTCAAGCGCCAGCCGAACGAAGCGGGCACATCTGCCTTGACTTTGATTTTTTGCGTTTGTGCGCAAATGCGATGCGAACTTTTCCACATCAATCGACATGATATTGGCGTGTTATTGAAGACACGACCAATTATTATTGTCTCCCTGATGTGAGCATTGCGCATTCGCAATCACCCAGCTGCAACCACATATCGCTCAGCTCGACGTCAGATTGATACCGCCGACATGTATTCAGGTGGCGAAAGCGAAAGCACCCTCGGCCAGTCTTTCAAGAACCTGGGCCTTGCCCGCAAGGACTATGTGCTGGTCACCGAGGTGTACAGCCGCATGGGGCAAGGCCGCAACGATGTCGGCGCTTCACGCGGCCACATCATGGATGCAGTCGAAGCGAGCCCGCAACGGCTGCAGACGGATTACATCGATGTACCAGATCCACGCGACCGATAGCGTCCACTTCCTGATATGGCCTGTGGCGCGCGTTCCAGGCCGACTCAGCTCGACAGGAGATTGCCTGACCTGAATGAATCCTCGCCCGCCACCTTACACACGTGCATGCCACGCAGCAGGTGCCGGTGCGCCGTGCTGGCGAACAGCAGTCCCGGGCGGCTGGCCGCCACCGGCGTGACCTGGCCGCTGACCGGATTGACGATGTCCGCGATCGGCTCGCCGGCCGCCACCTGATCGCCCAGCTTCTTGCGAAAGACCAGCACGCCCGCATGCGGCGCCGTCAACGGTTCGACCGCATCCAGCGGCGTCGGACCGCATTGCGCCGGGGGCAGGGCGGCCGTCGGGATGTCGAGCACGCCCTGGTGCGCCAGGTATTGCAGGATGGCCTCGGCATCCCGTTGCGCGTAGTCGTAGTTCACGTCGTTCTCGCCGCGCAGCTCGACGGTGACGGCGGCGCAGGCGGGCGGGATGGCGGCGTCGATGAAATGGTCGGCCAGGTCCCACCACAGCCGGCTGCAGGCTTCGTCGAAGGCTTCGCCGCCCGATTCCTTGGCCACCAGCAGCACGCGTGCGCCCATCAGGTCGGCCAGCGGCTGCACCACCTCGACCAGCGGCGTGCCGGTGTACATGTGCAGCACCGCCTCGTTATCGCAGTGCAGGTCGAGCACGATGTCGGCGTCGATCGCCATCGTCAACAAGGTCTTCTTGAGCGTCGCGGCATTGTCCGCCGGTTCCCAGGCGGCGACCTCGCGCCGCGCATGCTCGCGGATCAGGGCGACGTTGGCCGCGGCGTCCGCGCCCAGCCGGCCTTCGAGCGCGCTCTTGAGCGCATCGGCGGCGTGGCGGTAGGCGCGATTGAAGTTGGTGCCGGTGGACAGGTCGTAGCGGCCGAACGGCGCGCCATGCACGACCTGCGACAATCCGAGCGGATTGGCGGCCGGGACCAGGATGACCTCGCCCTTGATCCGGCCCTCGGCATCGAGCTTTTCCAGCTGCCCGCGCAGCACGTGGGCCACCAGCATCGCCGGCACTTCGTCGGCATGGATCGCGGCTTGGATGTACACCTTCTTGCCGCTGCCGGGGGCGCCGTAGTGGAAGGACGTCAGGTGCAGGGTGGCGACGTTGTCGTCGATGGCGATCGGGTGTTTCGTCGAGTGCATGGCAAAGGGCTCCGGCGTTGCTGGGGGAAGACAATGATTATGCTTGATTCCGCCTTGCCGCCACGCACGGCCGATGGCAGGGGCGGCTGCGCTATAATGACAGCCGTTTTTTCCGCATATTCCACTCCCCATGTCTTCTGAAAAGCCCACCAGTGGTCCGGCACGGTCCATGCTGTACGATCCCACCGAACACCGCATCCGCAGTTTCGTCACGCGCGCAGGACGGCTGTCGACCGCGCAGGCGCGGGCCTTCGAGGAGCAGGGCCCCAAGTTCCTGATCGAGTACAAGAAAGAGCCGCTCGACATCGAGCAGGCCTTCGGCCGCAAGGCGCCCGTCGTCCTCGAAATCGGCTTCGGCATGGGCGACACCACGGCCCACATCGCGAAACTGATGCCCGAGACGGACTTCCTGGGCGTCGAGGTGCACACGCCGGGCGTGGGCAGCCTGCTCAAGCAGATCGGCGAGCAGGACATCGCCAACCTGCGCCTGGTCCAGCACGACGTGTTCGAGGTGCTGAACCACATGATTCCTGACGGCGCGCTGCACGGCGTGCACGTGTTCTTCCCCGATCCATGGCACAAGGCGCGCCACAACAAGCGCCGCCTGATCCAGCCGGCCTTCGTCAAGCTGCTGTGCCGGAAGATCGCACCTAGCGGCTACCTGCACCTGGCGACCGACTGGGAAGACTATGCGGTGCAGATGCTCGAGGTGTTGAGCGCCGAGCCGGAGCTGGTCAATACCGCCGAGGGCTATGCGCCGCAGCCTGCATACCGTCCGCTGACCAAGTTCGAGAACCGCGGCATCAAGCTGGGCCACGGAGTGTGGGACCTGGTCTTCACGCGCAAGTAAGTGTCTATCCGGGGGCGAATCGTCGTTCGCTCCCCCGTCTTCGTCGTTCATCACCACCTGCTGTTCCGGGCTGCCGGAAGTTCCTAGACTGGACTTGTTGATATACATTAACGAGCACAGAGGAGAACGGCATGTGGAAGCGCATCGAACAATGGAACCGTGAGGTGGAAGCGGAGCAGCTCGCGGTGCTGCGCGACCCCTCGCTGGTGGAGCAGGTGCCGGCCGGCTGCCGCCGTTTCTTCGCCCGCAAGCTGGCCGAGATGTCGCCCGCCGAACGCGAATCCCTGTACCGGTTTTCCAGTGCCGTCAGCACCTCGGCAGCCCTGCTGGCGCTGCTCAAGCTGTGCGTCCTGCTGTCGGTGCTCGGTTTCCTGATCAATCTGGCCTTCCTGCCGTCGAAACCATGGTGGCAAACGGTCATCGCCGCCAATGCGATCGGGATCGCGGTGGCCATGTCGCTGATGGGCGTCTGGTTCAACTACGGGAAAGTCGTGCGCGCCAAGGGCAGGGCGCTGGTCACGATCGTCGGCCTCGGCCTGGTGGGCGGGCTGTTCGGCGGATTGACCGCCATGTTCGAGACGGGCACGCATTGGTCGGTCCTGCTCGACAAGCTGCCCAGGATCGTCGTCACCGTGACACTCGTCGTGACCGCGCTGGTGGCGATACCGACCATCGTGGTTGCCGTGCTGCGCAATCGCCACTATCAGATCCAGGCCGAGCAGCTCAAACGCGATGCCGAACAGGAGCGCCTTGCGCGCGAACTGAGCGAAACCCAGCTGCGCCTGCTGCGCGCCCAGATCGAGCCGCACTTCCTGTTCAACACCCTCGGGGCGGTGCAGCAGCTGGCCGAGCAGGGGGCGCCGCGGGCCGCCGAACTCACGTCCCACCTGATCGACTTCCTGCGCGGCAGCATGAGCGATATGCGTTGCAGCTCAGCGTCGCTGGCGACCGAATTCGGCCTGGTCGGCTCTTACCTGCGGGTGATGCAGATCCGGATGGGCGAGCGCCTGCGCTACACGGTCGATGTGCCCGATGCATTGGCCGCCACCCGGATTCCCAGCATGCTGGTGCTGACCCTGGCCGAGAACGCGATCAAGCACGGCATCGAGCCGTCCCTGCACGGCGGCGAGATCGCGGTCACGGCCCATGACGACGGCGGAACGATCCGCATCCGGGTGCGCGACAGCGGCGTCGGCATGAGCGACACCCCGGGCGCCGGCGCCGGCCTGGAAAACGTGCGCCACCGCCTGCGCCTGGCTTACGGCGAGGGCGCCTGCCTGCTGCTTTCCGAAGCCGAGCCCGGCCTGCTGGCCGAGATCGCCATCCCCTGCAAGGAGCAAGCATGAGCGCCACCGTGCTGGTCGCGGAAGACGAACCGTTGATGCGCGAGCGCCTGCTCGGCCTCTTGGCCACGGCCTGGCCCGAGGCCAGTATCGTGGCGGTTGCCGAGAATGGCCTGGATGCCTGGGACGCCTGGCTCGAACACGAGCCGCAGGTCGTGTTCCTGGACATCCGCATGCCCGGCATGTCGGGGCTGGAAGTGGCCGAACGCATCGGCCGCCGCTCGCACGTGGTGTTCGTCACCGCCTATGACCAGTATGCGGTCGATGCCTTCGATGCCGGCGCGGTCGACTACCTGCTCAAGCCGATCCAGCCGGGGCGCCTGGACAAGGCCTTGACGCGCCTGCGCGAAAAACTGGATGTCCGCCCGGACGATGTCAGCAAGGTGATCCAGCAAGTGAAAGAAGCGTCGCCCGAGCCGAAGCGCGAAAAGCTGAAATGGCTGAAAGCCAGCGTCGGCAAGCAGATCCGCCTGATCGACGTCGAGGAAGTGCTGTTCTTCCAGGCGGACACCAAGTACACGCGGGTGGTGCTGCCTGGCTCCGAGGCGCTGGTGCGCATCCCGCTGAAGGACCTGGTGGGAGGGCTCGACCCAGGGCTGTTCTGGCAGATCCACCGCGGCACGCTGGTGAATGTGAACGCGATCAAGGCGGCCGAGCGCGTCGACGCCGAACGCATGCAGGTGCTGCTGCGCGGCAGCAGCGAGGTGCTCCCGGTCAGCCGCAGCTTTACGTACCTGTTCCGGGAGTGAACCCGGTCAGCTCATCTCGTTGATGATCGCGACGATCTCGTCGCCGTACGAGACGAGCTTCTTCTCGCCGACGCCGGACACGCCGCGCAGCTGGTCGATCGAGGACGGCTTGACCTTGGCGATCTCGCGCAGCGTCGCATCCTGGAACACGACATAGGCCGGCACGCCGTGTTCGCGCGCGGTGCCCATGCGCCACGAGCGCAGGCGGTCGAAGATCGCCTGTTCGTCGCGCGACAGTTCGGTTTCTTCGTAGCTCGAGCGCGAGGTGGACGGACGCTTGGCCTTGACCGGCTTGGCGTACTGGCGCAGCTGCACCTTCTGCTCGCCCTTGAGCACCGGCCGCGCGGCGTCGGTGAGCTTGAGCGAACTGAAGGCGTCGTGGTCGACCGTGACGAGGCCGAGGGCGATCGCCTGCCGCAGGATGGCGCGCCATTCCTGCTCGGAGCGGTCGGCGCCGACGCCATACACGGTGAGCTTGTCGTGGTGCCACTGGCTGATGCGTTCGGTCTGCGCGCCGCGCAGCACGTCGATCACGTGGCCGCCGGCGAAGCGCTGGTCGACCCGGTAGATGGCCGACAGCAGCTTCTGCACCGGCACCGTGCCGTCGAAGCTGACCGGCGGCACCAGGCAGGTGTCGCAGTTGCCGCAGGGGCCGGAGCGCTCGCCGAAATAGTCGAGCAGGCGCATGCGCCGGCAGCTGAGCGTCTCGCACAGTCCGAGCATGGCGTCGAGCTTCATCGACAGCACGCGCTTGAAGGTTTCGTCGGCCTCGGATTCGTCGATCATGCGGCGCTGCAGGACGACGTCCTGCAGGCCATAGGCCATCCAGGCGCTGGCCGGCTGGCCGTCGCGGCCGGCGCGGCCCGTTTCCTGGTAATAGCCCTCGATGCTCTTGGGCAGGTCGAGGTGGCAAACAAAACGCACGTCGGGTTTGTCGATGCCCATGCCGAAGGCGATGGTGGCGACCATGACGATGTTCTCTTCGCGCAGGAATCTAGCCTGGTTGGCGGCGCGCACCGTGTGCTCCATGCCGGCGTGGTAGGCCATGGCGCGGATGCCGTGCTCGTTCAGGAAGTCCGCGGTCTCCTCGACCTTCTTGCGCGACAGGCAATAGACGATGCCGGAATCCTGCGGGTGCTCGCTCGTGATGAAATCGATCAGCTGCTTGCGGCCGGTGGTCTTCTCGACGATCGAGTAGCGGATGTTGGGGCGGTCGAACGACGACACGAACTGGCGCGCGTCTTCCAGCTGCAGGCGGTGCGCGATCTCGGCCCGGGTCTGCTGGTCGGCGGTCGCGGTGAGCGCGATGCGCGGCACGTTCGGGAAGCGCTCGTGCAGGATCGACAGGCGGATGTATTCGGGGCGGAAGTCATGGCCCCATTGCGAGACGCAGTGCGCCTCGTCGATGGCGAACAGCGAGATGCGCGAGGCCTCGAACAGCTCGAGGCAGCGCGGCGTCATCAGGCGCTCGGGCGCCACGTAGACGAGGTCGATCTCGCCGCTGCGCACCAGGCGCTCGATGCGCAGGGTTTCTTCGAACGTTTGGGTCGAGTTGAGGAAGGCGGCGCGCACCCCGACTTCTTCGAGCGCATCGACCTGGTCTTGCATCAGGGCGATGAGCGGGGAGACGACGACGCCGACGCCGTCGCGCAGCAGGGCGGGGATCTGGTAGCACAGCGACTTGCCGCCGCCGGTCGGCATCAGGACCAGCGCGTCGCCGCCGCTGGCCACGTGCTCGACGATCTCTCCCTGCTGCCCGCGGAAGGCGGGATAGCCGAAGACCGTCTCCAGCACATGGAGAGCGCGCGCGCCGAGGTCGGCGCCGATATCGGGATTCATACTGTCTGTTTCAGTGTTTTGGACGAAGGTAAGGCTGGTAGTTTACTCCGACCAGTTGACCAAGCCAAAGTGAGCGGTCACCAGCACCAGGATACCGAATACGATACGGTACCAGGCGAAGATCGTGAAGTCGTGCGTGCTGATGTAGCGCAGCAGCCAGCGCACGCACAGGAAGGCCGCGATAAAGGCCGAGACGAAGCCGAGGCCGAACAGCGGGAAGTCGGCCATCGACAGTGCTTCGCGTTCCTTAACCACAGAATACACCGTAGCGCCAAGCATCGTCGGCATGGCAAGGAAGAACGAAAACTCGGTGGCCGCCTTGCGCGACAGGCCGAACAGCATGCCGCCGATGATGGTCGAGCCCGAACGGCTGGTGCCGGGGATCAGGGCGAAGGACTGGGCGAAGCCGACCTTCAGGGCGTCGAGCGCCGTCATGTCGTCGACGCTCTCGACCCGCGCCGGCGCGTTGCGCAGGCGCTGGCGCCGTTCCACCCACAGGATGATGACGCCGCCCACGACCAGGGCGATCGCCACCGGCACCGGGTGGAACAGGAGTTCGGTGATCGTGGCGCTGAACAGCACGCCGGCGACGGCGGCCGGCAGGAAGGCGATCGCGACGTTGCGCGCGAAGCGCTGCTGGAGCGGATCCGAGCCCAGCCCGGAAAACAGGCGCATGACGCGCTCGCGGTACTCCCAGACGACGGCCAGCACGGCGCCCAGCTGGATCACGATCTTGAATACCGTTTCTCTGACGCCTGTGAAATTGAGCAACTCGCCCGCAAGAATCAGGTGACCGGTGGAAGAAATCGGAAGAAATTCGGTGAAGCCCTCGACCAGGCCCATGATGATCGCCTTGATGGCGAGCGCAATATCCATGAATTGTATTGGTGTGGAAGTGATCTGGGGACGGGCCGCACAGGCAGGCCGGCTCGGGCTCGAAGCTTACCATGAGCCGGGCCGCCACCGTTGGGCTAACTGAACCGTACAGACGATTTTACGGACGGCAATGTGCAGCCGCCCGGCGTCTGGACAGGCGCGCGAATGAAAAAAGCGCTTGCACCGAATGTGAAATCGCGTGCTAAACTAAATCCATGAGTAATCCTGCACTCACCCAATGAGTCTATTATTAGTCATCATCCTTGCCGCGCTGTCCTGGCTGGCATTTCATGACTGGCAGTTGCCCAACGCATTACGCTACCGACCCTTCCAGGGCCGGGTCTGGCGCAGTTCCTTCCCATCCGCATCCCGTAAAGACATCCGCGAATTCCTGTCGGTGTTCGGCGCCGCCTTCTCGTTCGGCGACAGCGACAAGCTGCACCTGCGTCCCGACGACCAGGTGCTGGGCGTGGTGCGCGCGGCCCGGTCCGCACGCTGGATGCCCGACGCATCCGACATCGAGCCGCTGGCGCGCGCCCTGCGCGAGCGCTACGGCCTGCGCCTGGACGAGGTCTGGCATGACGGCTTGACCCTGGGCGGGCTGTTCCAGCGCGTGCAACAGGCGCGCGGCAAATCGGCGAGGTAGGGCGGGCGGCGGCTCGCCGCCGACCCTACGGCGCTGTCGCTTCTTCCAGCTCGCTCAGCCAGCGGATCGCCTGCGGGCGATCATCGCCGCACATTTCATGCGACGGCTGCAGGCCGCCGCAGAAGGCCGGCCGTTCTGCTTGTCCAAAGAGTCGGCAGCGCTCATCCTCTCCCAATTGCACGCAACGCACTCCAGCCGGCTTGCCGTTCGGCATACCCGGAATCGGACTGGTGATCGAAGGCGCGGTGCAGCAGGCGCCACATTGCGGCCGGCACTGGAAAGAGGCGGACATGGACATCGGGGAGTGCTTGGAACGGAGCCCGCCAGTATACCCCGGTCGTCTGCAAGCGGACGGCGACCTCTTCATAAAAACAGTTGAATCTACGGTTACTACCACATTTCGACTAATATAGTTTCGCCTATACAACGGTTGCTTGACTGTACGGACAAGCGCGTTCTATATTGATTGTTCCTTAGATAATTTCTGGGCGGGAATATGGACTGCCAAGTTGACAGCAAGCCGCGCTGGGAACGTCGCAAGGAAGCGCGTCCCAAAGAGCTCTTGGCTTCCGCGATCGAGCTGTTCGTCGAACGTGGTTTCGCCTCTACCCGCCTGGAAGACGTGGCCCGCCGCGCGGGCGTGTCGAAGGGAACGCTCTACCTGTATTACGCCAACAAGGAAGACCTGTTCAAGGCGGTCGTCCGCCAGACCATCCTGCCGATGATCGACGATGCCGAGACCTCGGTGGCGGAGTTCGACGGCAATAGCGCCGAATTGCTGCGTCAAGTGATCCTGTCCTGGTGGGTGCGCATCGGCGCGACCAAGGCGTCCGGCATCAGCAAGCTGATCCTCGCCGAAGCCGATAATTTTCCCGAAATGGCGCGCTTCTACCAGGAAGAGGTCATGGCGCGCGGCATGCGCATGATTTCGAACATGCTCGAACGCGGCATCCGCCGCGGCGAATTCCGCGCGATCGACGTGCCGCAGACGGCGCAGGTGCTGATCGCGCCGCTGCTGATGCTCTCGACCTGGAAGCATACGATCGCGCCCTGCGAGCGCTGCGACCTGCAGCCTGAGGCCTTCCTCGAAGCATTCCTCGACATCACGCTGCACGGCCTGCTTCCCGCATCCAGGTAACTTGCCTATCACGCCAGGGACGGATTTCTGGCGTTCATCCCCTTCAAACTGCAGACTGTCGCAATTTTCCGCTGGCTCGGCCGTGCATCGTTAAGATGTGCGTCCAGAGGCCATTGAGCGATTAGAATATCGGATTATTTATTTTTCCACCGAGAATTGAAATGAATATCGAACAAGCCCGCTTCAACATGATTGAACAGCAAATCCGTCCGTGGAACGTCCTGGATGAAGATGTGCTGGCGCTGCTGCACGTGGTCAAGCGCGAACAATTCGTGCCGAAGGCCTACGAGAACCTGGCGTTCGCGGATGTCGAGATCCCGTTGCCGGGCGGCGAGACGATGTTCAATCCGAAGGTCGAAGCGCGCATCGTGCAAGAGATCGCGGTGAAAAAACATGAGAACGTGCTCGAGATCGGCACCGGTTCCGGCTACATGGCCGCGCTGCTGGCGCACAAGGCGCGCCACGTGACCACGGTCGAGATCCAGCCGGAGAGCGTCACCCTGGCCAGGGAAAACCTGGCCAAGGCCGGCGTCGGCAACGTCAGCGTGGAAGAAGGCAACGGCGCCCAGGGCTGGTCGGCGGGCGCCGAATTCGACGTGATCGTGGTCTCGGGCGGCCTGCCGGTGCTGCCGGAAGCGCTGGTCAAGCAGCTGAAGGTGGGCGGCCGCATGATCGCCATCCTGGGCGAGGCGCCGGCGATGAGCTGCCAGCTGATCACCCGCACCTCGGAAACGGCGCACGATGCGGTCAAGGTGTTCGAGACCGTGGCCAAGCCGCTGACCGGCGCCGAAGCGCCGTCGCGCTTCACCTTCTGAGGGCGAGCGATGCGACAGATTACCGCACCCGAGTTGGCCGCCTGGCTGGCCGACCCGGCGCGCGAGCAGCCGCTGCTGCTCGACGTGCGCGAGGACTGGGAATTCGAGACCTGCAGGATCGCAGGCTCGACCCAGATCCCGATGCACCTGATTCCGGTCCGCGTGAGCGAGATCGACGACGACAGGGAAGTGGTGTGCATTTGCCACCACGGCGCGCGCAGCATGAACGTGGCCGCTTTCCTCGAGCGCAATGGATTCAGTAACGTAACGAATTTAACGGGCGGGGTACACGCCTGGGCCGTACAGGTCGATCCGTCGATGCCGAAGTATTGACCTGATCCTCAACTAGATGACTCCTGTGGAGATAGCAATGCAGAAACCCCTACTTGCCGTGCTGCTTGCCAGCGCGTGCTTCTCGCTTAACGCCCATGCTGCCGACCTGATCCAGGTGTACCAGCAGGCGCTGGCCAACGATGCGACGTATGCGAGCGCGCGCGCCTCGCTGGCCGCCGGCCGCGAGCGGATCACCCAGGGGCGTGCGGGCTTGCTGCCGACCGTGGGTCTCAGTGGTGGAATCAGCAAGAACGACAACGAGTTCGATCCATGGAATATCGGCCAGGTAGGCACCTTGCCGAACGGCCAGCCGGGCATCATCGATTCGAGCGGCTCGAACCTGCGCACCAACGAATACACGCTGTCGCTGCAGCAGCCGTTGTACCGTTGGGATCGCTGGCACACTTACCAGCAGAGCAAGCTGCAGCAGGCGATCGCCGAGGCGCAGTTCGCCCAGGCCCAGCAAGACCTGATCACACGCGTGGCCACGGCCTATTTCGACGTGCTGGCGGCGCAGGATGCGCTCGAGTCGACCCGCGCCCAGAAGGAAGCGACCACCGAACAGCTGGCGTCGGCCAAGCGCAATTTCGAGGTCGGCACCCAGACCATTACCGACACCCACGAAGCGCAGGCCGCGTACGACCTGGTGCTGGCGCAGGAATTCGCCGCCGTCAACGAGCTGGACAACAGGCGCAACACGCTGCAGACGATCATCGGCACCGCGCCGGGCAACCTGGCCCCGCTCAAGCCGGGCGTGACGCTGGCGGTGCCGCAGCCGGCCTCGGTCGATCCCTGGGTGTCGTCGGCCGAGAACCAGAACTACGGCGTGACCGTCGGCCAGCTGCAGGTCGAGATCGCCATGCGCGACATCTCGCGCAACCGCGCCGGCCACCTGCCGACCGTCGACCTGGTGGCGAGCTCGACCCGCCGCGACGTCAACGGCCGCACCGGCAGCTCGGGCGACACCAAGAACAATGCGATCGGCGTGCAGTGGAGCGTGCCGATCTTCAGCGGCTTCGCCGTCACCAGCCGCGTGCGCGAATCGATCGCCCTGGAAGACCGTGCCCGCAACGACCTCGAGGCGACCCGCCGCAACGCGGCGCTGCAGGCGCGCCAGTCCTTCCTGGGCGTGAACAGCGGCCTGGCCCAGGTCAAGGCGCTGGAAGCGGCGGAAGTGTCGAGCCAGTCGGCGCTGGAGTCGAACAAGCTGGGTTACCAGGTCGGCGTGCGCATCAATATCGACGTGCTGAACGCCCAGCGCCAGCTGTACCAGACCCGCACCGACCTGTCGCGCGCGCGCTATGACGTGATCATCAACGGCCTGCGCCTGAAGGCGGCGGCCGGATCGCTGCGCGAGGCGGACCTGGTGCCGGTGAACAGCCTGCTGGGAGAGTGATCTTCGAGCCTGCGCCTTGGGGCGCAGGTTTGAACAGCCCGGGTGGCCAGCGTGCTGGCAACCCGGGTTTTTTCATTTTTTAAATTACAGCGCCCGTGCGCGGCGCCACTGGATCAGTTCGGCGATGGTGAGGATCGGGAAGGCGCGCTCTTCGGCGAACTGCTCGATCTGCTCGCCGCGCATCATGGTGCCGTCCGGGTTCATCAGCTCGCACAGCACGGCGGCCGGCTGCAGGCCGGCCAGCCTGGCCAGGTCGACCGAGCCCTCGGTATGGCCGGCGCGCGCCAGGACGCCGCCCGGCGTCGCGCGCAGCGGGAACACGTGGCCGGGACGCACCAAGTCGTCCGGCTGCGCATTACGCGCGATCGCGGCCTGGATGGTGGAGACGCGGTCCGCGGCCGAGACGCCGGTGGTCACGCCATGGCGGGCTTCGATCGAGACCGTGAACGGGGTGCCGTAGCGACTGCCGTTCTCCGGCGCCATCGGCGGCAGTTCGAGCGCGCGCACCTTCTCGTCGGACAGGCACAGGCAGACGATGCCGCTGCATTCGCGGATCATCAGCGCCATGGTTTCTACGCTCAGTTTTTCGGCGGCGACGATCAGGTCGGCCTCGTTCTCGCGATCGAAGTCGTCGAGCAGGATGACGGGAATACCGGCGCGCATGGCGGCCAGGGCGGCGGCGATACGACCTTCGAGGTCATTGCTTTGAAGGGTGTAGGTAGGGACTAACATGTGAAACGCTCCTCGCAGTGGTTGGCGAAAAACGCATCAGGGCAAAGCGAAACCGCGCACCTGTTCAGCCGCGAAGGCACGGGTGACCAGGCGCATGACAGCGCACATCTTCTTTCATCCGGACTATACCGTCGGCCCTGGCTTCTCACCAGGTCTGCTGACCCTGCTCAATGGGAGTTGAGCAGGCGCTCGCGGGCTCGACCCGTGAAGGTCATACCGCCGGTGGGGAATCGCACCCCGCCCCGAAGACGTAATTACATTGTGGTGCACTGCTCAGTGGCAGGCGGAGGTGATTGTAGCAGTGAAGAACTAACTCTGCTGAAGAGCGCTCAAAATTAAGAATGCGAGAGAAAGTGCGGTCGTGTTCTGCATGCGTGATCTAACTTCCGCGATTTCTAGCGTTGGGAACCGTCGAATATCTGATCGTAAGCTGCGGAGAATCAGGACAAAACGCATTGTTCGTTGCCGTAAGTGAGAGTCAGAGCAATCGCTCTTGGATTCGAATTGTAAGAGTTATGTTGTCAGTGAAGAGCGCTATGGGGTCGAATAAATTTGAGTTACGTTTATTTTTTGCAATCTCCAAACCGGGCATCTCCCAAGCTATATTCTACATCGATCACTTGCACGAAAGTCTTTCCCGAGCCAGCAGGTTTTATACAGAATTCTCCTGAGTATCCATCCCTGCTTGATCCTTCACGTTTTGCTTGTAAATAGACAGAGTAAACCTTTAATAACTGAAGCGATTCGAGTGTGCGTTGCGTTGTCCCATTTGGACTTTCCCCAAAAGGAATGCAATGTTTAGGAAATATTTTTGGAAGTGCATTGTAGTCAGTTGCTCTAAAACTCCAAATGGAGTGCGGCAAACTATCATGATCTTCGCCACTTGGTAGTTCATTGATGAATAGTCCATAAAGTGGAAGGCCATTTCTGGTTTCAGAATTATTTGGAATCGAAAAGCAGGGGATTCCGTTCAGGTCCGTAATTCCAACAGTTCCTACTCGTGACAATGCTATCGATGAAGTATGAGTAAGAAACATCATAATAACTGCAATGCAACGTCCAACTCTAAAATGTAAGGATCTGCAGTTCGTCATGGTTCTATCTTGGAAAATTGGCCTTGTTACTTGGATCGCTATTACATTGTGATGCACTGCTCAACAGCAGGCGGAAGGATTGTAGCAGCGGTGTGCGGAATTTGCTGGAGGCGGTCGAATCCTGGCTGCTGCTCCGTCTGTCAATCTTGCCGCGTATCCCATTGCCAGATTGATTTGCCGTAAGAGGACTGAGTATCGGGAAATGTCTCTCCATGTGCGAACCAACGGCGCGAGTCCAGGTATGCTGGCGTAAAGTAGTAACCCGCGTTCTGGCACTTCTCACCTGCGAAGAATCGTTGGGTCGTCATTTTAGAATTGAGTGTGGACGATTCGATTTCTTCTACGCGTTCAAATTCTCCCTCTACAATTTCTACAAAGCACCAGCGGGTTGGACGCGCCATGAATGCATACCGTGCAACCACGCTCGGCGCTAATGCGAGATCCAATGTACTGTTCGCGAATTCGTCGCTCGCCAGGTCTGGGTTTGATAAATTTGCCCAAACAAAATCACGCATCGCTGCCTGATCGACCCATAGCTTGGATCGCCCTACAGCCGCCAAAGCTGCGAGTCCTAAATCGTTAAATGTTGAGCTAGGAATAATTTTGCCACCTCGTGATCCATTCCAGGCAAATTGCAGCGATGCATTCGGATCATCGATAGCGATATATACACCAGTTCGTGGTGGAATTTGGTCCGTGTCTGAAATAATTTCTGGCCTCGCCTGGAACTTTGGAATCATCTGTAGTTCCGAAGCATGTTCCGCCCATGCCATTGTAAGGCCGAAGTCACTCCACCAACTTACCTGATAGCTTTTTTGCATTGTCGTATCTATGTTGCGCGCATAATTTGAAAGCTCTGCAAACATAGCGTCAAATTGCTTTTCTTCTTCAATAGTGGCCCATTGCATAGAATATTCACTTAATCCTCGAGCGCACTGATGAGTGCCTGTAACATGGAAAGAGTTTGATGAATGATCCGATATGTCCTCAGCAATAGACTGTTGAAAATCAGCTAAAAACTGCCAGGCATTATTTGACCAATTCTCAGTCGTGTCTCGGTCACCCCATTGTTTGCTGTGTAAGAAACGATCGCGTCCTTCTAGACGACTTTGATTAATTTTTCCTTCGGCGAATGATTTTATCTGGTTCACGCGATCACGAAGTCCCTCCAAGTATTTCAACGACGAGAAGTAATATAGGAGCGCAGCTTGCTTTTTCTGCCATGCAGTGAGTGGAAGGTCGTGGCTCATAACAGTCCTTAATCAAGATGATTTAGTGCTGGATTCTGGTAACTTGCCCAGGTAAGGAGGGGAGGCCTATCCTTTGATCGAAGCCGTTCCCTCCAAAATCAGTATAATCCCACCCTGTATCAAATGGGCCGCTTATGTTGGGGTGATTGATGGCTTCCCTTATTTCCACGTATTTATCCTTTTCTGATTTTTCTATCTTTTCGAATGCTGATCGGTCAATTGGTTCGCTCAAAGCGTCTCCATTTTTACCTGTTCTCTTGTAGAATTTCGTCGTATCGTTTCTTGGGTCAGTCCTGTCGATTTTGAAGACTATCTGCTCTCCTCCGCCCTCAAGATGTTGGTCTGGTAGCGATTTCTTTTTCTGACCAGCCGCTGGGCCTTGCCATGCTTTTAATGTTTCGCCAGGTTTGATGTCGTAGATTACGAATTGACCATTTCCGTTCCAATCTGGCCATACAGCCAGAAACTTTCTCCAGGCAGCTTTTGGATCTGGCGAGTTCTGAATCTCGTTAAAGGTTTTTTCGCTTATCCAACAGTCGCTCATTGCCCGACTATTAGGAGATATAATCCGAAATAGCCGTGCTGGCCCTTTAATGGACACGCTGGCCATCTTGTGAAAGGATTCTATGTTGTCATCTGTCAGTGGAGGCCAACCATCTTTTGCCTTTTTATCGACGCGGTAACGTTCTAAGTCGGCTTGTTGCGAAGGGAACTTTAGAGTCTGACCTGCGCTCAACCATGACGGCTTTGGGTTTGATGTTCGCATCATGGTCACCGCTGCTGCTTCGGGAATTGCTCCTCGATAGTGGACATTCTTGACATCCACAATCCCATGAAGACGTCTTAGCGATTCTCTTCCCAGTCGCATGATGATCGCATCGAGTATCTCCTGAATTGGTCCACATGCTTTTCTCAACCCTTCGTCAGCTTTTGCACGAACCCAAACGATCGTATCGAGCGCCACTTTTGCCTTCGCGCCCACGCGAGGAATATGCTCGACCTTGGCGACAAGGGCTTGTGTCGTGTTCACTCCTTTGTCGAACGCGCGCAATAGCGCGTCCGGATTTGTTTTGGCCTTGACCTGCTTGATCTCCTTCGCGAGCCACGTGAAAACGTCGTCGACCTTGAGGCGACGGAGATAGTGCTGGCATGTTTCGCGGCGTAGCAGCGCCACCACGCACGTCATCGAGGCATCTACGGCAAGCGAGAATCCCTTGCTTGCTCCCCGTCGTATATACGAGAAGAACACCTTCAACACGCCCTTGACCAGGGACCCAAGAACTGGAAACAGCCCAATGAGCGTCAGCGCCAGCGCAACCCATGCCCACGTATCGTCCGGCTCCTGGCGCAGCTTCTTGCAGTTCGCGACCAAGTCCCGCACATCGCAGACCTGATCGACCAGGGGAATCATCGAGATCGCGGCGTCGGCCACGATCTGTCCGGTGGACCGGTTCTCGTTGAAGTCTCCCTGAATCGCCTCCCAAAACCACTCCCAGGCACTTTTGTCACCCTCCGCTTCTGCTTGTGGTGTGCCGGTACTCCATGCAACTGCACTACGCAACTGGGTAGGATTTATCTCGGCCATTGCTACGCTCCGGCAGGCACTGCGTTATGGGGCAGAATTCAGCGAGTCAATGCTTCCAACGGATCGTGAGGATCCTCATCGTCAGGTTTCCGCGGCTTGTAAATGACCTTCTTGACCGCCTTGTTCTCAACGTTTTCGTGCAAGGCTTTGCCATCCTTGTCGAGCGTTCCTGTGACGACTGGTCCATCCTGAAAATGGATTTCGTAGTCGACGTCGGGAATGCCCTCGGCGATCTCGGGATCGAGGTAGTGCAAGGCAATCCAATGCTGCATCTCGGGGCTGAGTTCCCCCGGTAGATTGCGCAGATTGGCGGTGTTGCGACCGCCCTTGTCGAAGAGGTGCTTGCCACCCTTGACCGAAAACTTCCCAGGGCAGGCAAAGGTAATATCCCCACCTTCCAGCGTGATCGCCGATTCCCCGGCCTGCAGCACGATCTTTTCCTTCGCCTTGATCTCGATCCGGTCATTCACCGACATCACAGTGACTTCCTTGTCCGCCAAAATCTCCAGCTGATCCGTATGCGCCTGCAACGACACCGGTCCATTCGCCGCAATGGCCTGAATGCCACCCGCATGCGAAAACAGGCTGGCCGCGCCACCGGCCACGGTCGACACCGTATGCGCCGCAGCGATATGGAAATCCGACTGCGTCGTCCACTGCATCTGCCCGCCGGCATAGATCACGGTCGATGCCGGCGTCGCCCAATTGATGCTGGCCGCCGAGTCCATCAGCACGACCGCCGCCCCGAATTTTTCAACTGGCTGCCCGCCATCGAGCTCGCGCGACCCCGCCTTGGCCTTGAGCGCCGTCTGTCCCCCAACCGCACCGTCGTACTTGCCCCTGGCCTGAGGATCGATCAGCGCGATGAATTCCTCCTGCGCCTTGGCCACCTCGCTACTAAACAGCGCCTGCGACTGGCCCGCCGCATCCTGCAGCGCGTCGCCCAGCGACTGCGCCGCCTTGAACTGCGCCACCGCCTCGGCCACATCCATCTGCGTCGACGTGATCCCGCTGCCGAGCTGCGGCCGCGCACTGGTCGACAGCAGCACGCCTTCACCGCCGCGCACGACCGCCCAGGCATCGGTGCGCAGCTCGAAGCCGCTGCCGCGATAACGGCCACGTTGTGACGTGCCGGGTGGCTGCTCGATCAGATAGCCGAGATTGAGTTCGCTGCCGGCGCTGCTGCTTGCCAGCCGCGTGCGCAGCTGGCCGGGCGTATCGTCCACCTGCCACTGATTGAACCCACCGCCATCGAAGTTCCGGCTATGAATCCCGGACAGCACGCCGGCGTGATCTGCGCCCGAATCCACGCCAGCCGGAAAGGGCGGCAGGTCGACCCCGTTATGCAACTGCGCCACGATGACCGGCCGGTCGATGTCTCCTTCAATAAAATCCACCAGCACCTCGGTGCCGATGCGCGGCGTGAACACAGTGCCCCAGTTCGGCCCGGCCAGCGCCTCGGCCACCCGTATCCAGCTGCCGGAAGCATCGTTGCCCGGCGCGCTGCCCCGTTCATCCAGGTTGTGCGCCACGCCGCCGGGATTCGGGTTGACGCCACGCTGCCACGCGAACTGGACTTTTACCTGATGGTCGCGCGTGCTGGTGGCGACCGCATTCGGCAAGCCGACCACCAGCGCGGTCTGCGGACCCAGGCTCGTGCAGGGATGCGGCGCGGCGATCGCGGCCGGCACCAGCGCCACTACGTCGCGCACGCAGGCGAAGGTATTGCGGTAGGTGCCGCTCTCGACCTGCTTCGCCGCGCCCGCGATGCCGGTGTCGAAGTTGTTGCGCGCCTCGTGTTGCACCCACAGCACGGTGAAGGCGTTGGCGCCGGCCGGATAGCGGTCGTGCTGGGTCAAGCTAAAGCCATGTCCGGCCGCCAGCCGGCGCACGGCGCCCGCGCCTTCGAAGACCTTGTTGTCCAGCTCGAGCGCCAGCAGCATCAACTCGCTGTGGCCACGCATCGCGGCGCCGGTGTCGCCGCCGATGCGTTCGCCGCTGCCGTCATGGATGGAGAGCGCGGGCAGGGCGCCGGCATCGAGGTGCGAATTCAGTTCTGCCGCCGGCGCCAGCAAGATGGCCGGGTTCCAACTGCTGATGCTGACGCCGTTGGCTGCTACCCGGCGCCGCGCGTGGAAGGTGTCGATCGCGTCGTCGCGCTCGGTCGCACGCACGCCATGAAAGCGCAACGTCGCGCCGCCGGGCGTTGGGGGAATCCGCGCCCGCCGGTCGAAGATCACCAGCCGGTGCCGCGCCTGGCCGTGGTCGGCGCCGGCCACTGTCTCGAATGGGGAATGATCGAAGCGCCAGCTCAAACCTTCGGATGCGAGCAGCCGCGCGAAGAATGCGTAATCGCTTTCGCGGTACTGGGTGCAAACGGGCCGTGGCGCCAGTTCCTGCGTCACGTCGAATGCGACGTCCACCTGTGGATAATCGGCCAGTAATTCACAGACGATGTCGCGCACCGTCTTGTTCTGGAACAGGTAGCAATCGCGCCGCAGCGTCAGCAGCGCCAGCGCCGGTTCGAGCACCAGGCGGTAGCGGGCGACGCCGCCATCGGCGCCCAGCCAGGACGCTTGCGTGCACAGGCCATGCCAGGCGCGCCGGCCGCCGTCCGGCTGCAGCAGGCCGACGCTCAGTTCTTCGCCGATGAAGGAAGACAGGTCGAGGTCGGTCGAGGTGCTGAGCGCATCGACTTCGAAGCGGAACAGTTCGTTGGTGGCCTCGCGTCCCGCGAAGCGCTCCGCTACCAGCGATTGCGGCAAGCCGCTTTGCTGGCTGCTGGCCAGGGTGAGGAGCCGCGCGTGCTGGCTCAGGCCCGTGCCGTACAGGCCGAGCGAAGCGGGGGGAGGAAAGGCTCTCATTGGCGCGGGCAGGCCTGGATGGACATTGTGCACTCCGTCATATTGGCGGCAATGTCGATCTTAAGAGAGCGGGTCTTTCAGGTGATGCCTGCAGGCATGACGGTCGTCAAGCCGCAAGTGGGATATGCGCAGCGGGTAGATCGGGATAAAAAAATGGCGCGGTGCCTGGAAGCGCCGCGCCATCCTTGCTGAAAATCCAGTCAGCGCTTAGTTGCTCAGCCCACCACCGCCGGCATTGTCGGCGCGCTCGATCAGCTCGACCTTGTAGCCGTCCGGATCGGTGATGAAGGCGATCACGGTGGTGCCGCCCTTGACCGGGCCCGGTTCGCGGGTGATGTTGCCGCCGGCTGCGCGCACCTGGTCGCAGGTGGCGTAGATGTCTTCGGCCGAGATCGCGATGTGGCCGTAGGCCGTGCCCATGTCGTAGCTGTCGGTGCCCCAGTTATAGGTCAGTTCGAGCTCGGCGTGGTCCGGGTTGCTGCCGTAGCCGAGGAAGGCCAGGCTGTACTTGTATTCAGGATTGTCGCTGGTGCGCAGCAGTTTCATGCCCAGCACCTTGGTGTAGAAGTCGATGGAGCGTTGCAGGTCGCCGACCCTCAACATGGTATGCAGGATGCGCATTTTGGCTTGCCCTATGTGTTTCGAAGAACCGCCATTCTATGCGTTCGACGGCATCCTTGCCGGAGGCGCCGCAGGCAGGACGGCCCGCGGCGCGCCGGATCAGTTCTCGAGCCTGGCGTCGAGCGTGATCTTGGCATTCAGCAGCTTCGACACCGGGCAGTTTTCCTTGGCCGTGGTGGCCGCCTTGTCGAAGGCTTCCTGGCTGGCTCCCGGGATCTTGGCCACCAGGTCGAGGTGCACGGCCGTGATCGAGAAGCCGCCCTCGACCTTTTCCATCGACACCGTCGCCTTGGTGCGCAGCTCGTCGGCGGTCAAGCCGGCCTGGCCCAGCTGGCCCGACAGCGCCATCGTGAAGCAGCCCGCGTGCGCCGCGCCGATCAGCTCTTCGGGATTGGTGCCCGGCGCGTCTTCGAAGCGGGTATTGAAGCCGTAGGGCTGGTCCTTGAGCGCGCCGCTGCCGGTCGAGACCTGGCCCTTGCCGTCCTTGAGGCCGCCGCTCCAGACGGCGCTGCCATCGCGTTTGATCGTCATCTGTTATTTCCTTTCCGTGTCGTTGTCTTCGGGCGCCGGTTCGGCGTCATGGTCGCGCATGTCGCGGTGGCGGTCGGGCTGCGGCGCGGCCTGGCCGGTCGCGCCGGGGGCCGGATCGACCGCCTCCGAAATGCCGGGCGTGTTGCGCGAATCGGTATCGACCAGGCCCTGCTCGAGGTCCTTGGCCGCCTGCTTCATGACGCCGCGCGGTTCCTGGTCTTGCCCGTCCGGCGTCTCGTCGCGTTCATGCGGCTGGCGTTTGACGCCATCGTTGCTCATCGGTTCCTTGGTATTGACGAACCGGTCCTTGGTTTCGGTCACCATGGTGCTCTCCTTTGCATTTTCGTCATCATCATCGTAACTGCCTGTCGGTGAATGAGTCGCGCAATTGAACCTCGTAATTTGATGATGCTTTTTTGCAATTACACGGCTAAGATGGGAAGGTGAACGTACTGACGGAAGGCGCGCCTTGAGCACCGACACCCTGATCCACGACGCCGGCATCGCCTGCAAGAACTGCGGTACGACTACGCAAGGCAATTACTGCCAGCAGTGCGGGCAAGCCACCCACCTGCACGTGCCGAGCGCGCGCGAATTCCTGCACGAGTTCATCGCCCACTACCTGGCGCTGGAGGGCAAGCTGTGGAAGTCGCTGGCCCTGCTGATCGCCAAGCCGGGTTTGCTGACCTGCGAATACATCGAGGGCCGCCGCGTGCGCTACCTGGAGCCGCTGCGCCTCTACCTCACCTTCAGCATCATTTTCTTTACGGTGTTCAAGTTCAGTGGCGTCGAGGTGGCGAACATCGACGAACCCCCGCCGGCCCTGTCCGCCGCAGTGGCGGAGGGACGTGCCAAGGAGACTGTGCTGGGCCCGGTCGTGGGGATAGACGCCGCCGAATATGAAAGAGTCCTGGGCCAGCTCAATAAGCGGGCCAGCGGCCTGCATCCCGTGCTGCGCGATCGCATCGCGCGCTTTCTGGCGATGACGCCGGCCGGGCAGAAGACGGTGATCAAACAGGCGTTTTTCAGCTACACGCCTTATGCGATCTTCGCCATGATGCCGCTGTTCGCGCTCTATCTGAAGATCCTGTACCTTGGCAGCGGGCGCCGCTACGGCGAGCATTTCCTGTTCGCCCTCCACGTGAATGCTTTTGCCTTCCTGATGCTGTCGGTCATGATCCTGGTGCCGGAAACCTGGAAATTCATTACCTTCGCGCTGCTACTGTGGCTGGTGTTCTACCTTCCGGCGGCGATGCGTCGCGTCTACGAGAGCGGCTGGGTGGGCACCATACTGCGCTGGATCGTACTGATCTTCGCCCACATCGTGACCCTGGTCTCGGCCGTATTGACCGTCATGGTCATGGCAATGATGGGCTGAATCCGGATGCTCTTGCCGGGCAGGGGCGGCGCCAGCTATACTGTTCATCTATACAGTCATTGCCGAGCGCCGTATGGCAGCCGCAGGGATTATCGGTTAATCTCCAGCGTACCTTAACCACAGAGACCGTCATGCCCGCTTCGCCCCAACCGCAACAGATCATCGCGCTCGTGGTGCGGCACAATACGGCGGGCGTCGAAGAGCCGGTCGGCCGCATCCGCGATTTCCTGCAAGAGGCGGGCTACCGCGTGGTGTTCGAGGCCGATACCGCGGCGCACCTGCAACTGGATAACATCGATTCGATGACCGTGGCCGAGATCGGCGCGCAGGCGAAGATCGGGATCGTGGTCGGCGGCGACGGCACCATGCTCGGCATCGCGCGCCAGCTGGCCGAGTACGACATTCCCCTGGTCGGCATCAACCTGGGCCGGCTCGGCTTCATCACCGACATTCCGCTCGACGACATGCTGCCGGCGCTCGGCGCGATCCTGCAAGGCCGCTCGCGCGCCGAGAAACGCACCCTGCTCGAGGCGCGCGTCATGCGCGGCGGCGAGCAGATCTTCTGCAGCGTGGCCGTCAACGACGTGGTCGTGGCGCGCGGCACCGGCGCCGGCATGGTCGAACTCAAGCTGACCGTCGACGGTCAATTCATGTACAACCAGCGTTCGGATGGCCTGATCGTGTCCACGCCCACCGGCTCCACGGCCTACGCGCTGTCGGCGGGCGGGCCGCTGCTGCATCCGAGCCTTGGCGGCACGGTGCTGGTGCCGATCGCGCCGCATGCGCTGTCGAACCGGCCGATCGTGGTGCCGGATACCAGCGAGATCGTGGTCGAACTGGTCAGCGGACGCGACATCAGCGTGAACTTCGACATGCAGACCTTCACCAGCCTGCAACTGGGTGACTGCATCGTCATTTCGCGCTCACCGCACACGATCACCTTCCTGCATCCGCTCGACTGGAGCTATTACCACACGCTGCGCCAGAAGCTGCACTGGAACGAATACCCCACCAACGACGGCAGGCTCAAGTAAGACGCCGGAATTGTCCGCCCGACTTGTTCGCCACAGAATCGCCAATCACCGGAGACCCGATTTTTCATGCTGCGCACACTGACCATCCGCGACTTCGTCATCGTCGACGCGATCGAACTGGAGTTCTCGAACGGCTTTTCGGTGTTCACCGGCGAGACCGGCGCCGGCAAGTCGATCCTGATCGATGCGCTGCAGCTGGCGCTGGGCGGACGCGGCGACGCCAGCATGGTGCGCGAAGGCGCCGCCAAGGCCGACATCACGGCCGATTTTTCGCCGACCGCGGCGGCGTCGCGCTGGCTCGAGCAGCATGAATTCAGCGTCGAGGAGGGCGGGGCGCTGCTGCGCCGCGTGATCGACAACGCCGGCCGCTCCAAGGCCTATATCAATGGCGTGGCGGCAACCGCGGCCCAGCTGCGCGACCTGGGCGAGCTGCTGGTCGACATCCACGGCCAGCATGCCCACCAATCGCTGCTCAAGCCGGACGCCCAGCGCGCGCTGCTCGACAACCAGATCGCGGTGCGCGATCCGCAGGCGCGCATCGAGGCGCAAGAGGTGTCGCAAGCCTGGCGCGCCTGGCGCGCGCTGGTGCGCCAGCGCGAAGAATACGAGGCCAATGCCAAGAACGTGCTGATCGAGCGCGAGCGCCTCGAGTGGCAGGTCAGCGAGCTCGACAAGCTGGCGCCGAAGGCCGGCGAATGGGTCGAGATCAGCAATGAGCACAGCCGCCTGTCGCACGCCGCCAGCCTGCTCGAAGGCGCCCAGGAAGCCTTGGCCGCGATCTCGGAATCGGAGCATCCGATCCTGTCGCAGCTGTCCTCGCTCAATGCCAAGCTCGGCAAGCTGGTCGACGTCGACGCCCAGCTGCAGGCGGTGCTCGACTGCATGGAGCCGGCCCGCATCCAGCTGCAAGAGGCCGTATCGGAGCTGAACAACTATATCGACAAGGTCGAGCTCGACCCTGAGCGCCTGCGCGACGTCGATGCCCGCATGGACGCCCTGCACAGCGCCGCGCGCAAGTACCGCGTGACGCCCGAAGAACTGCCCGAGGAACACGCGGCGCTCGGCGCCAAGCTGCGCCAGCTGGCCGACGCCACCGATATCGAGGGCTTGCGCAAGCAGGAAGACAAGGCCAGGGCCGTCTACATGGACGTGGCCGGGCGCCTGTCGGCGCGCCGCGTCAAGGCCGCCGCCGAACTGGGCGCGCAAGTGACGGCCGCGATGCAGGAGCTCAGCATGAGCGGCGGCAGCTTCGCCATCGGCCTGAACAGCGGCGAGCCGGGCGCGCATGGCCTCGAACAGGTGGAATTCCTGGTCGCCGGCCACGCCGGCGTGGCGCCGCGTCCGCTGGCCAAGGTGGCCTCGGGCGGCGAACTGGCGCGCATCTCGCTGGCGATCTCGGTGATCACCTCGAACGCGACCACGGTGCCGACCCTGATCTTCGACGAGGTCGACACCGGCATCGGCGGCGGCGTGGCCGAAGTGGTGGGGCGCCTGTTGAAGCGCCTGGGCCAGCAGCGGCAAGTGCTGTGCGTGACCCACTTGCCGCAGGTGGCGAGCCAGGCCAACCAGCATTTCCAGGTGGCCAAGGGCACGACGGGCGAGGGCCGCACCGTGTCGCGCATCGACGTGCTCGACAGCCGCGCGCGGGTGGAAGAGGTGGCGCGCATGCTGGGTGGGATCGAGATCACCGAAACCACGCGCAAGCATGCGCGGGAGTTGCTCGCTTCCTGACATCGGCCAGCAGCCCCAGCACGTCGTTCCCGCGGAGGCGGGAACCAAAGTGGCCCGCGTTGACGCTCCGCTTGAAGGTATTGGCGGTGCGGAGGACTTGGGTTCCCTTCTCCGCGGGAACGACGTATTCAAGGCGTGGGCAGCAGCATAGCGTCCGGTTTGCACCTATCCAATTAGTTGTCATGCCGCTTTCTTCATTCTGTGGCAGAGTGACGTTCGACCTGCGGCCTTCACGCCGCAGCATCGTTCGCCACCCCCAACCATGGAAGGAATTCGCATGAGCATCGAAAAAGTCCTGTACCGCGCCCAAGCCACCTCGCAAGGCGGCCGTGAAGGCACCTCGAAAAGTTCCGATGGCGTTCTTGACCTGAAACTGAGCACGCCGAAGGAACTCGGCGGTGGCGGCGGCCCGGGCACGAATCCGGAGCAGCTGTTCGCGGCCGGCTATTCGGCCTGCTTCCTTGGCGCCCTCAAATTCGTGGCCGGCCAGGCCAAGGTCGCGCTGCCGCAAGACCTGACCATCACCGGCGACGTCGGCATCGGCCAGATCCCGACCGGCTTCGGCATCGAAGTCGACCTCACCATCAAGGCCCCGGGCATGGACCAGGCCCAGCTGCAAGAGCTGGTCGACAAGGCCCATATCGTGTGCCCGTACTCGAACGCCACCCGTGGCAATATCGACGTGCGCCTGCACGTGAACACTTGATTCTGGCGGCATAAGACGTGTCCGTGGCGCAAGCGCCACGCAAGGCGGTGGCGGCGCCCTCGCAAAAAGAGGGCGCCGCCTGCCGGGTCGGCAGGCTGCACTTATAATAGGCAGGTCCTGTCAACATCCCTCATGTATGCCATTCCGTAAAGAACCGCCTCACATCCACGGCAGCGTGTCGCGCAGCGCGATCGTCCTGGTCAACCTCGGCACGCCGGACGAGCCCACCCGTTCCAGCGTGCGCCGCTACCTGAAGCAGTTCCTGTCCGATCCGCGCGTGGTCGAGATCCCCAGCCGCATCTGGTGGGTCATCCTGAACCTGTTCATCCTGCCGTTCCGTTCCGGCCAGTCGGCCGCCAAATACCGCACCATCTGGACCCGCGAAGGCTCGCCCCTGCGCATCCACACCGCCCAGCAGGCCGCAAAACTGCAGGCGTTGCTGGCCGAACGCGGCCACGAAGACGTCAAGGTGGCGATGGCCATGCGCTACGGCACGCCGTCCCTGCCCGACGTGCTCGATCAACTGAAGGCCGATGGGTGCGACCGCATCGTCGTGCTGCCCGCCTACCCGCAATATTCCGGCACCACCACCGCCTCGATCTGGGACGCGGTGTTCAAGCATTATGGCCAGGTGCGCAACGTGCCCGAGCTGCGCCTGGTGAAGCACTACCACGACCATGAAGGCTATATCAACGCGCTGCGCGACAGCGTGCAGGCCCACTGGGACGCCCACGGCCGCGGCCAGAAGCTGGTGATGAGCTTCCACGGCACGCCCAAGCGCACCCTGGAGCTGGGCGACCCGTACTTCTGCGAATGCCAGAAGACCGGGCGCCTGCTGGCCGACGCGCTCGGGCTCGGGCCGGACGACTACCTGGTCACCTTCCAGTCGCGCTTCGGCAAGGCCGAATGGCTGCAGCCGTACACCGCGCCGACCGTGCAGCAGCTGGCGCGTGACGGCGTCGAGCGCATCGACGTGCTGTGCCCGGGCTTCACCAGCGACTGCCTCGAGACGCTGGAAGAGATCTCGATGGAAGTGCGGCACGATTTCGAAGCCAATGGCGGCAAGCAATTCCACTACATCCCCTGCCTGAACGCCTCGCCGTCCTGGATCCACGGCATGGCCGAGATCGCCGAGCAGCACCTGATCGGCTGGTCCACGATCCAGACCCCGGCCCAGCGCGAGGCCCGCCGCCTCGACGCCGAGCGTGGCGCGCAAAACGCGGCTCGCCTGGGCGCCTGACCCTCCACATGCCGGCGCTACGCCGGCATGTTTTTACGGACGTCCGCAAGCGCTTGCTTATTGACAACCTGCTAAAATGCCAGGTTGTTGGTGCTGGGTGCCGTGTTTATCTGTTTTTCAGATGCCATCTCTGCAATTCCCCTTGAAATTGTAGGAGATCGCCCCATCTGGGGCGCTGTGTATCGATCCGGATACGTTTCTAACTCAGCCAAGTCCTTGATTCTAGGAGTTTTTCCGATGCAAGACCAAGAAAACAAAGAGGTGCTCGACCAGCAAGCTGGCGAAGCGCCTGCCGCTGACGCCACTGAGGGTGCGACCGCACAAACCGCCGCTCCGGCCGCGCCATCGGCCGAACCGGGCCTCGAAGAACAACTGAGCGCGACCGAAGCCAAGCTGGCCGAGATGCATGACGCCTTCATGCGCGCCAAGGCCGAAGCGGACAATATCCGCCGCCGCGCCCAGGAAGACGTGAGCAAGGCCCACAAATTCGCTATCGAAAGCTTCGCCGAGGCCATGGTGCCGGTGCGCGACAGCCTGGAAATGGCCGTCAAGGTCGAAGCCCCGACGGTCGAGTCGATCAAGGAAGGCGTCGAAATGACCCTCAAGCAGCTCACCGCCGCGTTCGAGAAGAACCGCCTGGTCGAAGTGATGCCGCAGGCGGGCGACAAGCTGGACCCGAACAAGCACCAGGCCGTGGCCGTCGTGCCGTCGGAACAGGAAGCCAATACCGTGGTCACCGTGCTGCAGAAGGGCTATATGATCGCCGACCGCCTGCTGCGTCCGGCCATCGTGACCGCCGCAGCGCCGAAATAAGGAGCCGCAGCGGCATCTGTGTGTGTTCTAACTGACGCTGTCAACTGAGCCACTTGAAAGCACGCTGCCCCTTCCCAATATTGAATCCATCAGAAATTCACAAATACTAAAGGAACACATCATGGGCAAAATCATCGGTATCGACCTGGGCACCACCAACTCCTGCGTCGCCATCATGGAAAACGGTACCCCGAAGGTGATCGAGAACGCCGAAGGCGCGCGTACCACGCCGTCGATCATCGCCTACCAGGAAGACGGCGAGATCCTCGTCGGCGCGCCGGCCAAGCGCCAGGCCGTCACCAACCCGAAGAACACCCTGTTCGCCGTCAAGCGCCTCATCGGCCGCAAGTTCGACGAGAAGGAAGTGCAGAAAGACATCTCGCTGATGCCATACCAGATCGTCAAGGCCGACAACGGCGACGCCTGGGTCGGCGTGCGCGACAAGAAACTGGCAGCCCAGCAGATCTCGGCTGAAGTCCTGCGCAAGATGAAGAAGACCGCCGAGGACTACCTGGGCGAAGAAGTCACCGAAGCCGTCATCACCGTGCCGGCCTACTTCAACGACTCGCAGCGCCAGGCGACCAAGGACGCCGGCCGCATCGCCGGCCTGGACGTCAAGCGCATCATCAACGAGCCGACCGCGGCCGCGCTGGCATTCGGCCTGGACAAGACCGACAAGGGCGACCGCAAGATCGCCGTGTATGACCTGGGCGGCGGCACCTTCGACGTCTCGATCATCGAGATCGCGGACGTGGACGGCGAGAAGCAGTTCGAAGTGCTGTCGACCAACGGCGACACCTTCCTGGGCGGCGAAGACTTCGACCAGCGCGTGATCGACTACATCATCGACGAATTCAAGAAGATCAACGGCCTCGACCTGTCGAAAGACCCGATCGCCCTGCAGCGCATCAAGGCGTCGGCCGAGCGCGCCAAGATCGAACTGTCGTCGTCGCAGCAGACCGAAATCAACGAGCCGTACATCGCCATGGCGAACGGCGCGCCGGTCCACCTGAACCTCAAGATTACCCGCGCCAAGCTCGAATCGCTGGTCGAGGAACTGATCGCCAAGACCATCGAGCCATGCCGCATCGCGATCAAGGATGCCGGCGTCAAGGTCTCGGACATCGACGACATCATCCTGGTCGGCGGCATGACCCGCATGCCGAAGGTGCAAGAGAAAGTTAAAGAGTTCTTCGGCAAGGATGCGCGCAAGGACGTGAACCCGGACGAAGCCGTCGCCGTCGGCGCCGCCATCCAGGGCTCGGTCCTGTCGGGCGAGCGCAAGGACCTGCTGCTGCTGGACGTGACCCCGCTGTCGCTGGGCATCGAGACCCTGGGCGGCGTGATGACCAAGATGATCCACAAGAACACCACGATCCCGACCAAGTTCTCGCAGGTGTTCTCGACCGCCGACGACAACCAGCCGGCCGTGACCATCAAGGTCTACCAGGGCGAGCGTGAAATCGCGCAGGGCAACAAGAGCCTGGGCGAGTTCAACCTGGAAGGCATCCCGCCGGCAGCACGCGGCACCCCGCAGATCGAAGTGACCTTCGACATCGACGCCAACGGCATCCTGCACGTCGGCGCGAAAGACAAGGCCACCGGCAAGGAAAACAAGATCACCATCAAGGCCAACTCGGGCCTGTCGGAAGAAGAAATCCAGAAGATGGTGAAGGACGCCGAGCTGAACGCCGAAGAAGACAAGAAGGTCAAGGAACTGGCCGAAGCCCGTAACCAGGGCGACGCGCTGGTCCACTCGACCCGCAAGTCGCTGACCGAATACGGCGACAAGCTGGACGCGGCCGAGAAAGAGAAGATCGAAGCGGCGATCACCGACCTGGAAGGCGCGATCAAGAGCGGCGACAAGGCCGACATCGACGCCAAGACCGCGGCCCTGTCGAGCGCAGCGCAATCGCTGGGCGAGAAGATGTACGCCGACATGCAGGCGCAGCAAGCTGGCGGCGCGGGCGCCGCGGGCGCGGGCGCCGGCGCGGCCGGTGGCGAACAGTCGGCCAAGCAGGACGACGACGTGGTCGACGCCGACTTCAAGGAAGTGAAGGACGCCAAGTAAGCGTCTTTGGCGCGGGAACGAACAGCTTCCCGCGCACAGGCCGAGCCGACACCTTCACTGGTCATCGGCTCGGTTTTTTTGTCAGAGATACAGCAGATAACTTTAGGTGCCGACCATGGCGAAGCGTGATTTTTACGAGATCCTCGGGGTCGCAAAGGGTGCGTCGGAAGACGAGATCAAGAAGTCGTATCGCAAGCTTGCGATGAAGTACCACCCTGACCGCAACCCGGACAACAAGGAAGCGGAAGAGAAGTTCAAGGAGGTCAAAGAGGCCTACGAGATGCTGACCAATCCGGAGAAGCGCGAAGCGTATGACCGCTACGGTCACGCCGGCGTCGACCCGAACAGCGGCATGGGCGGCGGCTTCGGCGGCGGCGCCGGCGGTTTCGGCGATGCCTTCGGCGACATCTTCGGCGACATCTTCGGCGGCGGCCGTGGCGGCCGCGGCGGCGGTCCGCAGGTGTACCGCGGCGCCGACCTGCGCTACAACCTCGAGATCACGCTGGAACAGGCGGCCCACGGCTTCGACACCACCATCCGCGTGCCGAGCTGGGACAAGTGCGACACCTGCCACGGCAGCGGCGCCAAGCCGGGCACCCAGCCCGTGACCTGCACCACCTGCGCCGGCCACGGCCAGGTGCGCATGCAGCAGGGCTTCTTCAGCATCCAGCAGACCTGCCCGAAATGCCATGGCAGCGGCAAGATCATCCCCGAGCCGTGCGCGGCCTGCGGCGGCGCCGGACGCATCAAGCGCAACAAGACGCTGGAAGTGAAGATCCCGGCCGGTATCGACAACGGCATGCGCATCCGCTCGTCGGGCAATGGCGAGCCGGGCACCAACGGCGGGCCGCCGGGCGACCTGTATGTGGAGATCCACATCAAGCAGCACGCGGTGTTCCAGCGCGAAGGCGACGACCTGCATTGCGAAATGCCGATCTCGTTTTCCAAGGCGGCCCTGGGCGGCGAGATCGAGGTGCCGACGCTCACCGGCAAGGTGTCGTTCACGGTGCCCGAAGGCACCCAGACCGGCAAGACCTTCCGCCTGAAGGGCAAGGGCATCAAGAACGTGCGCTCGGGTTACACCGGCGACCTGTTCTGCCACGTGGCGGTAGAGACCCCGGTCAAGCTGACCGACAAGCAGAAGGAACTGCTGCGCGAGTTCGACCGCCTCACCAGCGAAGGCGGTTCCAAGCACAGCCCGCAAAGCAAGGGCTGGATGGACAAGGTCAAGGACTTCTTCGAATAAGCATCCCTTACCGCCGACAGCGCGAGCATCGGCGGTTTTTTTTGCCTGCCGGCTTGGCAATATGCCAACCGGTCGCGCCGGGGCCGCGCAGCACGTGCCGGGACCGCGCCCATCAACACTGTTACACTTCGTGTATTTTGAGGAGTGCCTCGCCAAGCGCCTGCGCAGAACGGGCCTGGCAACGTCCCGCGCGGGACGGCAACACACAGCATAAGGAATCACAATGGACAAGTACAAGACCAAGGGACTGACCGCGGCGGAGCTGTTCGAACGGAACCGTACCTGGGCCGCCTCGATGGTGGCCGAAGACCCGAACTTCTTCAAGGCGCTGCAAGACCAGCAGGCGCCCGAATACCTGTGGATCGGCTGCTCGGACAGCCGCGTGCCCGCCAACGAACTGCTGGGCATGGCGCCGGGCGAACTGTTCGTCCACCGCAACATCGCCAACGTGGTCGTGCACTCCGACCTGAACTGCCTCTCGGTGCTGCAGTTCGCGATCGACGTGCTCAAGGTCAAGCACATCATCATCTGCGGCCACTACGGCTGCTCGGGCGTGCATGCGGCGCTGACCGACGGCCGCGTCGGCCTGGCCGACAACTGGCTCGGCCACGTGCGCGACGTGCGCGACAAGCATGGCAAATACCTGGGCAACGTGGTCGGCCGCGCCGCCACCAACCGCCTGGTCGAACTGAACGTGGCCGAGCAGGTCATGAACACGGCCCACACCACCATCGTGCGCGACGCCTGGGAACGCGGCCAGCCGCTGACCATCCACAGCTGGGTGTACGGCGTGCACGACGGCCTGTTGCGCGACCTGGGCATCACCATCAGCAGCTTCGAGGAAATCACGCCGAAGCTCGAGCGTGTGCTGAACGGCTACGTGGACGGCGGAGAGGTGCGTGACGAACGCCGCGGACAGTGATCTCGCGCGCCTGCGCGACCTCGTTCGCGTATTCGTGGACGAGCGCGACTGGGACCAGTTCCACACGCCCAAGAACCTCGCCTCGGCCCTGAGCGTCGAGGCGGCCGAGCTGCTGGAGCATTTCCAGTGGCTGCAGACGGGCCGCGCCGAGGAGCTCGGCGCTGCCAAGCTCAAGGAAGTGCGCCACGAGATGGCCGACGTGCTGGTCTACCTGGTGCGGCTGGCCGACAAGCTGGACGTCGATCTGTTCCAGGCGGTCGAAGAAAAGATGGTGCTCAATCGCGCCAAGTATCCGGCCGAGCTCGTCCGTGGCGATATGCGCAAGTACGACGAGTACGAGAAGTAGAAAGGCTTCGCCTTCACGTATCCACCGGGCGTCGGCATCCCGCCGACGCCCACCCCTCCAGCAGTACCGCGATCGCCATCCCTGGCGCTGGCCCCTGTCCTTGAACCCCACAATTGCTTCATAAAGATTTCGTGACAGCCAGAAACGTGTGGGCCTTCTTTGTCGAATGACATTAAACTTTTGACATTGGAATAGCAGTTTTTGAGCAGATCGGCAGGAGAGCCGCCGCCGTGGATCCCATGGCGCTTGATCTGGATTAAAGGCCCTCGCGCAGGACCGGATTGCCCGTACCATGGTCTCGCGCGCTCGAACACAAGGTAGAAACCATGCGCCCCATCGTCATCGTTCCCGCATGCACGCGTGATTTCGGCGAACACCCGTACCACGCGGCCCAGCACAAATACGTCGACGCCGTCACCCTCGGCGCCGATTGCGCGTCCCTGATCCTGCCGTCGCTTGGCGCGTCGCTGGACCTGGACACCCTGTTCGCCACTATCGACGGCATCATGCTGACCGGTTCGGCATCGAATGTGCATCCCAGTTATTACTCTGAAGAAGTGCTCGATCCCTCGCTGCCGCAAGACCCGGCGCGCGACCAGACCACCTTGCCGCTGATCCGCGAGGCGGTGCGGCGCGGCGTGCCGATCATTGCGATCTGCCGCGGCTTCCAGGAGATGAACGTGGCGCTGGGCGGCAGCCTGCACCAGGCGGTGCAAAGCGTGGCCGGCAAGTTCGACCACCGCGAGAATCCCGAGCTGGGCATGGACGAGCAGTATGGCGACGCGCACAACGTCAGCCTGTGCCCCGGCGGCCTGCTGGAACGCATCCTGGGCGTGCCCGAGATTCCCGTCAATTCGCTGCACGGGCAGGGCGTGAACGAACTGGCGCCCGGCCTGACGGTCGAAGCCTTGGCAGAGGACGGTCTGGTGGAGGCATTCACGGTGTCGAACGCGCCCGGCTTCACGCTGGCCGTGCAGTGGCACCCCGAGTGGCGTATCCAGCACAATCCGTACTCGATGAAGATGTTCGGGGCCTTCGGCCAGGCGTGCCGTGAGTACCATGAGCGGCGCTGCGAAAATCATGACCGGCGCCGGAGCGCCGCATGAGCGCCTCTACCAAGGGGCCGGGATCGCGGCCCCCCGACTCTCCTGCCTGCTGCACCCTTCAACGACAGTGAGGCAACTACATGGCAATTCGCGAAAAGTTCAGCTATACCGATATGGAAGAGTGGCTCGATGCAAAGCGGGTCACCGAGATCGAATGCCTGGTCCCCGACCTGACTGGGGTGGCGCGCGGCAAGATCCTGCCGCGCGTAAAATTCGCCGACGACCGTGGCATGCGCCTGCCCGAGGTGGTGCTGGGCATGACCGTCACCGGCAACACGCCCGAGCGCGACGACGCCTATGAGCGCGCCATTTCCAGCATCGACCGCGACATGATCCTGCGCGCCGACCCGACCACCATCACCATGGTGCCGTGGGCGGCCGATCCCACCGCGCAAGTGATCCACGACTGCTATTACGCCGACGGCCGGCTGGTCGATTTCGCCCCGCGCAGCGTGCTGCGGCGCGTGCTCAAGCTCTATGAGCAGCGCGGCTGGAAGCCGGTGGTGGCGCCCGAGCTGGAGTTTTATCTCACCGCCAAGAACATCGATCCCGACCTGCCGCTGGCGGCCCCGATCGGCCGCAGCGGCCGCGCCGAGACCAGCCGCCAGGTGTACAGCATCGACGCCGTCAACGAATTCGATCCGCTGTTCGAGGACATCTACGATTACTGCGAGATGATGAACCTCGACGTCGACACCCTGATCCACGAGATCGGCGCCGGCCAGATGGAAATCAACTTCCAGCACGGCGAGCCGCTGGGCCTGGCCGACAAGGTCTTCTATTTCAAGCGTACCCTGCGCGAGGCCGCGCTCAAGCACGATATGTACGCCACCTTTATGGCCAAGCCGATGGCGGGCGAACCAGGATCGGCGATGCACGTGCACCAGAGCGTGGTCGATGCCGAGAGCGGCAAGAACATTTTCAGCAACGACGACGGCTCGCCCTCGACGCTGTTCCAGCAGTACATCGGTGGCCTGCAGCGCTATATGCCGTCGGCGATGGCGATCGTCGCGCCTTATGTGAATTCCTACCGCCGCATCGTGCGCGAAACGGCGGCGCCGATCAACCTGCAGTGGGGTATCGACAACCGCACGGTGGGCTTCCGGGTGCCGGTGTCGGGCTCGCAGGATCGCCGGGTCGAGAACCGCGTGATCGGCGCCGACGCCAATCCCTACCTGGCGCTGGCGATCACCCTGGCCTGCGGCTACCTGGGCATGACGGAAGCGATCGAACCGTCACCGATGGTCGAAGGCAATGCCTACGATATGCCGGTGGAGCTGCCGCAGGGCCTGTCCGAAGCGATCACCCTGCTGCGGCGCGAAGACCGGCTGCGCGACGTGCTGGGAGAGCGCTTCATCGACGTCTACACGGCGGTGAAGGAGCTCGAGCACCGCGAGTTCATGCAGGTGATCAGCCCGTGGGAGCGGGAGCATTTGTTGCTGCATGTCTGAGCGGCAGGGGGGGGGGCGGGCGGCGCCCCCCCCGCCCCCCCCGCGGCCCCCCCCCCCCCCCGCCCCGCCGCCCCCGCCGATTAAAAAACCCGCCCCCCCCCCCCCCCCCC
>NZ_JBNDIK010000015.1:0-162639 GCF_050434365.1 Massilia sp. UYP32
GAACGATGAAGTCTGGCTGAATCCGGAACGGAAACCGCCAGAGCAATTAAGAAAAGCCGCATGACTTGACGCGACATCTTTGTTGACAACTACCGAGAAGCGTGGTCTGACGGAGGGTGACGCCTGCATTTCTCGCTGGCCCAACTCAGCCGCTCGGTGCCAACAGCAGTATCAAGGCTGTGGAATTCAGCCATTCAGCCGGCATGAAAACGCATCTACACCCACATCCCATTCTCAGCACATTGACGCTCACCGTATGTGCATGAGATTTTCAAGAATATCTGAAGCCCGAGGCGCCCATGCTTGCGAAGACATTCAAGTCAGGGTTGGCGTATGCGCTGATATTTGCAGCAGTCCCCCGTCGAGCATCAACCTCTTCAAGGAGCAATGGATGAACAAGAAACTGGCTACCCTGCTGTTTGCTATTGGTATCGGCGCCAGCACTTCGGTGTTTGCGTGGCAGGACGTTGAAGCGTGCGTCCGCGGCTGCGGCCAGGTACTGGACGCCTGCCTGCAATTGAGCACGAACGCCGAGGAATCGGCGCACTGCCGGCAAGAGTTCAACGAGTGCAGGGACTGGTGCGGCTTCTAAGGTCGCTGGCAAGACATGCCGTCCGGATGGGCGGCATTTTCCGGCACACGTTTTCGACTATCGTCGGATGCGCCCTGCTCCGCTAGGAACCAGGATGCAGAATCACCTTGGTCCAGCCGTGATCTCGCACGTCGAAGTGCTTGTAGGCGTCCGGCGCCTGGTCCAGCTTCAACTCATGCGACACGATGAACGAAGGTTTCGCTCGGCCGGCGTGGATCAGGTCGCGTAGCTGCCGGTTGTAGGCCTTGACGTTGCACTGGCCGGTGGCGACGCGCTGCCCCTTGAGCCACAGCTTGCCCCAATCGAGCGCGATCTTTCCTTCCTTTTCCAGGGCGTCCGGGCCGTTCGGGTCCTCCGGCACGAACACGCCCACCACGCCGATCCCGCCGGTGAACTTGACCGAATTGACCAGGTTGTTCATCGTGAGATTGGGCCGCTCTTGCCGGTGATGGTGGTGGTCGTGGCACTGGTAGCCGACGCACTCACAGCCCACGTCCGCGCCCTGCCCATGGGTCAGGTCCATCACCCGCTGCACCGGGTCTTCCCTGGAAAAATCGATCGCGATCGCGCCGATCGACTCGGCCAGCTTGAGCCGGTCCGAGTGGCAGTCGACCACCATCACACTGCACGCCTCCTTGATCATCGCAGAATGCGCGGCCATGAGGCCGACCGGTCCGGCGCCGTAGATCACCACCGCGTCGCCGGGCTTCATGCCGGCCAGTTCGGTCGCGTGCCAGCCGGTCGGGAAGATGTCGGCGCACATCACGTAGTCGGACTGCTTTTCCTCGGCGTCGGGCGGCAGCTTCAGGCACATGAAGTCGGCCCAGGGCACGCGCAGGTATTCGGCTTGCCCGCCCTGCCATGGTCCCATGTCGGCGAAGCCGAAAGCGCCGCCGGCCACGCCAGGTTCGTTCGCCTTGAGGCAATAGGCGGTCAGGCCGCGTTCGCAGTTCCTGCAATGTCCGCAGCTGATATTGAAGGGCATGCAGACCCAGTCGCCGGGCTTGAGCCGCTCGACCGCGGGACCGACTTCCATGACCACGCCGAGGTTCTCGTGGCCGAAGACGCGGCCCTGCTCGAAGTCGGTCCGCCCCTCGTACATGTGCAGGTCGGAGCCGCAGATGTTGGTGCTGGTGATTCGGACGATGGCGTCCGTCGGACGTTCGATCTTTGGATCCGGCACATCTTCGACGGCCACCTGGTTGGGGCCTCGATAGACAACAGCTTTCATAATCCACGCCTTGAGCTGCCAGGAAATAGCCTGCCCTGCGTGCCCAATGACGACACGCGGCAATCTGTTCCGGCAGTGGTTGGCGATATCCGCGAAAGGCGCCCGCGGAACCATCTGCCTGCCGCCGACGCATCGATGGTCGGTGGCAGAAGCGACACAGGTTAGACACGCGTTCGCCCCGCCGCAAGCGGCGATTCGATTGAAGCGAGCACAGCCGAGTCGCTTTATTTGGACGTCTTCACAAACTCGCGAAGCAGCCTTGCGGGGTGGTGGCGATCGGTGTAGCTTTGCGCATTCCATGTTCCGCCGGCGATCGGCGGCGTCCAGTTCTTGGGGTTCTTGCAGCGCACGCTGCTGTCTTCAGAAAAGAAGCGTCATGCGAATCACTGCCACGTTTCTCGCACTCGTCCTTGCCGGCGCCGGCTGGTCCGCCGCCACGGCAACGGCGCAAACCGAGGCGTCCGCCGCGCAGTCCGAGCACCGCCGGGCCGGCACGACGCTGCAGCAGGCTGCCCAGTTCGAACACCAGGTCACCGGCGTGACCGTGAGCGAACGGGGCCGGTTGTTCGTCAATTTCCCTCGCTGGACAGAAGACGCTCCGGTCTCGGTCGCCGAAGTCATGAAGGACGGCAGCCTGCGTCCTTATCCCAACGAGCAATGGAATGCCTGGCGCAATGTCCGGCGCGACGAGCTCGATCCCGCGCAGCACTGGGTCTGCGTGCAAAGCGTGGTCGCCGACGGCCGCGGCAGCGTATGGGTGGTCGATCCGGCGGCGCCTGCCGTGGACGGCCTCGTGCCGGGAGGACCGAAGCTGGTGCGCATCGATCTGGCGACCGACCGCGTGGCGCAGGTGATCCGGTTCGGCCAGGACGTCGCGATTCCCGGCTCCTACCTCAACGACGTGCGCTTCTCGCACGACGGCAGGCATGCCTTCCTCACCGATGCCGGGCAGCGCGGCGCCCTGGTCGTGGTCGACCTGGCCAGCGGCAAGGCGCGCCGGGTGCTGGACGGCCATCCGTCCACCCAGCCCGAGAAAGGCGTGGTGGTGCGCACCGACGGCAAACCGCTGCGCTATCCGGACGGACGCCCGGTGCTGTTCGCGGCCGACAGCATTGCCCTGTCGTCCGACGGCGCCTGGCTGTACTGGAAAGCGCTGACCGGCACCACCCTGTATCGCATCCGGAGCGCGGCGCTCATCGGACAGGGCCTGGCCGGAGAAGACCTTTCGAGCCAGGTCCAGCCCTACGGCCAGGTCGGGCCGACCGACGGCCTCTGGATCGGGCGCGGCGCCGACATCCTGTACCTCACCTCGATCGAGGACAACGCCATCAAGGCGCGCAGATTGTCCGAAGGCCCGGCCGGCGCAGTGCGCACGGTGCTGCAGGATCCGCGCCTGCGCTGGCCCGACACCTTCAGCGAGGGACCGGACGGCAGCCTGTACGTGACCACCTCGCGCATCCAGGATTCCGCCTTCTTCAACCGGGAGGCGCCGCTGGCGCTGCCGACCCAGCTGTGGCGCCTGCCTGCGCCGCGCAAGTGACATCCTCATGCGGCGCTCCGGCGCCGCCAACCTGCAACCAGTCCGCTCGGCGGGCAATCAGCAAGGGAGTTCAATCATGGCAAGCAGACACTCTGCCGCACCACCGGGCACGGCATCGCGAGCGGGTTCACACGCTGGGCCGTCGCACAATCTTGGCTGGATTCCCATCGCGTTGGGGGGCGCAGCCATCGTGGCCGGACTCGGCGGCCGCAGGAGAGGCGCCGCGGCGCTCGCGCTGAGCGCGGTCGCCGGCGCGGGCGCGCTGGGCGCGCTGCGCAGCACGCAGACCGGCCGGGTAAATGCCGGCGGCGCCCCGGAGGTCGAGCGCTCGATCACGATCGGCAAGAATGAAGACGAACTGCGCCAATACTGGCAAGACCCACGTACGCTGCCGCAGATCATGTCCGGCTTCGCGACCGTGCACGCCACCGGCGAAGGCCGCATGCACTGGAAGATCGAAGGTCCGCTCGGCCGCGCCTGCGAATGGGACACCGAAACGGTGGGCCATTCCGGCGCGGGCATGGGTTGGCGCGCGCTGTCCGATGGCGCGGTCTCGAACGAGGGGTGGATCCGCTTCCACCCCGCCCCGGCCGGTCGCGGCACCGTCGTGACGCTGCGCCTGCGCTTCGAGCCGCCGGGCGGCGCGCTCGGCGAGTGGCTGTTTGAATTGCTGGGCACCGTACCCCTGCGCCTGGTCGCCGATGGCGCGCTCAGGCGCTTCAAGAACCTCGTCGAAACCGGCGAGATCCCAACCACCGCGCGCCAGCCCGCTGCTCGCGCCAACACACACTGAAGGACAGGCCATGCGAGCACTTTACTGGAACGGCGTGAACGACCTGCGGGTCGGCACGGTGAAGGACCCCGAGATCGTGAATCCCCATGACGCCATCCTGCGCGTCAGCCTGTCGACGACCTGCGGCTCGGACCTGCACTTCATCGACGGCTATATCCCGAGCATGAAGGCCGGCGATGTGATCGGCCATGAGTTCATGGGCGTGATCGAGGAAGTCGGCCCGGCGGTCAAGCGCGTCAGGAAGGGCGACCGCGTCGTCGTCCCCTCGTTCATCGTTTGCGGACAATGCTGGTACTGCCAGCATTCCCTTTACTCCCTGTGCGACAACACGCACCCGAAGCCCGAGCTGCAGGAACCGCTCCTTGGCGGCTATCCGACGGCCGGCATCTACGGCTACACCCATGCCTTCGGCGGCTACGCCGGCGCGCACGCGCAATACGTGCGCGTGCCGTTCGCCGACAACGATTGCTTCAAGGTCCCCGACGGGGTGGCGGACGAGACCGCGCTGTTTCTGTCGGATGCGGCGCCGACCGGCTATATGGGCGCCGATTTTTGCGACATCCAGCCAGGCGACACGGTCGCCGTCTGGGGTTGCGGCGGCGTGGGCCTGATGGCGCAGCAAAGCGCGCGGTTGATGGGCGCCGAGCGGGTGATCGCGATCGACCGCTTCCCCGAGCGCTTGCAGATGGCGCGTGCGCACGCCGGTTCCGAGACCATCGACTACACGCAGGTCGACAGCGTGCTGGACGTGTTGAAGGAAATGACGGGAGGACGCGGCCCCGATGCCTGCATCGACGCGGTGGGCATGGAGGCGCACGGCACCGGGCCCCAATACGCCTATGACCGCGTCAAGCAGGCGCTGCACCTGGAGACCGACCGTGGACAGGCCCTGCGCGAAGCTATCATGGCCTGTCGCAAGGGCGGCACGCTGTCGGTGCTCGGCGTCTATGGGCTGATCGACAAGTTCCCGATGGGCGCCATCATGAACAAGGGAATGACGGTACGCACCGCCCAGCAGCACGGGCAAGCCTATATGGAGCGGTTGCTGACTCATGCACAGAAAGGCGAGCTGAACCCTGCCTATCTCGCCACGCACCGCTTTTCGCTGGAAGACGCGCCGCGCGGCTACGACATGTTCAAGCACAAGAAGGACGGCTGCGTGCGCGCCGTGTTCGCGCCGTAACGATTGACTTGGCTTGACTGCCACTCGTGGAGTGCCGGAATCTTTATCTCAAGGCACTTCACGGGCGTAGCGCTCGGTTTTCCCGGCGCGAGGCGGGAACGCGCGGATACCGTCACTCGACGAAATGCAATATGACTTAATCGCCACTCCACCAGTGGCGATTTGCTCTTGCCGCCAGCGACCTGCCCCGGGCGATCCAGTCAAGCATTCGGCGGCGGCATGAAAGCCGACAGCTTGACCTGGCTGAACTCCCGCAGCAAGGCGCCCGCCGCCTGCGCCATCGCCACCTCGAGCGCGCCATTGATCGCCTGTTCCTGGGCGCAGCCGGGATGATCGACATTCGCGCCAATGGCGAAGATCACCGGCTCCTCGAGCGCCTCGTAGACATCCAGCATCGTGATGCTGTCGGGGTCCACCGACAACACCCAGCCACCGTTGCGTCCCGCCGTCGATTGCACATAACCCGCATCGCGCAAACCACCCATCATGCGGCGGACCAGGACCGGATTGGTGTCCAGCACGACGGCCAGCTCTTCCGAACTCGTCGTGCCCTTGCGTCCGTGTATATGAACCAGCGCGTGCAGCATGCGCGCCAGCCTGAAATCAGCTCTCATCGATATCCTCCTGACGCGAGCATACCGCAACTCCGAAAGTATCGGAATAGCCAGCCGCAATCGCCACTCCAGAAGTTCTTATTTATCAGAGTACGTCGCCGCGCCCCTCCCCACCCGGTCGCCTCGATTGCAGCTCCTTCTCTTGGTGGCTATGGTGGGTAGTGTTATTTTGTCCGTAGTTCGCGGCTATGAGGATAATTTAATGGTTTGTTTGCTATGTTGGTTAGTTACGTTTTTTAATACGATAAAACAGCGCACCATTTCAAGCCACACCTTTCGGATGCCTGAACATTGCAGTCTGGTATTTATTGGACGACAATGATTGCGCAATCATCTGGCGGTGATCCCTTTTCGCTCACTCCGTCCGCTTCACGAGGCCCACCCGCGTGGGGCCACTTTTTTCAAGGTCATCATGATTTCTCCACGTACCCTGGCAGGCCTGGCATCGTTGGCCGCACTGGCGGCCTGCTCCGCTCCGGGCGGCCAACCCGATGTCGACGCCATATCGCCACAGGCCGCCCTCTTCGAACGCTTCAGCTACGAAGGACGGTCGCAGGAAACGGCGACCCCTAGCGCCACCCAGTACCGCAACCCGATCCTGTCCGGCTACTACCCCGACCCTTCCGTGCTGCGCGTGGAAGACGACTTTTACCTGATCAACTCCTCGTTCACGAACTTCCCCGGCCTGCCGCTGTTCCACTCGCGCGACCTGAGCACCTGGACCCAGGTCGCCAACGTGATCACCCGCCCCTCGCAGGCGAATTTCCAGGGCCTGCGCTCGTCGCGCGGCATCTACGCCCCCGATATCTCGTACCACGAGGGCGTGTTCTATGTGGTCACCACCTGCGTCGATTGCGGCGGCAATATGGTCATGACGGCCTCCAGGCCGGAAGGCCCCTGGTCCGAGCCGGTCAAGCTGGCCTTCGGCGGCATCGATCCTTCGCTGTTCTGGGATGCGGACGGCAAGGTCTACCTGGTCGGCAACGACGCGCCGGCCGGGAAGCCGCGCTACGACGGCCATCGCGCCATCTGGGTCCAGGAATTCGACCCGGCCGCACTGGCGGTCAAGGGCGAGCGCACCCTGCTCGTCAACGGCGGCGTCGACATCGCGGCCGAGCCCAGCTGGATCGAAGGACCGCACATCTTCCGCCGCGGCGCCTACTACTACCTGATCGCGGCCGAGGGCGGCACCGGCGACAACCACTCCTAGGTGGTGTTCCGCTCGACCAGCGTGCGCGGCCCGTTCACGCCCTACGCGCACAATCCGATCCTCAGCCAGCGCAAGCTCGATCCGGCGCGCCCGAACCCGGTGACCTCGGCCGGCCACGCCAAGTTCGTCCAGACCCCGGATGGGCAATGGTGGGCAACCTTCCTGGCCACCCGCCCCTACCGCGACGGCATGTACAACATCGGACGCGAAACCTTCCTGCTGCCGGTCAGCTGGAAGGACGACTGGCCGCTCGTGCTCGAGGACGGCAAGGCGATTCCCTTCGTCGCCGCCCGGCCGGCGCTGCCGGCGCAAGCGCGGCCCGCCTTGCCGCTGTCCGGCGACTTCGCCTATGTCGACGAATTCGACGGCGCCCGCTTGTCCGACGCCTGGATCGGCGTGCGCACCCCGGCGGCGCCGTTCCACCGCCTGGAAGCGGGCCGCCTGATGCTGGAGCCGCGCGGCCGGCTCGGCGACCTGGACGCCACGCCGGCCTTCCTCGCGCGCCGCCAGCAGCATCACATCGCCACGGTCGCTACCCGCCTGCGCTTTCGTCCCGCCGGCGAAGGCGACCGCGCCGGACTGGTTGCCTACCAGAGCGACGCTTCGCACCTGTTCTACGGGATGGCGCGGATGGGCCAGCGCGACGTGCTGGCCCTGACCGTGCGCGACAAGGGCGACGCCGACCGCCTGCTGGCCAGCGCACCCGTGGACGGCGACGCGATCGACCTGGAGATCCGCTTCGATGGCGGCCGCATGGACTTCTTCTACAGCGCCGGTGGCGTGCGGCGCGTGCTGCGCGCCGGGGTCGATGCCAGCTTCCTGTCGACCAGCAGGGCCGGCGGATTCACCGGCACGATCATCGGCCCTTACGTCTGGCGCTCCGGCGCGACAGGTCCGGACTAGTCGTATTGACGGGCTGATCGAGTGTTAACATTTTTTGTTATACGCCACCATTTAAAGTTAAGCAATGGTAGGCTTATCGGATAACGTACCTCGAGCATAACAATATCGACAGGAGGAGACTTGGAACGACATCCGCCAACATTCATGGCAGGCAGCCGCGCGCCCCGCGCCCTTGACGCTGCCTTTGCCGCCTGCCTGCTGGCCGCGGCGCTCGGCACGACGCTGGCGACACCCCCGGCCGCCGCCCAGCCGGCCACGCAGGTCGCGCCATCCGAGGGACGCCAGCGCATCGACTTCAACGACGGCTGGCGCTTCACCCTGGGCGACCCGGGCGGCGACTCGGCGCCCTACCTGTATGACGTGCGCCCCGAGGTCAAGAAGTCGGCCGACGGCAAGGACGCCGACGCCAGGCCCGATCAGGCGGTCCGGGTCGAGCGCGGCGGCGTGGCCCTGCTCAAGCCATGGATACTCCCGAGCGGCAATGCCTTCATCAAGGATCCGGCGCGCCGCCATGCGCGGCCGGCGCTTGACCCGGCCGTCGAAGCGCCGTACGCGCGCCTGGGCTTCGACGACAGCGCCTGGGCCAGGGTGCGCCTGCCGCACGACTGGGCGATCGCCGGCCCCTTCCTCGAAACCGGGCCATATGGCGGCATGGGCCGCCTCAAGACCTGGGGGCCGGCGTGGTATCGCAAGACGCTCGAGCTGAGCGCGGCCGACCGCGGCAAGCAGATCTTCCTCGACGTCGACGGCGCGATGGCCTATGCCAGCGTCTGGGTCAATGGCCGGCTGGCCGGCGGCTGGCCCTATGGCTACAACTCGTTCCGCATCGACCTGACTCCGTACCTGACGCCGGGCGCCAGCAACCAGGTCGCGATCCGCCTCGACAACACGCCCGAATCGGCGCGCTGGTATCCCGGCGCGGGCCTGTACCGCAACGTCTGGATCACCAAGACGGCGCCGCTGCACGTCGGCCAGTGGGGCGTGCAGGTCACCACGCCGCGCGTGTCGAAGCAATCCGCCCAGGTGGCCTGGCGCGTCACCCTCGACAACAAGGGCGCCGCGCCGGTCAAGGCGGAGGTCATCACCGAACTGCTGGAGCTCGACCCCCAGGGCAGGCCCACCGGCCAGCCGGTGGCGCGCGTGACGTCTCCCGCGTCGACTGTCATGCCGGGCGCCAGCGCCAGCGTGGACGGCACGGCGACCCTGGCCAGGCCGCGCCTGTGGGGGCCGCCGCCGACCCAGCAGCCCAACCGCTACCTGGCGGTGACCACGGTGCGCCAGGATGGCCGGGTGGTCGACCGCGTCGAGACGCCGTTCGGCATCCGCACGCTGCGCTTCGACGGCAAGGAGGGCGTGTTCGTCAACGGCGAAAAGATCGTGCTGCGCGGCGTGAACAACCACCACGACCTCGGCGCGCTCGGCGCCGCCTTCAACGTGCGCGCGGCCGAACGCCAGCTCGAACTGCTGCGGGAGATGGGCGCCAACGCCGTGCGCATGGCCCATAATCCTCCCGACCCGCAACTGCTCGAACTGACCGACCGCATGGGCATCCTGGTGGTGGACGAGGTGTTCGACTCGTGGCAGCGCAAGAAGACGCCGCTCGACTTCCACCTGATCTTCGACGACTGGCACGAGCAGGACCTGCGCGCGATGATCCGGCGCGACCGCAACCACCCGTCGATCATCATGTGGAGCATCGGGAACGAGGTCGGCGAGCAGTACACCGACCACGAGGGCGCGGCGCTCGCGCGTCGCCTGCATACGATCGCGCGCGACGAAGACCCGAGCCGCCCCACCACCTTGTCCATGAACTACGCCAAGCCGCACATGCCGCTGCCGGCGGAGGTGGACATCATCAGCCTGAACTACCAGGGCGAAGGCATCCGCCAGGATCCGGAGTTCGAGGGCACCGACCGCATCCGCACCCCACCGCAGTATCCGGGCTTTCACCAGGCGTTCCCGGACAAGGTGATCCTCACCAGCGAATCGGCGTCGGCGTTCAGCAGTCGCGGCGTGTATTTCTTCCCCGTCCATCCAACCGACAGCTCGATAGTGCGCGATGGCCGCGGCGGCGACTCTAAGCTGCAGCAGGTGAGCTCCTATGAGCTGTACGCGGTCGATTTCGGCTCGTCGGCCGACAAGGTGTTCGCCTCGCTCGACCGCCATCCCTACGTTGCCGGCGAATTCGTCTGGACCGGCTTCGACTACCTGGGCGAACCGACCCCGTACTACGGCGCGCGCAGTTCCTATACCGGCATCCTGGACCTGGCCGGCTTCAAGAAGGACCGCTTCTGGCTGTACCAGTCGCGCTGGCGTCCGAACCTCAAAATGGCCCACATCCTGCCGCACTGGACCTGGCCGGAGCGGGTCGGCCAGGTGACGCCGGTGCACGTGTTCACCTCGGGAGACGAGGCCGAGCTGTTCGTCAACGACAAGTCGCAGGGCCGCAAGAAGAAGGCGCCGTTCACCTACCGCCTGCGCTGGGACGAGGTCAGGTACGAGCCGGGCGAGGTGCGCGTGGTGAGCTACAAGGCCGGCCAGGAATGGGCGCGCGCGAGCGTGAAAACGGCGGGCGCAGCGGCTGCACTGCAGGCCGGCGCCGATCGCACCACGATCGCCGGCGATGGACGCGACCTGGCGTTCGTCACCGTGCGCATCGCCGACAAGGCCGGCGTCGATGTGCCGCGCAGCATGCAGCGGGTGCGCTTCACGGTCGAGGGCCCGGGCGAACTGGTGGCCACCGACAACGGCGACCCGACCAGCTTTGAGCCGTTCCCATCGGCGGAGCGCGCCGCCTTCAACGGGCTGGTGCTCGGCATCGTGCGCGCCAGGCCGGGCGCCAGCGGCCCGATCACGGTGCGGGTGACCGCCGAGGGGCTGGCGCCGGCGTCGGTGACGCTGCAGGCAAACCCGGCGAACGGCCCGATCCAGGCGCACCAAGGGCCGTGATCACCCTACAAGCGCGGCCTCCCGCCAACCGCAACGCGTGCAGTTGCAATCAGCGCTGCACGCCGCCGACTCAAGCCGTGGCGCGGGTGCGCTTCCGAAACTCGGCCGCCTTGTGCCGGTTGCCGCACAGCGCCATGCTGCACCAGCGCCGGCGGTGCGACTTGGTGCGGTCATAGAACCACAGCACGCAATCGGGATGCTCGCACTGGCGCACGTACTCGAACTGTCCGTTGGCCAGCAGCTGCGCCACCGACTCGGCCACTTGGCCCAGCGCCTGCCGCGGCGACGGCGCGGGTAGCCGGCGCGCGAGCCGGGGGCCGTCCTCGCCCCACTCCAGCACCGGCGCCGACTGCATCGCCGCCAGGTAACGATTGATCCGATCCGGGCTACCCCGCTCTCCCTCCTTGCGCCGCTCGACGAGTTCGCGTGCGATCGCCAGCTGGATGGATTCCCCGATATCGCTGAGTTAGGCAGCCCGCTGCCCGAGCCGGGCCAGGGCCGGACGAGCGCCGCGGCCGGCCGCGATCCGCATGCCATCGCCCAGCAGGCGGGCTGCCCAGCCGAAGACCGTGTTCTGGCTCACCACGCCGCGCATGGCGCGCATGCGGGCCATCTGTTCCTGGGGCGACATGTCCAGCGCGCGTCCGATGGCGCGGGCGATGCCGGCGATGTCGCGCGGCTCGACCAGCAGGGCCTGCTCCAGTTCGGCCGCGGCCCCGGCCTGGCGGCTGAGCACCAGCGCGCCGCGCAAGTCATTGCGCGCCGCCACGAATTCCTTGGCCACCAGGTTCATCCCGTCGTGCAGGCTCGTGACCAGGCACACGTCGCTGGCGCGGTAGCAGTCGCTGACGGTGGCCGCGTTGGCGCTGGCGGCATGCAGCACCACCGGCCGCCAGGCGCCATGGTCGGCATGATTACTGAAGCGGGCATTGATCCTGTCGGTCAGCGCCTTCACCTGGCGCGCGATCTCCTGGTAGGCGGGCAAGGCGCCGCGGCATGGCGCGCCGATCTGCAGCAAGGTCACCTGGCCCAGCAGTTCCGGGCGCTCCTCCAGCAGCAGTTCGAAGGCCTGCAGCCGCTCGGGAATGCCCTTGGTGTAATCCATGCGGTCGACGCCGACCAGCAGGCGCACCCCCGGCGCGATGCCGAAGCGGCGCCGGACCTCGTCGCCCAGTCCGGGCGCGGGCAGCTCCTGGCGGCCGGGCCAGGCGATCGAGATCGGATAGGCGTCGACGTGGGCGGCGCCAATATCCTGTGCGCAGGCGGCGCGCGCCAGCTGGAAGTTGGCCAGGTCGGCCGGGGTCTGCAGGCCGACCACGGTGCTGGCCAGCAAGCCCGCCATCACCTGTTCGCGCCATGGCAGGCGTGCCAGGCGCTGCGGCGCCGGGAACGGAATATGCCAGAACAGCACGATGACCGCCTCCGGCAGGCGCTCGCGCACCATCTGCGGCACCAGCGCCAGGTGATAATCCTGGACCAGCACCACCGGACGCGCGCTCGCGGCTTCGGCCACCACGGCCTCGGCGAAGCGGCGGTTGACCCGCACGTAATGCTCCCAATCGGCGGCGCGGAAGGTCGGCTCGACGTCGGTGCGGTGGCATAGCGGCCACAGGCCTTCGTTGGACAGGCCGTCGTAGTAGCCGGCGACCTCGTCCTCGTCCAGCCACAGGCGGCGCAGACGGTAGGGTGCGTCCAGGTATTGCTTGCGCACATGGTCGCGCTCGTCGCAGGTGGCGCGGTCGGCGTCGCCGCTACCGTGGGCGATCCAGCAGCCGCCCTCCTTGGCCAGCACGGCTTCGAGCGCCGTGACCAGGCCGCCGGCGGGACGCTGGGCCGCGATGCCGCCTGGCGTATGGGAATGGATGCATGGGGCCCGGTTCGAGACGACGATCAGGTCGTCGCCACAGCACAGCTGCTCGAGCAGGCGCGCCAGGTCGGCGCTGTCGCGCACGTCGTCCGGCGTGAGGAGGCCGGCCGGCGGTTGATGGTTGCGGCCGTGGCGGCCATCACCGGGCAGCTGCTCTGGAAGATGCGTCGGTAGATGCGCTGGATTGCCGCGCACCCGCGTGGTGGGGTGGGTTTGGTATCTCGCTGTCATGCAAACAGCTTAATATGTTAACGTTCCAACCCACCGTGCGCCAGCGTACTCAAACTGACAATTTACCTAGAAGCAACTCAGAGTCGGAAAATTCAGACCGGAATGTAATGGTCCAGCAGCAGCGCCGCGAATAGCAGCGCCAGGTACATGATCGACCAGGCAAAGGATTTACGGGCGATCCGGTCGCTGTAACGCTTGTGGACCAGCCAGCCGTAGCGCAGGAACACGGCGTTCAGCGCACAGGCGGCCACCAGGTAGACCACGCCGCTCATTCCCACCGCCCACGGCAGCGCGGCGCCGGCCGCCAGCGCCAGGCTGTAGCGCCACACCTGCAGGCCGGTGTGCGCCATGCCATGCGTGACCGGCAGCATCGGCAGGCCGGAGCGCGCGTACTCGTCGCGACGGTACATCGCCAGCGCCCAGAAGTGCGGCGGCGTCCACAAGAAAATGATCAGGACCAGCAGCCAGGCTTCCAGCGGCACCGTATTCGCGACCGCGGCCCAGCCCAGCGCCGGCGGCATCGCACCCGCGAAGCCGCCGATCACGATGTTTTGCGGGGTGTTCGGCTTGAGCAGCAGCGTGTAGATGAAGGCGTAGCCGACGAAAGTCGCCAGGGTCAGCCACATCGTCAACGGATTGACCCGGGTATACAGCAGCGCGGCGCCGGCGCCGCCCAGCACCAGCGAGAACACGACGGTGTGCAGCGGGCTCAGGCTGCCGCTGGCGGTCGCGCGGCGGGCGGTGCGCGCCATGCGGGCGTCGATCCGCGCTTCGAGCAGGCAGTTGACCGCGAAAGCGGCGCCGGCCAGCAGCCAGATGCCGGCGCCGCTGAACAGCAGCACGCTCCAGCCGGGGAATCCCTCGCTGGCCAGCAGGCTGCCGATGACGGCGCAGAACACGGTCAGCATCGTGACGCGCGGCTTGGTCAGCGCCCAGTACTGCGAACAATAGCGGGCCAGGCCGGCAGCGGCGCGGTCGCCCAGTTCCGCCGTTTCTACATCTACAACTTTAACGTTCGACATGATCGCTCGACCGCGGTGCGACAATGGCGGTCCTTTACCCAAAACCCGACATCCTAGAGGAAATCGCGGCGCAGACAAACGGGCAAAATGTCTCAGTTGCCGTACATGCCATGCAATTCAGGCCGGCTAAGCCGCTTCTTCGGGCACTGCCGCGGGCGCATGCACGACGCCGGGAACCGGTTTTGCCGGCATCTGATGCATGAAAACCACATGCTGGACCATGCACAGCGCGATATAGCCAAGCAGCTCGCACCATTCTTCGAACGTCTGGGCAGCGGGAATCACCCTGTCGAGATGACAAGACATATGGCCCTCGGCGCAGGTCGAGCCCATGGCAGTCGCCAGCAGGACTACCAGGGTGACCCACGGCAGGCGACGGGAAAACGCGGCCCGCAGCGGCCCGTCGATCCGGTAGTACACGGCGCTGAGCACCAGCCAGGCCAGCAGCACGGCGGCGCCGGGCTTGACCAGCGGCTCGATCTGGAGCGCCGTCGCGGCCATGGTCTCGCTGGCAGGGCCGGACAGCCATGCCCTCCCCCAGCTGAGTTCGCGCCCCGCAAGCAGCAGCCAGACCGGCGCGGCCCACAGCGCCAGCATGGCGACGCGCGCCGGCCGCGCGCGCAAGTACATCAGCAGCGCCAGCACGCAGCCGGCCCCCAGCACCAGCACCTGCAGGCTTTCCAGCAGCCCGCCCTCGCGCGACCAGGTCGCCGGCAGCACCAGGCTGGCCGGATAGCAGGCGGCCAGCGCCGCCAGCAGCGCCCATTCGCCGCGTCCGGCCGGCAACCAGGAAAGACTTCGTCGCATAAGCGCTCCATTCGCATGAGGCCGCGGCTCCCTGTCGGGAGACCCGTCGGCAATCAGGCGATTGTACGAAGCAGCATCACGCGCACGATTGGTTTACGTGAAAATCCTACCGGAGGTTGTTGTTTTCAGGTCAAGTACCGCTCAGTGGCCTGCGTGGGCCGGCCTGGCGGCGCTGTTCAGGGCTTTCACGGGCGCCTTGATCTCGACCTGCTCGCGCTTGCCGTCCTTGCCTTCGAATACCAGCGTCAGCGGCACCGTATCGCCCTCCTTCACCTGGGCTTTCAGGTTCATCATCATGATGTGATGGCCGCCCGGCTTGAGCTCCACCGTTTTGCCGGCGGGCAGCTCGACCGACTGCACCTGGCGCATGCGCATCACGTCGCCCTGCATCGCCATCTCGTGCACCTCGACCGTCGGGGTCAGCGGCGAGCTGACCGAGACGAACTTGCTGTCCTTGGCCGCCTGGAGCTGCATGAAGGCGCCGGTCGCCTTCTGTTGTGGAACGGTGGCGCGCACCCAGGCGTCCTTGACGGTGACGTTGGCCTGGGCTTGGGCGGAACTTGCGACGGCGGCCAGCATGGCGGCGGCGGCGACGGTGCGGATGAAGTGCTTCATGGTGTTCTCCTTGAATGGTCTGGATTGGCGGGGCTCAGGCGGCATGCAGCAGCTTGCGCACGTCGGCAGCGTACTCGATCGCCGACTGGCTGTGCGACAGTTTCAGGCGCAGCTTGCCCTTGGTGTCGTAGGCATAGGTGACCGAGGTATGGTCGACGGTGTAGGAATCGCCGGTCGGCACTTTCTGGTAGATCACCTTGAATTCCTTCGCGGTCTCGGCCAGGCGCTCCGGGTCGCCGTACAGGGCGAGGAAAGTCGGATCGAAGGCGGCCGTATAGGCGTTCAGGACCTCGGGCGTGTCGCGCTCCGGATCGACGCTGACGAACAGCACCTGGAGGCGGTCGCCGTCCGGCCCCAGCAGGGCCTTGACCTCGGCCGCGCGCGCCAGCGCGGTCGGGCACACGTCCGGGCACTGGGTGAAGCCAAAGAACACCAGCACGACCTTGTCCTTGAAGTCGGCCAGCGTGCGTTCCTGGCCGCTCGGATCCTTGAGGCGGAAATCCCGGCCGAAATCGGCGCCGGTGATGTCGGCGCCGTTGAAACTGACCGAACTGCCCATGCTGCAGCCGGCCAGCGCGCCCAGCGCGAGGACCGCGCCGGACAGCACGAAGGCGCGGCGCGAGGTATGACGTGAAACTCGTTGATGCATCTTGCTACTCCTGACTACTTGTACGTTGAGCGCGACCTGCGGGCGCGTCCCGATGGGCCACGCCGCGCTGCGCGCGTAAAGACTGCGCCGACCTTGCGCCGGCGCGAGAACGTCAGGAGTGCGCGGGCGGCCCGCGTGGCGGAAGCGGTGCGCCGGCAGTGGCGGCGACATGGAAGACGGCGGGCACATGCACCACCGCGGCGGCCGGCTGCGGCGGCGGAACGCATGGCGTCGCCAGCGGCGGCGGCGCGGTGGCGGGCAGGCACAGCGGGCAATCGAGGGTATGCCCCCTGGGTTGCACGGCGGCGCCGTCGCGGTCGACGAGCACGACCTTGACGCCACCGTCGGCGCATACCAGCGCCATCGAGACTGGCTGCACCATGGGTGCGGCGCTGGCGGCGCCCAGGGTAAGGACAAACCAGGCCAGAACCAGACGGACCAGCATCGACGATGTGCGCAGGATGTGCATGACCTTCGATTATTGGTGATGACTTCCACTCCCGTCAACGGCAAGCTGCATCCAGGATCGCTTTCATCGTGTGAATCATGACGCATGCGCTTGACAGGTATTGACGTGCCGGATATCTTAACGGCAAAAAGTTGCCTTAGAGCAATTAACCCTTGGTATCAAGGGGGGGCACCAGAAGACGGCCGCAAGGCACGCGGAAAAGGCAAGGCCTGCGCGGTGCGGATGGCGGTTGCCGCCGGCGCAGGATTCCCAATCAAGAATGGATAACCAAGGAGTATCAAATGAACCTACTGCCTCGCGGGCAGTCCTCAGGCCGTTACCGCATGCCCGGCCTCGCACTCGCGCTCACGATATTGCTTGCCGGTTGCGGTGGTGGAAATGGCGAATCGCCCATGTCTTCCATGCAAAGCGCCAGCAAGAGCCTGTTCAACGCCTTTTCCGCAGCGGCCGAGGGCCCGGAAATGCCCCTCACCCCGAAAGCCGCTACCGCCACGTCGCGCGAGCGCGACGACCTCGACGCCAGGTTCGCCATCGACGGCGACCGCAACACCCGTTGGGGCAGCCGGTTCACGGATGACCAGGACTTCACGCTCGAGTTCGCGCAGAACGTGGTCATCACCCGGGTCCGCATCGACTGGGAGAACGCGCACGCGCGCAAGTACGCGCTGCAGGTTTCCGAGGACGGCGACAGCTGGACCACGATCAAGACCGTGAACGACAGCCAGGGCGGCGTCGAGGACCTGACCGGCTTCGCCGGCGAGGGCCGCTACCTGCGCGTGAAAGGCATCGAGCGCGCCGGCCAGTATGGTTATTCGATCCTCGAGATCCAGGCCTTCACCGGCACCCCGTCCAACCCCGACGCGCCGACCGAACCCGCTCCCGGGATCCCGGTCGACCTGAGCAAGCCGGGCGTGCCCGTCAAGCCGGCCGGCGCGAGCTCGTCGCGGCCCGAGAACGGCGGCCTGGGCGCCTCGATGGCGATCGACGGCGAGCCGAACACCCGCTGGGCCAGCCACCAGGACGATGGCAATGGCGGCTGGATCCAGTTCGACTTCGCCGCGCCGACCCCGATCGGCTACATCAAGCTCAATTGGGAGAATTCCTACGCGAAGCAGTTCAAGCTGCAGACCTCGAACGACAACGTCAACTGGACCGACCTGCGCATCGTCGACAAGGGCCAGGGCGGCGTCGAGGAATTCTTCAACCTCAATACCGTCGCCAGGCACGTGCGCCTGCAGGGCCTGATGCGCGCCACGCAATATGGCTACTCGCTGTGGGAGGTCGAGTTCAAGACCCCGGGCAGCGATAACACCATCCCCGCGCAGCCGACTTCGGCGCACCCATTCCCGGCCAACGGCAACGGCTGGCCCCCTCTGCCGGGTTCGAACGACGCCCTCGAGTCGCTCCAGTTCACGCTGGCGGACGGCACCCTGGTGACCCGCTTCGGCGTCCGTGTCCAGGACCGCCATGGTCGCGAACGCGGCGAGGAGTGGAACGAGATCGGCTACGGCCCCAACGAGACGGTCGACCCCGCCACCGGCCTGCCGCGCGACAAGGGCCCGGGCCGGCACCTGACCTTCGTGCCGCAGTACCACCAGAACCGCACCTGGGGCGTGGAGATCATCGACCGCAGCCGCGTGCCGAACAACACCGGTCCGGTCCTGATCGTCAACCAGTACACGCAGGTGGACTTCCGGCCGGGCGAAGTCGCATTCTTCCGCGGCTTCGACCGGCCGGGGGTCACCGGTTTCGGCTGGATGAATCCGGGCCAGCTGGTCAACGACAAGGTCGCGATGTGCCCGGCGACGCCCTACCCGCGCAACAATACGCTGTACAACGCGAACCTGGCCAACGGCGACTGCGCCCTGCAGCACTGGAACTATCCGGGCCACGCCGAACTGAACGCCGACGGCTTCCCGAACGGCCGCAGCGTCCCGGCTAGGCCGCTGGTGGCCGGCGACGTGGTCGAGATCTCGCCCTCGATGTTCTCGACCACCGCGGCGATGCAGGCCAAGGGCGACTTCGGCGGCATCCGCTACTACTCGAACGAGTGGACGTATGTGGTCGGCCAGGGCCTGCGTCCGTGGTATGGCGTGCAGCCGCGCCTGATGAACGCGCCGCTGCCCCTCGACACCCTGTCGGGCGGCATCGGCTCGGTGTCCTATAACTACAGCGACAACGGCAGTTTCATGTACCAGCAGCCGCACAACAACACCGGCATGCAGAACATGCAGCGCTTCGTCGAAGGGCGCCGCCTGGTGCACACCAACTTCACCACCGGCAAGCACAACGAGCCGGGCAACGATCCGCATCCGAACATCTCCGGACTCCAGGGCCAGCGGTTCAACCAGGCCGCCTGTATCGCCTGCCATACGAATAACGGCCGCAGCCCGGCGCCCGAAGTGGGCCGGCGCCTGGACACCATGGCCGTGCGCGTGGCCACGACCGCGGCCGACGGCGCCCAGCTGCCGCACCCGACCTATGGCACGACGGTGCAGATGAACGCCTCCACTGCGGCCGGCACGCCGCAGAACTGGGGCGGCGTGCGCGTCAAGGAGTTCGACACGCGCACGGTCAAGCTCGCCGACGGCACCGACGTGCAGTTGCGCAAGCCGGTGCTGGTGTTCGACGGCCCGACGCCGGACACGGTGTCGCTGCGCGCGGCCCAGCCGATGATCGGCGCCGGCCTGCTCGAAGCGGTGCCCGAGGCCGACATCCTGGCGCGCGTGCGCAGCACGCCCGACCAGGACGGCGTCAAGGGTGTGGCCAACTTCGTGTTCGATCCGGAGACCGGCGCGGTGCACCTGGGCCGCTTCGGCTGGAAGGCCTCGAAGGCGACGTTGCGTCACCAGACCGCCAGCGCGCTGCTGCAGGACATGTCGGTGACCTCGCCGGTCTATCCGAACCGCAGCTGCGACAGCAACCCGGCCGGCTGCGCCACGGCGCCCAAGGAACGCGGCATCTCGGAAGCCGACCTGCAGCAGATCTCGAACTACCTGGCCCTGCTGGCCGTGCCTGCCCAGCGCAGCCTGCCGAGCGGCTTCCCGAAAGGCGTGTCGCCGATCGAGGAACTGGACGTCGACACCCGCCAGGTCGCCGCCGGCGCCAAGCTGTTCGAAGCCATGCGCTGCGTGGCCTGCCACACCGCCTCGATGAAGACCGGCTCGAACCACCTGTTCGCGGAGCTGCGCGACCAGACGATCCGACCTTACACCGACCTGCTGCTGCACGATATGGGTCCTGGCCTCGCCGACGACTACAAGGAAGGCCAGGCCAGCGGCCGCATGTGGCGCACGCCGGCGCTGTGGGGCCTGGGCTACACCGAAAAGGTGCTGGACCGCGAAGGCGCCGTCGGCTACCTGCACGACGGCCGCGCGCGCAACCTGACCGAAGCGATCATGTGGCACGACGGCGAAGCCGCCGCGGCGCGCAACCGCTTCGCCAGGTTGAGCAAGGGCCAGCGCGACGAGTTGATGGCCTTCCTGCGCTCGCTGTAAGCTGAACGCGGCAAGGCCAGGATGAATGGCGCCGGGAGCGATCCCGGCGCCATTTTTTACAGCAACCGCATTGACGGAATATATGGAACGTATATACTCAACATACGATTCATATATTGGAGTATCGCCATGGGCATCGTCAACATCGAGGACGACCTGCACGACCAGGTCCGCCTCGCCACCAGGGTTTCCTGCCGCTCGATCAATGCGCAAGCCGCATTCTGGATCAAGGTCGGCATGCTGTGCGAAACCAATCCCACCCTCAGCTTCAACGAGATCGTCGCGCGCGAGCTGGCCGCCGCCGGCGTGTCGGCGCCGCCCCTCACCCTGAGCGCGGCATGACCAAGCAACCGCATGAGCTGGCGCTGATGGCCGAGTCGGGCCGCCTGCTGGCGTCCGTGTTCGGGATGCTCGACCAGCTGTCCCTGGCCGGCATGACGACCCTCGAGGTCGATACGCTCGTCGAGCGCTTCATCGTCGATGAACTCGGCGCACGGCCCGCCAGCAAGGGCCAGTACGACTACGGTTTCGTGCTCAATTCCTCCATCAACCACGTGGTCTGCCACGGCGTGCCGTCGACGACCGACGTGCTGAAGGATGGCGACATCGTGAACTTCGACATCACGCTCGAAAAGAACGGCTATATCGCCGACTCCAGCAAGACCTATCTGGTCGGCCAGGTTGGCCTGGACGCGCGCCGGCTGGTGCAGACCACCTACGAGGCGATGTGGAAGGGCATTCGCGCGGTGCGGCCCGGCGCCACCCTGGGCGACGTCGGCTGGGCCATCGAGCGCCATGCCAAGCGCAATGGCTGTTCGGTGGTGCGCGAGTATTGCGGCCATGGCATCGGCCGCGAGATGCACGAGGAACCGCAGGTGCTGCACTTCGGATCAAAAGGAACCGGGCTGAAGCTGCGTGAGGGCATGGTGTTCACCATCGAACCCATGCTCAACCGGGGTGGACGCAGCGTGCGCACCGAGGAGGATGGCTGGACGGTGGTGACGCGCGACGGGTCGCTGTCGGCGCAGTTCGAGCACACGGTGGCCGTCACGGCCACTGGCGTCGCGGTGCTGACGCTGCGTCCCGAAGAGCGCGCGATGGTCGCGCTCTAGAACACCAGCATGCGCCAGCCCGGCGCGCTGCCTTGCTCGACGAACGAGACCATGCCTTCGACACCGGCGCATTGCGGGGCCAGCATGGCGCGATCAACGCCGCTGGCATGCAGCGCCTGGGTGCAGGCGCGGATCTCCACGCCAAGATCAAGGCTGGCCTCCAGGTGACGTGCGATCGCCCACTGTTCGGCGCCGAAGCCGGTCAGGCGCGCCGCATTGTCAGCCAGCAGCCACTGGACCGACTGGCTGGAAAACAGCATCTTGACCCGCATGTCGAGCGCCGCCGCCGCTTGCGCGGCCATGAACGGCGTGGCAAGCAGTTCGGGACGCGACAGGTCGCAGGACCAGACCAGGATGGCCAGCCCACGCTCTCCCATGCTCACGGCTTGATCCAGTCGTCGCTCGGCTCGAGCCGCATGCGGCGCTCGGCCTGTTCGGCCAGGGTGGCGCCATGCGCCAGCCGGGCACGGTCGCGCTCCCAGTCGCTGGCCTGGACCACGGAGATCCAGCCCTTGCCGTACGGGTCCTGGTTGATGAGTTCGGGCTTGTCTTCGAGCAGCTCGTTGATCTCGACCACCGTGCCGGAAACCGGCGTCTTGATCGTCACCACCGTCTTGCTCAGCTCGACGACGCCCATGGTCTTGCCCTGCTCGAGCTCGGTGCCGACCGACTTCGGCCGGCACATATAAAAGTAATTACCGCTGATCTTGACGCCGAAGGCGCTGACGCCGACCTGCATGCGGCCGTCACCCAGGTCACGGCACCACATATCGTTCTCGAGATCGAAATAGCAGTCGTCCGGATAGTCGAAGCCGAGAATGAGCATGGTGTTGGTTTGGGGAAGGATCTAAGGGGCAACTGCATGGCGGAAGGATGCGGGAGTCGAACCCACCCGGCGACGCATGGCGCCACCAACTGGGTTTGAAGCCCAGCCGCCCCACCAGGGACGATTTCCTTCCGATGAGCACGCATTTTACCGCGTGCGGGCAATTCAATCCAGTGCCGGGCTGGAACGACGCTCCAGGATCTGCAGTTTGCCGAGCACGCTCGCCACCTTGGTGGTGATGACGTCGATCGCCGGGCCGTTGGCGCCGTGCGGCAGGATCATGTCGGCCTTGCGCCTGGTCGGCTCGATGAACTGCTTGTGCATCGGACGCACCGTGTCCAGGTACTGGCCGACGATGCTGTCCAGCGAACGGCCACGTTCGGCGACGTCGCGCTGCAGGCGGCGGATGAAGCGCACGTCGGGCGCGGTGTCGACGAAGATTTTCAGGGACATCATGTCGCGCAGGTCGGCATCGTACAGGGCGAACAAGCCCTCGATCACGATCACCGGGGCCGGCTTGACGGGAATGGTCTGGTCGGTGCGGTTGGACACGGTGAAGTCATAGATCGGCATCGCGATCGATTCGCCGTTGCGCAAGGCGCGCACGTGCTCGACCAGCAACGGCCAGTCGAAGGCTTGCGGGTGATCGTAGTTCTGCTCGCGCCGCTCTGCCATGGTGAGATGGGTCTGGTCGCGGTAGTAGTCGTCCTGCATGACGACAGAGACGAGATCGGCGCCGAACGACGACAGCACTTGCTGCGTCACCGTCGACTTGCCACTGCCGCTGCCGCCGGCGACGCCAATGACGAAGGGTACAAAAGGTTGCGAAGGGTTCTGATTCATCCCGCCATGATACCGGAGCGGCGGGGGTTTCGACAGGGGCGACGCGGGTTCGCGCGCCCGCGTGTCATGACATCGTCATGCACGTCGCTTACCTTGGCGAAGTTGCAAGCCATGTCGGCACGACAACACACAGCGGCACAGTTTGTTGCCCAATCGCAATCGAAAATTTCCGGACAGATCTCATGACTTCACGCCGCAGATTCCTGAGCAGCAGCGCCCGCGCCGGCATCGCCGCCGCCACCTACGCCGCCTTCCCGCCCGCCATCCAGCGCGCGCTGGCCATCCCCGCCAACAATGCCACCGGCACCATCCGCGACGTCGAGCACGTGGTGATCCTGATGCAGGAAAACCGCGCCTTCGACCATTACTTCGGCACGCTGGCCGGCGTGCGCGGCTTCGGCGACCGTTTCCCGATTCCGCTCCCGGAGGGCCGCAGCGTGTGGCAGCAGCGCATGGGCAACGGCAACCTGATGATGCCCTTCCACCTCGACGGCAGCAAGGGCAATGCCCAACGCGCCAACGGCACGCCGCACGACTGGCTCGACAGCCAGCTGGCCTGGGACAACGGCCGCATGGACCAGTGGCCGCGCTACAAGAATCCGATCTCGATGGGGTATTTCAAGGAGAGCGAAATCCCCTTCGCCTTCGCGCTGGCCAACGCCTTCACCCTGTGCGACGCCTACCACTGCGCGATGCACACCGGGACCGACGCCAACCGCTCGTTCTTCCTGACCGGCACCAATGGCGCGGTGCCGACCGGCACGGCCTTCGTCACCAACGAGTGGGATGCGATCGACGGCCTGCCGGGCGGCGTCAATACCGGCTACACCTGAACCACCTATGCCGAACGTCTCGAAGCGGCCGGCATCAGCTGGATCAGCTACCAGAACATGCCCGACGAGTGGGGCGACAATATGCTGGGCGCCTTCCGCCAGTTCAGGCGCGCCAATATCGCGTCGGGCTACCCGGTCTCGAGCGGCGGCGCGCCTGGCCAGCCCTACACCAATACCGGCCAGTCGCTGCCCTATAAAGCCTATGACGCGGCGACCGACAACCCGGACAATCCGCTCTACAAGGGCATCGCCAACACCTTGCCGGGGACCCGGCCCGAGCAGTACCTGGACGCCTTCAGGCGCGACATCCGCGAGGGCAAGCTGCCGCAGGTATCGTGGATGAACGCGCCATCGATCTACTGCGAGCATCCAGGCCCATCGAGTCCGGTGCAGGGTTCCTGGTTCCTGCAAGAGGTGCTGGACGCCCTGACCGCCAACCCCGAGGTCTGGAGCAAGACCGTCCTGATCGTCAACTTCGACGAGAACGACGGCTACTTCGACCACGTGCCCTCCCCCTCGGCCCCGTCACCCGACGGCAAGGGCGGCTACGCCGGCAAGTCCACGCTGGCGCCCGGCGACCTGGCGCACGAGTACTACACGCATCCACGGCCGCCCGGCAGCACCAAACAGCCGGCGCCGGACGGCCGCGTGTACGGCCCCGGCCCGCGCGTGCCGATGTACGTAATCTCGCCATGGAGCCGCGGCGGCTGGGTCAACTCGCATGTGTTCGATCACACCTCGGTGCTGCGCTTCCTGGAAGCGCGTTTCGGCGTGAAGGAGCCGAACATCAGCCCGTTCCGGCGGGCGGTATGCGGCGATCTCACCAGCGCCTTCAACTTCGTGTCGCCCAACGACGAGGCGTTGCCGGTGCTAACAGGGCGCAAGACGAAGAGCGAGGCGGATGCCCTGCGCGCCTCCCAGCAACGGCTGCCGCAGATCCCGGCGCCCGCCGCGCCGCAAATGCCCGTCCAGGCCGCGGGGACGCGACCCTCGCGCGCGCTGCCGTACGAGCTGGCGACCACCTGCGAGGTGCAGCCGGGCGCCACGATGGCCGCAGCGCGGGTGGCGCTCACCTTCATCAACACCGGCCGCCAGGGCGCGGTGTTCCACGTCTACGACCGCAAGAACCTGGCCGCCATCCCGCGCCGCTACACGGTCGAGGCGGGCAAGTCGTTGTCGGACGTGTGGACGCCGGCGGTCGGCGGCGCCTACGACCTGTGGGTGCTGGGGCCGAACGGCTACCACCGCCATTTCACCGGCAGCGCGCTGCGCGCCGTAGCGGCGGGCCAGCCGCGTCCCGACGTCCAGGTGCGCTGCGACGCCGCTGCCGGCGAACTGGTGCTGCGCCTGGTGAATGGCGGCGCGGCGCCCTGCACCTTCAACCTGGGCGCCAACGCGTATGCAGCGCTACGGCAACAGCACACGCTGGCGCCGCGCACCGAACTCACGGTGCGCATCCCGGTCGCCGGCAACGATTACTGGTACGACTTCAGCGCCACCGTCTCCGGCCAGCCCGACTACCTGCGCCGCTTCGCCGGCCGCGTCGAGACCGGCCGCCACACGGTCAGCGACCCGGCGCTGGGCCGCATCTAGACAACCATCGAAAGGAATTCTCATGCAATCGATCATTCGCAACTTGGCGGTCGGCGCCGCCATCGCGCTGTGCGCTCCGTTCGCCGCGGCCGCGGTGCTGGACTTCGACGACATCGTTGGCCCAGACGGCTTTGCCGCCGTGCCCGGCAACTATGGTGGCCTGGACTGGTCGGCGTCCGGCCTGAATGTCTTTACCGCGCAAGGAGCGCCTTTCACGCCGCACTCGGGCCTGGGCCAGGTCACGACCGACTGGATCGACGGCGGGCCGATCGCGAGCACGATCCGCTTCCTCGCGCCGACGGTATTCAACGGCGCCTGGTTCTCCGGGTATGAGGACGGCAGCGTGCACTTCGACCTCTACTTCGGCGACCGCCTGGTCGCCAGCTCGGCGTCCCTGCAACTCTCGGGCGTGTCGGCCTTCCTCGACGCCGGATGGGATGGCGCGATCGATTCGGTGGTCGTGCGCACCGGCGCCCAGGGTTCATACGCGATGGACGACTTCACTTTCGCGGATCCGGCCCAGGTGCCGGAGCCGGGCATGCCGGCCCTGATGCTGGCCGGCCTTGGCGGCCTGCTAGTCCTTCGGCGGAAACAGCAAGGTCCCCGGCCGTAGCAGGTGCACGTCGCCGACCCGGCGCAAGAAGCCGATGCGGTCGAAGAATTCCAGGATCTGGATCGCGCGCTTGCGGCCCAGGCCGGTCTCGTCGCGGAAACGCCCTGCCGTGACCTGTCCCTGGGCATCATCGCGCGCCAGGCGGCGCACCAGGTCGGCCGCCTCCTGCATCACGGCCGGGTGGTAGAACAAATCCTTGACCACCTGGTAGACGTCGCCGCCGCGCGCCATGCGGCCCAGCACCTGGCGCACCTGCGCTTCGGGCAGGCGCGCGGTCTGGGCGATGTCGCGCACCCAGGGTGGATCGAAGCGGCCGTCCAGCAGTTTCGGCAGCGCGTGCTCGGCCACCACCTGCTCGGCCGCGCGCAGCGCCACGCCGTGCTCCGGCAAATGCAGGAAGCCGTTGCGGCGGTTGACGCTGCCGGCCGCGATCATGTGGCCGGTCAGCTGCAGCCACAATGCCTCGGGCATGCGCGGCGCGGCCAGGCGGCGCGCGCGCAGCAGGTCGGGGCCGATCTCGTCGGGATACTTCGCATGGAAGTCGCCCAGCGCCCGCAGCAGGCCGGCCTCGTTCTCCTGCAGGCGCGCACGTGAAATCAGCCACTCGCCGCCGGCGCCGACCACGATGTCCGGCACCTTCTCCAGGTCGAACGGCCAGCGCGCCAGGCCGCTGCTCCTCAGCCAGGTCGCGCCGTTGACGCCATACGGCGCCTGGGCCAGCGCGCCCAGCAGGCGCGTCAGGGGTTCGTCGGCGCGCTGGGTCTCCAGATAGGCCAGGCGTTCCGGCGTCTGGCGATAGCGCACCGGCCCGAGGGGATCGAGCACCGACCCGCCGGCGACGGTGCGGATCGCCGAGGCGTCGCGCAAGATGAAACGGTCGCCGTGCCAGACGTTGGCCGGCTTGTGCAGCACCAGTTGCGCCGGCGCCGCCGCGCCGGGCGCGATCGACGGCTGGCCCAGCACCGCCACGGTGGCCAGGCAATCCTGGGTCGCGGCGTGCAGGTGCACCAGGGTGCCCGAGCGCAGCGCGCGCTCTTCGGTGGCCGCCACCTGCAGCCAGACGTCGATGCGCTGCGTCGTCAGCGCGATCGCCGGGTCGCACAGCACCTGGCCGCGCAACTCGTCGCTGCGTTCCAGGCCGGCCAGGCCGACCGCGCAGCGCTGGCCGGCGTGGGCTTCCTGCGCCGCCCGGCTGTGCACCTGCAGGCTGCGCACGCGATATTCCCTGTCCGGCGCGGCGGCCAGCGACAGGCCGTCGCCGATGCCGACCTTGCCGCTCGAGACGCTGCCCGCGACCACGGTGCCCACGCCATCGAGCGTGAACGCGCGGTCCAGGCCCATGCGAAAGCCCGCGCCGGGCGCGCCGTCGATGGGCGCCGCCTGCAGCTCCCGCACCAGCAGTGCGCGCAAGGCGTCGATGCCGTCGCCGCGGATGCTCGACACTTTCAGTACTGGGTAATCCTCGAGACCCGCGCTGGCCAGGAGGCCGGCGACCGCTGCCTCGGTCTCGGCCAGGCGCTCGGCGTCGACGCGGTCGATCTTGGTGATCACGGCGGCGCCGCGCCGCACGCCGAGCAGCGACAGGATGGTCGCGTGCTCGATCGTCTGCGGCATCGGACCGTCGTCGGCCGCGATCAGCAAAAGGCCGAAATCGATGCCGCTGGCGCCGGCGACCATCGTGCGCACCAGCTTTTCGTGGCCCGGCACGTCGACGAAGCCGATCCGGGCGCCATCCTCGAGAGGCATCCAGGCATAGCCCAGTTCGATGGTGATGCCACGCTTTTTCTCTTCCGGCAGGCGGTCGGCGTCGATGCCGGTCAGCGCGCGCACCAGCGCGGTCTTGCCATGGTCAATGTGTCCGGCGGTGCCGACGATCATGCGAAATCCTTTAGGTTCTTATGCTTCGACGAGCGCCGCGCGCAATGCGCCCAGCTGCCGCAGCAGCTCGGCCGGGTCGTCGACGCAGCGGCAGTCGAGCAGCAGGCGGTCGTCGGCGATGCGGCCGATTACCGGCAGCGGCAGCGCGCGCAGCGCTTCGGCCAGGGCGTCGAGCGCCGTGCCCATGCCACGCTTGCTGGAGAGGTTCGGCGCGATCGCCAGCCCGCTCGACGGCAGGCGGTCGATCGGCAGCGAGCCGGAACCGATCTGGCTCACCATCGTCTCCAGCGTCACCGTATAGCGCGGCGCCAGCGCCTCGCGCAGCGGCGTCAGGATGGCGTTCGCGGTGGCGCCCACCTGCTCCTGGGTGCGCGTCAGCCAGCGCAGGGTCGGCAAGTCGCGCACCAGCAGCTCGGGCTGCAGGTACAGCCGCAGCGTCGCTTCCAGCGCCGCCAGCGGCAGCTTCGACAGGCGCAGCGCGCGCTTCATCGGGAAGGTGCGGATGCGGGTGACGAATTCCTTCGAGCCGACGATCAGGCCGGCCTGCGGCCCGCCCAGCAGCTTGTCGCCCGAAAAGGTGACCACGTCGCAGCCGGCCGCCAGCATCTGCTGCGGCGTCGGTTCCTGCGGCAGGCCGTATTTGCCCATGTCGATCAGCGAACCGCTGCCCAGGTCGCTGACCAGGGCCACGCCGCGGGCGCGCGCCAGGGGGGCGAGTTCCGCCTCCGACACCGCGCTGGTGAAGCCCTGCACCGCGTAATTGCTGGTGTGAACCTTCAACAGGAGCGCGGTGCGCTCGTTGATGGCGCGTTCGTAGTCGGCCAGGTGGGTGCGGTTGGTGGTGCCGACTTCGACCATGTGGGCGCCGGCGCTGGCCATTACGTCGGGCATGCGGAAGGCGCCGCCGATTTCCACCAGTTCGCCGCGCGAGACGATCGCTTCGCGTCCGCCGCCCAGCGCCGCCAGCGACAGCAGCACGGCGGCGGCGTTGTTGTTGACCACGGTCGCGGCTTCGGCGCCCGTGATCTCGCACAGCAGGCCTTCGACGATGCTGTCGCGATCGCCCCGGCTGCCCCTGGCGAGTTCGTATTCGAGGTTGTTCGGGCCGGCCATCATCGCCACCAGGTGGTCGATTGCCGCTTGCGGCAGGACGGCGCGTCCGAGATTGGTATGGATGACCGTGCCGGTCAGGTTGATCACCCGGCGCATGTTCGGCGCCAGGCGTCCGGCGATACGCCCGGCCAGCATGTGGCCGAGCGCCTCCGGCAACAGCGCGCTCGCGGGGAGCGCGCCGGCCAGGGCCTGCGCGCGCAGGTTGTCCACTTGCGCGCGCGCTTCCAGCGCGACCAGGGTATGGCCGTGGCTGGAAACCAGCGCCTGCACGGATGGCAGGCGCAGCAGTTTATCGATCGAAGGCAGATCCTTGACTGTCGCCTTCGAGCCGTGGACCACGGACTCGTCAAGCGACATGGTCAGTTCCTCGTTCGTTCGTCGGACTCGCCAGCGTCCTCTTCACCGCCCGTGAGCAGCAACAAGTTGACGCCATGCGGCTGGAAGCCTGCTTCGGACACCAAAATATCCAGTGTCAGCGTGGCCACGTCGTCCGCCACCGGATCGACGTGGAGATCTCGCTCCATGCGCACGATCTTGAGGTAGTGGCCGCACTCGTCGCAAGTTTCGGCCTGGACCGATGCCTGCGCCGTATCTTCCTGCGCGCCATCGGTGGCCACCGCCTGCAGCGAGTGGTAATGGATGCCCTTGGTGGACTGGCAGTGGCTGCACTTGACCCGCACCATATGCCACTGTGTCGAGCACAGCGCGCAATTGAGGTAGCGGAAGTTGCTGCCGCTGGCGTCCAGCCTGGTGACCGACGAGGTCGGCAAGCTGCCGCAGCACGGGCACAGGGTCACGTCGAGCGTGCGCCCGAACGGTTCCTGGCGCGCCGCGCCGTGGGCCTGCTGAATGGCCAGCACCATATGGGTCCAGTAGACCTGCAGGCCGGCCGCCACCAGCGGCGCCGCGCTCATGTCCAGGCCGGCCGCGCCTTGCAGCAGCAGTTCGGCCTGGCCCTCGAGGTGGGCGTCGTCCTGGGCCAGCAAGGCCTGCACGGCCGCCTGGGCCGGGCTGCCCGCGAGGCGCGGGACCAGCAGCTCCAGCATGCGGCGGAAAGCCGCACGCCAGGCCGGGTCACGCGGCCACAGCGGCGCCGGCAGCGGCGCCTGGGCGGCGCGGCCGGCGGCCAGCAAGTCGTCGCTGCTCGGCAGCGCGACTTCCGGGTAGTCCTGCAGGACTTCATGCTGCACATGCGCCAGTTCGGCGGCGAACAGCAGGAAGTCGCGCATCGCATGCCCGGCCGCCAGCTCGCGCAGGCGGGTTTCACGGGTGGCGAACAGCTCTGCCCGCACCGGGAGGTGCAGGTAGGGCATCTGCTGCCCGGACCGGACCGCGATTTCTTCCGGGCTGAGCAGCGGTGTTGCTTTGGTAACACTCATAGAGCAGTGAAGTCCTTAACGTTTCTTGCGCGAGGCATTGTCTTGCGTGACTTCCTTATACCACAATGGATGGTGCGACTTCGCCCAGTCCTCGTGCACGGTGCCACGGGTCATGGCGCGGAACGAGCCCTTGACCCAGATGGCGGCGTACACGTGGATGATCACGCTCAGCACCAGCGCGAACGCTGCCACGGCATGGACCAGCATCGCGGCGCGGCGCAGCGGAATCGAGAAGAAGTCCGCGAACCACGGCTGCCAGAACATGAACCCGGTGATCAGGAGCAGCACGAGGCTGATCGCGAACACCCAGAACACGCCCTTCTGGCCGGCGTTGTACTTGTGCACCGGCGGCATGCCGTGCTCGTCGCCTGTGGTCACCATGTGCGGCGCCTTCTTGACCCATTCCGTATCGGACTTGGTCCAGAAGTTGTCGCGCACCACGGCGAAGAACAGGAACACGAAGCCCAGCACCATGAACAGCCCGAAGAACGGGTGCAGGATGCGGGTCCACTGTCCACCGCCGAAGAAGGCGCTGAAGAAGTACATCGAAGGATGGAACAATGCCAGCCCGGTCAGTCCCGCGCAGATGAACAGCAGGGCCACGGCCCAGTGGTTCATCCGCGTGCGGTCACGATAGCGAGTGATAAACATGTTCTTCTCCTTAAACGCGCGTATCTTCGCGCTGGTCTGCGTCGGGCGTCGGCTGCACCGGCGGTTCGTCCACATGGGTCTCGATCGGACCCACTTTCATGTAGTGGAAGAAACCGGCCACGGCGGCGCCGATCATCGCGGCCACGCCCAGCGGCTTGGCCACGCCCTTCCACAGCGCCACGGTCGGGCTGATGGTCGGGTTTTCCGGCAGGCCCGAGTACAGGTTCGGCTTGTCGGCATGCTGCAGCACGTACATGACGTGCGTGCCGCCGACGCCGGCCGGATTGTACAGGCCCGCGTTCTGGTAACCGCGCTCCTTCAGGTCGACCACACGGTCGCCCGCGTATTCGATCATGTCTTCCTTGGTGCCGAAACGGATGGCGCCAGTAGGACAGATCTTCACGCAGGCAGGCTCCATGTTCACTGCCACGCGGTCCGCGCACAGCGAGCACTTGTAGGCCTTCGAGTCCACCTTGCTGATGCGTGGCACGTCGAACGGGCAGCCGGCGACGCAGTAGCCGCAGCCGATGCAGTTCTCGCTGATGAAGTCGACGATGCCGTTGGTGTACTTGACGATCGCGCCCGGCGCCGGGCAGGCCTTCAGGCAGCCCGGCTCGTCGCAGTGCATGCAGCCGTCCTTGCGGATCAGCCACTCGAGGCGGTCACCTTCGTCAGGCGTCTGGGTGACGACTTCCGAATACTTCATGACCGTCCACGACTGCGGCGTCAGGTCGCGCGGGTTGTCGTACGTGCCGTGGTTTTCGCCGACTTCGTCGCGCAGGTCGTTCCACTGCATGCACGCCACCTGGCATGCCTTGCAGCCGATGCAGCTCGAGACGTCGATCAGCTTGGCGACCTCGGCCTTGTGGGTACGCGCCACCGGCGTCGTCGCGGTCGTCGCCGACCGCTTCGCGATATCGAGAGATTGAAGCGAAGACATGGTATTAAGCCCTTTCGATATTGACCAGGAACGACTTGAACTCAGGCGTCTGGGTATTCGCGTCGCCCACGAACGGGGTCAGCGTGTTCACCAGGAAGCCCGGCTTGGTCAAACCGACGAAGCCCCAGTGGTTCGGCAAGCCCACCGTATCCACCTTCATGCCATCGCAGTCGAGCTGCGGAATACGCTTGGTCACGACGCACTTGGCCTTGATGTAGCCGCGCATCGACGAGACCTTGACCATGTCGCCATTGGCGATGCCCTTGGCCTTGGCCAGCTCTTCGCCGATCTCCACGAACTGCTGTGGCTGGATGATCGCGTTACTCTGGACGTTCTTGGTCCAGTAGTGGAAGTGCTCGGTCAGACGGTAGCTGGTCGCGACGTACGGGAAGTCCTTCGCGGTGCCGAATGCTTCCATATCGCCCTTGAACACACGCGCCGCCGGATTGGCGCGGGCTTTCGGGTTCTTCGGGTGCATCGGGTTGACCGGGAACGGCGACTCGAACGGCTCGTAGTGCTCAGGCAGCGGACCTTCGGCCATGCCGGTCGGCGCGAACAGGCGCGACACGCCTTCGGCCGTCATGATGAACGGCTGCACGCGGTCTTCGTCGCCCGGATTCGCATCGGGACGGATGTCCGGAATGTCGGAACCGGTCCAGCTGCTGCCGTTCCATGCGATCAGGTTGCGGTGCGGATTCCACGGCTTGCCGGTCTTCGGATCGGCCGAAGCGCCGTTGTACAGCACGCGGCGGTTCGCCGGCCATGCCCAGGCCCAGCCCAGCGTATTGCCGATGCCGTACGGGTCGGCATTGTCGCGGTTGGCCATCTGGTTGCCGGCCTCGGTCCAGGCGCCGGCATAGATCCAGCAGCCGCTGGCGGTCGAGCCATCGTCGCGCAGCACGCCGAAGCCCGGCACCTGCTGGCCCTTCTTGAGCAGCAGCTTGGACGGATCCTTCGGATCGTACAGGTCGGCCAGCGCCTTGCCGTTGAACTCCTTGGCGAGTTCCTCGGCCGACGGGCTGTGCGGGATCTTGTACGGCCAGGACAGGTTCACCATCGCGTCAGGGAATGCGCCGCCATCCTTGATGTAGGCATTCTTCATGCGGGTGAACAGGTCGGCGATGATCTCGATGTCCGGCTTGGCCTCGTACGGCGCCTCGGCGCCCTTCCAGTGCCACTGCAGCCAGCGCGACGAGTTCGACAGCGAACCGTCTTCCTCGGCGAAGCAGGTGGTCGGCAGGCGGAACACGGTGGTCTGGATCTGGGTCGGATCGACGTCGTTCGACTCGCCGAAGTTTTGCCAGAATTCCGAGGTCTCGGTGTTCAGCGGATCCATCGTCACCAGGAACTTCAGCTTCGACAGGCCGGCGATGATCTTCTTCTTGTTAGGGAAGGAACCAACCGGGTTGAAACCCTGGCAGATGTAACCGTTCAACTTGCCTTGGCCCATCAGCTCGAAGGCCTGCAGCACGTCGTACAGCTTGTCGATCTTCGGCAGGTAGTCGAAGGCCCAGTTGTTTTCCGCGGTCGCGGCATCGCCCCACCAGGCTTTTTGCAGGCTGACGAAGAACTTGGGATAGTTCTGCCAGTAGCTCATCTGGTTCGGACGCAGCGGCTTGAGCGCGCGCGGCTTGTAGTAGGTCTCCAGGTCCTGCTCGTTGTCGGTCGCCAGGGACAGGTAGCCCGGCAGCGAGTTCGACAGCAGGCCCAGGTCGGTCAGACCCTGGATGTTGGAGTGGCCGCGCAGTGCGTTCAGGCCACCGCCGGCGACGCCGACGTTACCCAGCAGCAGCTGCATGATGGCGCCGGTACGGATGATCTGGCTGCCCTGGCTGTGCTGGGTCCAGCCCAGCGCGTACAGAATGGTCATGGCGCGGCCCGGAACGGCGGTCGACGCGATGTATTCGCACACTTTCAGGAACTGCTTGACCGGGGTGCCGGTGATCTTGCTGACTTGCTCGGGGGTATAGCGCGAGTAATGGCGCTTCATCACCTGCAGGACGCAATTCGGGTCTTGCATGGTCGGATCGACCTTGGCGTAACCGTCTTCGCCCATGGCGTAGCCCCACGACTTGTTGTCGTAGCGGCGCTTGGTTTCGTCGTAGCCCGAGAACAGGCCATCCTCGAACTTGAAGTCCGGGCCGACGATGAAGCTGGCGTTGGTATAGCTCCGGACGTATTCGGTCTGGATCTTGTCATTGCTCAGCAGATAATTGATGACGCCGCCCAGGAAGGCGATGTCGGAGCCAGCGCGGATCGGCGCGTAATAGTCGCTCATGGCGGCCGAACGCGTGAAGCGCGGGTCGACCACGACCAGCTTGGCTTTATTGTGATGCTTGGCTTCGATCACCCACTTGAAACCGCAAGGGTGAGCTTCGGCGGCATTGCCGCCCATAATCAGTACTACATCGGCATTCTTGATGTCAACCCAATGGTTGGTCATCGCGCCACGTCCGAACGTCGGGGCCAGACCGGCCACCGTAGGTCCGTGTCAAACGCGAGCCTGGTTATCGAAGACGAGCATGCCCATCGAACGCATCGCTTTGTGCGTGATGTAGCCCGTTTCGTTGCTCGCCGCGGACGCACACAGCATACCGGTGCTGGTCCAGCGGTTGACGAGTTTGCCTTCGGCGTTGTTGACCACGAAGTTCGCATCGCGGTCGTCCTTCATGAACTTGGCGATGCGCGACATCGCTTCGTCCCAGGACACGCGCTTCCATTCCTTGCTGCCAGGCTCGCGCACTTCCGGGTACTTCAGGCGGTTCGGCGAATGCACGAAGTCGAGCAGACCCGCGCCTTTCGGGCACAGGGTGCCGCGGTTCACCGGATGGTCCGGGTCGCCTTCGATATGGATGATGTCCGAGGTGACGTTCTTTGCGCCGTCGCCGATGCTGTACATCAGCAGGCCGCAGCCCACCGAGCAGTACGGACACGTGTTGCGCGTCTCCTTGGCCTTTGCCAGTTTATAGTGCCGGGTCTCGGCCATTGCCGGCAGCGGCGAAAAGCCGAGCGCGACGATAGTAGACGCGGCCAGTCCCGCCCCGCTCACGCGGAGGAACTGCCTACGATTCATGCCCATCTAGGTTCTCCTACTAGTAATGGATTGCGCACGCCGCAAAAGGATCTGCCGGGGTCGAGGCCCCGGCATCTTTGCCGATCGCGACGTTGCCACGGTCAGTGGCGTGCGCGCCTTGCTACGTCGCCGGTCGTGTTACCTGGCCGGCGGCGTCGTTGCCTGGGTGGCGCCATCGCCACCGGTCGGTTCCGAAGCACCGCTGTCGCGGGGCTTTTCCGCATCCTGGCCGGCGACCACGCCGCCGATCGCGGTGCCGCCTTCGCCCGGACCGGTGCCCGGGACCGTCGACGGCGCGGTGGCCGGCTCGGCCACGATAGCGGCGTGCGGATCGGGATTCTGGGTGGCGACAGCTGCGGGCGACGCGGGATCGGTCGGGGCCGGGGAGGCCTCGACGTCCGACTTCTTGCCACAAGCGGACAGGGCGAGCACGGCGGCCAACACGCCGGTGCTCAACAGGATGCGATTCTTGCTATATGAGTTATGTTGCATTGCAATATCCGTTGACCTTGAGATATATCGGGAATATATATGAATTCATGAACGCTACAAATAAGTATTTTACGCAATGTATACAATTTCTGCGTGACATTAGGTGAGAATTGTCCCGCGATTGTCGTGCTAACCTCAGCGCGCCTGCTAATGTAAAGACGCCTCGCCGCCATCGCCCTTGCGCGCGGCGCGCCGGCGCGCCGCGGACGGCAGGTCCGCCTGCGGCCGTTCGCCCTCGTGTGCGCCGGCCGGTGGCGCCGTCCTTGCGGCGACATCGAGCAGGCGCGTCTCGCCCAGCCGCCACCCCTCCTCTCCCATGCGCAGCAGCGTGCGCCCCTTCATCCGCACCAGTTGGCCCTCCACCTCGGCTTCGCTCGCATGCCAGCGCAGGCTGGCCTGGCCGGCGCCCTCGATCGTGATCACGTCCGGCGCCACCAGGCCGCCGGCCATGCGCGCATGGCCCGGCAGGTACGGCATGGCCTGGGCCAGGCGCTCGCTGGGCCTGGCTCCCATCATGCCCACCTGTTCGGCCAGCGCCTGCCACAGCGCGCCGGATTGCGCGCGCAGCGCCAGGTAGCGCCGGGCCTGCTCGCGTCCGTGCGCCAGCAAGGCCTGGGCCAGCTGCGGATCACGGTCGAACTTCGAGAACAGTCCCAGCTCCTTGCGCACTGCGGCGCCGACCGCCTCGCCGTCGAGCACGATGCGCACTACCTCGATCGGCTTGTCGTGGGGACGCGAGCGCTGGCCCGGATCGTCCAGCCGCCCGTTCACGGCTTCGATGAAGGCCACTTCCTGGTTCAGCGACAGGTTGCCGGACAGGGTGTCGCGACGATGCCACAGTTCGTCGCCCGACTGGGCGTTGCCCGGGCCGGCGAACTTGCCGCTGAAGTCGTAGCGGTCCTGGTTGATCTGCAGGATCCACAGTCCGTCCGGCTTCTTGGCCGGATCCACGCCCGACGAGATGAAATTCTTGATCGGCGGGTTTTGCGAGAACAGGCCGTCCCAGCACGCCATGCGGCGCGGCTCGTGGGTTTCGGGGTCGAGCGCCTGGATCGATTGCGCCATGAAGACCCACGGCAGCGAGGCCGAGGCCACCACCGCGTCGAGGGTGATGCCGGCGTCGATTGGCGCGCGCTCGGAGCTGAAGGCAACGAAGGCGCCGCTGTCGATGTCCACCGCGCCGACCAGCAATTGCGGCAGCGCCCGGGCGGCGTCGCGCACCGCCTGCGCCAGGCGGCCCAGGGCGTCCGCCTCGAAGCGCAGCTCGGGCAGCTCGAGGGTCTCGAAGGTGGTGCACAGCAAGGTGCCCGGCGCCAGCCGGTGCGCCCGCGACCAGGCCGCGATCCAGCCGCTGGACGCCAGCCGCGCCCGCAGGTCGTGCTCGATCGCGGCCTGGCGCGCCTGCAGCCGTTCGCGCTCGCGCGCGCTATCGGCCATGCGTTCCTCGAGGGCGATCGCCTGCCAGCGTTTGATTTCTTGCGGAATGCTGCAAAAGTCGCCGATGGCCCCGACCAGGTCGAAGTCGACGTGCGGCGCGATCGACTCGCGCAGCTGGAAGTAATGACCGCGGATCCAGCCGCCCAGCGGCGGATACATCGTGGTCAGCATCGGCCAGGTGGCGGTGGCGAAGCGCTCGATCTCGCGCAGCGGCGACAGGTAGGGACTCAGCTTCAGGTCGACCTGGGTCAGGCCGCCGACCCACTGGCCGATGTCGTTCAGCAGGCGTTCACCGGGCGCGCTGGCGCAGTTCGCATCCCAGAAGCGCTCGAGCCCGGCCCTGGCGGCCTCGGGGCCGCCCAGCAGGTAGCCATACCAGGCCAGCAAGGCGCTGATGGCGCCGCCCGAAGTGCCGCTGATGCCGGTCAGCTGCAAGATGTCGGCAGCCCCGTCCGCCAGCGCCCGCCCGCGCGCGGACGCCAGCTCGGCATTGCGAAACTGCGGCAGCAGCGCCGGCAAGGCGCCGGCGGCATAGGCCGCGTGGCTGCCGCCGCCCTGGCAGGCGATGGCGATGTTTTTGATAGGCATGATCTCCTCCCTCGTCCAGATCGACAATCGAGGCAGGCATTCGCCCATGGATGAAGTGCCAGGCACCGGTAAACGCCGGCCTGTCGCTTTTAGGCAGTTGGCGGCGCGCACAGTTCCATGTCCGGCCCGGCGCCAGCCCGGAAACGTCGCGTCATGATAACGATTTCATCAAAACCGCAACGTTATCAATAAATATTTACGACAAGCCCATTCAGCCAATGATTGCGCCTAACATTAGATGTTATATTTACTGACAGATTGCGCGATTGCCATCGTCCGGCGGTCGCCGATCCCGGCAGCACCAGATAAGGGACCCCATAGATGGGTTCTTCAAACAAAGACGGAGACACAATATGAGACAGTTGAACAAGTCGGCCATTGCCGTGGGCGTCGCACATCTGTGCTGCTTGTCCGCGGCTTTTGCTCAGCAAGCAGCGCCAGCGGCGAGCGCGGCTCCCCAGGTGGTCACGGTCACCGGCCAGCGCGCCGCCCTCGACAGCGCCCAGCAGCTCAAGAAGAACTCGGACGAAGTGGTCGATTCGATCGTCGCCGAAGACATCGGCAAGCTGCCCGACAAGTCCATCACCGAAGTGCTGCAGCGCATTCCCGGCGTGACCATCGACCGCACCATGTCGCGCGCCGACCCCGAGCACTTCTCGGTCGAAGGGTCGGGCGTGTCGATCCGTGGCCTGAGCTGGGTGCGCTCGGAGCTGAACGGCCGCGATTGGTTCTCGTCGACCGGCGGCCGGGCCCTGAATTTCGAGGACGTGCCGCCCGAGCTGATGGCCGGCGTCGACGTCTACAAGAACCCGTCGGCCGAGCAGATCGAGGGCGGCATCTCGGGCCTGGTCAACCTGCGCACCGCCCTGCCCTTCGACATCAAGGGCCAGCGCATCTCGGGCAGCATCGAAGGCGCCTACTCCGAGCTCAAGAAAGGCAAGACCCACCCCGCCGGCTCGCTGCTGTACTCGAACCGATGGCAGACCGGCATCGGCGAGATCGGCGCGCTGGTCAATTTCGCCAGTTCGCGCAGCGTGACCCGCACCGACGCCTTCCAGGTCGAGCCGTATTATCCGGTCGCCGGCGCCGAGCCGGGCCGCACCGTCTGGATCCCCAAGGGAGCGCAATGGCGCACGCTCGACTTCGACCGCAAGCGCCAGGGCGCCTATGGCGCGCTGCAGTGGAAGAAGGACAATACCCTCAAGAGCCACCTGACCTGGTTCCGCTCCAAATACGATATGCGCTGGGACGAGAATGCGCTGTTCTCGGCCGAGGGCACCCCGACCAACCTGCGCGTGACCAACGGCGTGTATGACGCCAACGGCGCCTTCCTGAGCGGGACCATCACCAACCCGACCGCCGGCAGCATCGAGTACGCCAACAATGCGCGCACCGCGACGCGCGACTCGGTCACCACCGACATCGCCTGGAACGTCGAATGGAAGCCCTCCAGCAACTGGACCTTCACCTCCGACTTCCAGCACGTGAAGGCGCGCTCGGAAGGCTTCGATTCGACGGTGGCCCTCGGCACCCTGATGCCGGAACTGAACCTCGACGTAACGGGTTCGCTGCCGCGCATCACGTTCAGCCCGGCGCAGGCCGCGGCGATGAGCGATCCGAATAACTTCTTCTGGGCCTTCTCGCAAGAGCACCTCGACCGCAGCGTGGCCGAGCAGAAGGCGTGGAAAGGCGACGTCAAGTACGATTTCGACCACCCGGTGCTGCGCGATCTGCGGGTCGGCGTGCGCCTGACCGACCGTGACGCCAAGACCATCAATTCGAACCCCAACTACCACTGGGTCGGCATCTCGCAGCGCTGGATGATGCCGTGGCAGATCAATAACCTGGCCTACCTGAGCGACCCGCGCTTCCAGGCGCCGACCACGGTCAACCAGTTCAACAACTTCTTCAACGGCGACGCCAGCGTCCCCGCGATCATCTTCCCGGCGGCGTCGGTCACGGCCGGTTTCCCCGGCAGCTATGCTCAGCTGCACGGCTTCCACGACATCCTGTGCGCGGAGGCAGGCAACAGCTGCACGCCGTGGACGCCGGCCGCCTTCGGCGAAGCCAACCCATCGGGCGACAACGAGCAGGCGGAAAAGACCAGGGCGATCTATGGCCAGCTGCGCTTTGCCTTCGACAACCTGCGCTTCCCCGTCGACGGCAACGTCGGGCTGCGCTACGTGAAGACCGAATCCGACTCGTACGGCTACACCGTGTACAACTCGACCTTCATCGTTCCGCCGGGCGGCACCACCGGCCTGCCGGTGCCGGTGATCGCGCCGTTCGCCGGCCGCGAGGACTATGAGAACAGCTACCACAACTGGCTGCCGAGCCTGAACCTGCGGCTGAAGGCCAGCGACGAGCTGCAGTTCCGCTTCGCCATCGGCAAGGGCATGTCGCGGCCGAACTTCGACCAGCTGCAGGCCTATACCACCCTGAGCCAGAACGTCAGCAGCACGACCACCGGCACCGGCGCCGGGCAGGTCACCAACGTCACTTCGGTCGGCCATACCGGCGAGGCGATCGGCAATCCCATGCTGCGTCCGGTCACCTCGCGAAATATCGACCTCACCGCCGAATGGTATTTCGCCAAGGCCGGCTCGCTCACCGTCGGCCTGTTCGACAAGCGCCTGCGCGACATCATCATCAAACAGAGCCGGTCCTATCAATTGACCGACTCGGCCGGACGTGCAATCGATTTCACCGTCGCCACGCCGGTGAACGGCGCGCGCGGCAGCGCCCGCGGGGTCGAAGTCGCCTACCAGCAGTACTTCGATCGCCTGCCGGGCTGGCTGGCGGGCTTCGGGGTGCAGGCCAACTACACCCACGTCAAGACCAAGCGCGACCTGTACAGCCCGGTGTTCTCGCCGTGGTGCACGGCCGGCAACAACGCCGCCAACCTCAACCTGAACCTGAACGGTTGCGATACCGACGGCCGCACCTTCGGCGACCTGCCGCTGGAATACATGTCGCGCAACTCGTATAACCTGGCGCTGCTGTACGACCGCGGTCCGTGGTCGGCGCGTCTGGCGTGGAGCTGGCGTTCGAAGAGCCTGCTGGGCAACAACAACAACGGCACCAACGGCACCAACGGCGTCGACACCAATCCGGACAGCCCGACCTTCGGCCAGAACGTGGTGGCCTGGGGCTTGCCGATCTGGGCCGACGACTATGGCCAGCTCGACGGCGGCGTCAGCTACAAGTTCAACGACAACTACCGCATCGACTTCCAGGCCCAGAACCTGACCGACGCCAGGTACAAGCAGATCATGACCCATCACGTCGGCGACAAGGGCCGCGCGTGGTTCGTGACGGGGCCGCGCTACAGCGTGCGTCTCGGCGTGACGTTCTGAGGTCGCGAACCGGCCGCGCCTCCGTCCAGGGCGGCGCGGCCATCAAACAAGAATCCAAGGAGACAAGAGTATGCAGCATGCTTTGCCGAACGCCCGCTGGGCGATTGCCCTCGCCGCCGCCTGCGCCGTCCAGTGCGCGCAAGCGGCCCCCGACGCCGCCCAGCAACGCGCAGCAAAGCTGGTGAGCCAGATGACCCTCGACGAGAAGATCGGCATGGTGTTCGGCCAGTTCGGCGCCGAATTCCAGGGCAAGCAGCCCCCTGGCGAGGCGCTGGTGCAGTCGGCCGGCTATATCAAGGGCATCGAGCGCCTGGGCATCACGCCGCAGTGGCTGACCGACGCCGGCATCGGCGTCGCCTCGCAGCCGGGCAAGCAGACCCGCGAGCGCACCTCGCTGCCGGCGGGGATCGCCACCGCCGCCACCTGGAACCCGGCGCTGGCCTACAAGGGCGCGGCCATGATCGGCAAGGAGGCGCGCCTGTCGGGCTTCAACGTGATGCTGGGTGGGAGCGTCAACCTGGCGCGCGAGCCGCGCAACGGCCGCAACTTCGAATACACCGGCGAAGACCCGCTGCTGGCCGGGATCATGGCCGGCGAGCAGATTCGCGGCGTGCAGTCGAACCACGTGATCTCGACCGTCAAGCACTATGCCTACAACGACCAGGAAACGGGCCGCAACCACCTGAACGTCAAGATCCAGGACGCCGCCGGGCGCATGTCCGACCTGCTGGCCTTCCAGATCGCCATCGAACGCGGCAACCCGGGCGCCGTCATGTGCTCGTACAACCGCATCGGCGGCGTGTACGGCTGCGAGAACGACCACCTGCTGAACAAGGTGCTCAAGCGCGACTGGGCCTATCAAGGCTATGTGATGTCGGACTGGGGCGCCGTGCACTCGACTATTCCCGCAGCGCTGGCGGGCCTCGACCAGCAGTCCGGCTACCCCTTCGACAAATCTCCCTACTTCGACGGCGCGTTGAAAGAGGCGGTGCAGAACGGCCACGTGCCGGAGGGGCGCCTGGACGATATGGTGGCACGCATCCTGTGGGCGATGAGCGCGCACGGCGTGATGGACAATCCCGTGAAGGTGCGCGACAAGGAGATCGACTACGCCGACCACGCCCGCATCTCGCAGGAAGACGCCGAGGAAGGCATCGTCCTGCTCAAGAACGCGGGCAATGTGCTGCCGCTGGCCCCGGGTTCGAGGCGCATCGCCATCATCGGTGGCCACGCCAACAAGGGCGTGCTGTCCGGCGGCGGCTCGGCCCAGGTCTATCCGCGCGGCGGCATGGCGGTGCCCAACGAGGGACCGGCGGCCTGGCCGGGGCCGATGGTCTATCTGCCAGGATCGCCGATGCAGGCCCTGGCCCGCCGCAGCAAGGCGAAGCTCGACTGGCATGACGGCAAGGATGCGGCTGGCGCCGCGAAAGTCGCCGCCGGCGCCGACGTGGTGCTGGTGTTCGCGACCCAGTGGACCTCGGAGGCGAACGACGTGCCGAATCTGTCGCTGCCGAACGGGCAGGACGCGCTGATCGCCGCCGTTGCGAAAGCCAATCCGCGCACGGTGGTGGTGCTGCAGACCGGCACCCCGGTGACGATGCCGTGGGTCGACCAGGTGGCTGGCGTGGTCCAGGCCTGGTATCCGGGCACGAATGGCGGCGAGGCGATCGCGCGCGTGCTGAGCGGCGAAGTGGATGCCTCGGGACGCCTGCCGCAGACCTTCCCGCTGGCCGAGAACCAGCTGCCGCGGCCCAGGCTCGATGGCCTCGACCTGCCCAAGGACAGCCGCTTCGACGTCGACTACGACGTCGAGGGAGCGGCGGTCGGCTACAAATGGTTCGACCTGAAGGGGCACAAACCGCTGTTCGCCTTCGGCCACGGGCTGTCGTACATCAGCTTCACCTACACCAATCTGAAGGCCGAGGCGGCGGACGGCGGCATCCAGGTCAGCTTCGACACACTGAACAGCGGCGCGCGCGCCGGCAAGGCGGTGCCGCAGGTGTACGTGTCGAAGGTCGGCGCCGGCTGGGAGGCGCCGAAACGGCTGGGCGGCTGGGACAAGCTGGCCCTGAACGCCGGCGAGCGTCGCGCCAGCAAGGTGGCGGTCGACCCGCGCACGCTGGCGGTGTTCGACGCCGCATCGAACCGCTGGAAGATCGCGGCCGGAGAATACCGGGTGATGCTCGCGACGGCGGCCGACGCTCCGGTGCAGACGGTGACCGTGCGCCTGCCGGCGCGCGAGTTCGCGGCAGGCGCTCGCTGACAGTTCGCCATGCATGCCTTCCAACGCCGGGCGCTGCTGGCCCTCCTGGCGCTGCTCGCGGCTAGCCTGGTGCTGGGCACTGCCTGCTACCGGCGCAGCTTCCTGGACGTCGCGCTGTTGAGCGGCCCGGGCGACGGCCAGGCGGCCTGGCGCGTCCACCCGGGTGGCGACGCCTCGGCCGGCGGCGCATCGAACGTGCGGGTGCTCGACGACGGCCGGCGTCTGCGCATGGCGCTGAACGTCGCCAGCGGCACGACCTATCCCTACGCGGAAGCCAACCTGTTCTTCCTTGGACCGAACGGTGAGCCGGCGCACGCCGACCTGACGCGCTTTGCCTCGGTGTCCTTCATCGCCACCTGCGCGCCACAGAACACCTTGTCGCTGGTGGCGCCGACCTTTGAGGAGGGCCTGTCCCGGCGCGGCGACCCGGCCAGCTACCGCGCTCCATCGAGCTTCTTTTCCTGCAACGAGCAAGGCAGCCGGGTCGAACTGGACCTGACGCGCATGGAGACGCCGCAATGGTGGTTCGCCCATGCGGGACTGCCGCTGTCGCGCCAATCCTACCGCCTGGACCAGGTGCCCAAGCTGGCCATCGGCAGCACCTTCCAGACACCGCGCGACGTGGCGCTGGTGGTCGACGTGAGCAGCCTGACCCTGCATGGCCGCGACCTGCGCTGGATCATCATGCCCGGCGCGTTTCTTCTGCTCGCCTGGGCCGGCTTCGGCCTGTGGCTGTTCCGCGCCCACGCGCACGCCCTGCGCCGCGAGCTGCAGGACAAGCTGCAGAAGGACTTGCCGATCGTGGCCTACCAGCAGCTCTCGCTCGAACTCCCGCTCGAGCCGCGCCGCGACCGCGAAAAGGCGGCCATCCTGCAGGCGATGGCGAGCCGCTATGCCGAGGCCGACCTGGACCTGGACGCCGTGGTGCAGGCGGCCGGCGTCAACCGCAACAAGGTCAACGAGATCCTCAAGGCCGAACTGGGCTTCACATTCACCGGCTACCTGAACAAGCTGCGCCTGGCCGAGGCGGCGCGCCTGCTGGCCGAGAAGGGATCGGCCACGGTCTCCGAGGTCGCCTACACGGTCGGCTACAACAACGCCTCTTACTTCAACAAGCTTTTCAAGGAGGAGTATGGGTGCACGCCGAAGGCGTTCCGCGCCTCGCTGGCCGGCGCCCCGGGCATGGCGCCTGAACCTGACACGTCCGGCACGATTGCTTCAACTATCCGCATGGCGCATGCCATGGCGGGTGGCGCACCGTATGCTTGCGCTTCACCAGGCTCACCACGGGAATTCGATCCATGAGACACACGCCATTCGCCCGGGCCCTGCTGGCCGCGGCGCTCATTCTGCCAATCAGCGCGCTCGCGCAGCAGCGCAACATCGACGTCGACGTCACCCAGGTCCAGGGCAAGCTCGACCGCATGTTCAACCTGTCGGTCGGCGCCGGGCGCGCCAACGAAGGCTTGCGCGCCGACTGGCAGCAGCAGCTGGCCGAGATCCGGCGCGACGCGGGCTTTCGCTACATCCGCTTCCACGGCCTCCTGACCGACGACATGGGCGTGTACAAGATCGACGCCCAGGGCAAGGAACAGTACAACTTCCAGTACATCGATGCGTTGTTCGACTACCTGCTCTCGATCGGCATCAAGCCCTTCGTCGAGCTGGGCTTCATGCCGAATGCCATGGCCAGCGGCGCCAAGACCATCTTCTGGTGGCGCGGCAACGTCACGCCGCCACGCGACTACGGCCAGTGGGAGCGCCTGATCGAGGCCCTGACGCGGCACTGGACCGAACGCTATGGCAAGGAGGAAGTCGCGAGCTGGTACTTCGAAGTATGGAACGAACCGAACCTGGACGGCTTCTGGGCCGGCACCCAGGACGAGTACTTCCGGCTGTACGCCCACGCGGCGCGCGCCATCAAGCGTGTCGATTCCTCCTACCGGGTCGGCGGCCCGGCCACCGCCGGCGCGGCCTGGATTCCCGAAATGATGGCCTATGCCGACAAGAACAAGGTGCCGCTCGACTTCGTCAGTACCCACTCGTATGGCGTCGGTGAAGGCTACCTGGACGAATTCGGCACCAAGGGCACGGTCCTGAGCCGCGACGAGATGGCGGTGGCCAGCGACGTGCTCAAGAACCGCAGGGAGATCGCCGCCTCGAGCATGCCGAAGCTCGAGCTGCACTATACCGAATGGAGTTCGTCGTACACCCCGGCCGACCCGACCCACGACAGCTATCACCAGGCCGCCTACATCCTGAAAAAGCTCAAGCAGAGCAGCGGCGCGGTGCAATCGATGTCGTACTGGGTGTTCACCGATATCTTCGAAGAGCCCGGTCCGCGCTTCGAGGCCTTCCACGGCGGCTTCGGGCTGATGAACACGCAGGGCATCAAGAAGCCGGCCTATTTCGCCTACCAGTTCCTGAACCAGCTCGGCCACACGGAGCTCAAGAATGCGGACAAGGATTCCTGGGCGACCGTCGACGACAAAGGCAATGCCCAGGTCCTGCTATGGGACGTGACCCAGACGCTGCCCGACAAGGTCAACAACCAGCAGTTCTACATCAAGGACTTGCCGCCGAAGGCCAAGGGCCAGGTCGCCGTGACGCTGCGCGGCCTGAAGCCGAGCGCCTACGCCATGACGGTGTCGCAGGTCGGCTACAAGCAGAACGACGCCTTCACCGCCTATATCGGCATGGGCTCGCCAAAGCAGTTGACCCGGCAGCAGGTCGCCACGCTCAAGGCGCAAGCCACCGGCAAGCCGTCGCAGCAGAAGACGGTCACCGTCGGCGCCGATGGCCGCCTGGCCACCAGCCTGCCGCTACGCGAGAACGACGTCTACCTGCTGCAGTTCGCTCCAGCGAAATGATGGGTCAGCCTTTCGCCAGGATGGCGGCGATCGCCGCATCGGCGCGTTTGTAGAACGCCGGCCATTCCTGGTCATAGCTTGCCCGCGCCTTTTGCGTGAGCGCGCTGCGCGAGGTGAACATGTGCAGCACGCTGCCGTCGCGCTGGACGACGACCTCGGGCGTGACGATCTCTGACTCGATGACCTTCTCGCCCGGGTTCTTCACGATCGGCGCGAAACGGTTGGGCACTTCATAGACCTGGACCCGGCCGTCCGCCCCCTGCTTGACGTGGATGATTTTGGTCTCACCCGGTCCCATCGCGTCGCGCAGCCGCACCACGCCGGCATGCGCCTCGCGCGCGGCGCGGACATCGAAGCCTCTTTGCAGCATGTCGACCACGACGCCGAAACCGCCAAGGTATTTCCCGATGGCCGGGTCGATCGGTTGCGGCCGCTGGAGGCCTTGCCACGCCATGCCGAGCATGTCGACGACGGTCGCGCTATCGAGCCCGGCCGCGACGACGGCCGCCGGCGCCTTCGCCAGGTCGGGCGTGGGAGCGGGAGCGGGAGCGGGAGCGGAAGTGTCGGCCGGCCCGGCGGGCGCTGTCTGACCGGCCCCGCCAGGCCCGACATCGGGGATGCGCGGGAATGTTTCCGGACCGCCTGCGGTATTGCTTGATGACTGCTCCCCAGGCTTTCCGCCCGCATTGGCCGTTGACTGCGGCCACCAATCGAATGCTGCGCAACCCGACAGCCCGAGGATCGAGCCGACGAGCATTGTGCGCGCCAAGAGCAATTTCATCGCGACCTCCCTGAATCTGCGTCGATAGAGAGCGTATGATGACGCGCACCGCGGGCGGCTTTTTATATCTATAACAAGCCGCAGACCGGTTAGCCCGTCCTCGCCGTGAAGCATTGGCGTCGATATACGGCTACGTTAGAATCGTGCAACGCTGCTCGCTCCAATCCAGTGTTCACTGATCACGCAACATTACGGGAATCGATATGGCAAAGAAGGAAGAAGAACTGGACGAAGAAACCTTGGCGTTCATCCAGTGGTGCATCGAAGTGGAAGGTTTCCTGGTCGCCGGCGGCGCCACCGTCAAGCAGGCCCAGGATCACATCGAAGAACAGATCGAGTGGTTCACCGACCAGTTCTACGATTCACTGACGCCCGAAGAGGCGGCGAAGGAAGCGCTGGCCTGAACCCGGTTCAGCGCGGGTAGGTGAAGCCGGTGCGGATATCCATCGGCGCCAGGCTGTCCCGGGTGCGCACCATCAGGCGCTGCGGCGGCTCCTCGCCGGCCAGGGCGCCGGGCGCGAACGGCAATCCTTCCGCCTTGCGCACGAGCGCATCGCAACGCTCGTAGACGTTCGGGCAGCCGGTGGCGGCCAGCAGCGCCTGCACCACCGGCACCTTCCACAGGTCGACGCCCCCGGCGTTGAACTGGCAGACCAGGTAGCCGTCCGGGCCGCCATAGCCCTGCACCACCAGGCCGGGCAGGCCATCCTTTTCCCCGTCGACCAGCTGGACCAGCGCATCCGGTCCGACCGCGCGCCAGGTGTCAAGCCGCCGTTCGATGGCGGCCTGCACCCGGCGCTTGATGAGCGCATGGTCGACCGCTTCATCTTCGCGCAAGGTCCAGACGCGGGCCGCGATCTGCGACCTGGCGTTGTAGGCGGCGCGCGCCAGGAAGCGGCGCGACGACGATTGCACCAGCGCCGTCACGCCGATCTTGTTGCGCTCGTGCGGCTTGCCGTCGACTTTGTCGATCGCGGACTGGTAGATCCAGGGGTCGCCGGCAAGGATCGCTTGTTCCTTGCCCTGCTTGATGGTGATGATGAGCATGTGCGGCTTTCGTAACGAAGGCCGGCATGATACAGCACTACCCCTACCACCCCATTCTTTGCCGCACGAAAGTGGTCAGCAAGTCCGCATTCGCCTGGTGCTGCGCCACGCGCGGATGCTTGCCATAACCCGTGAACGGAAAGAACAGCGTGTCGATGCGCGCGTCACCGGCCGAGCGCAGGTTCCTGACGGCGGTCTCGACATACCCTGGCCAGGGCGATCCGGCCCTGGTCGCGTCCATGCTGCCGAGCGCGCACACGATATACGCCTTCGGGTACAGCGACCTGACGCGCGCGACGAAAGCCTGGTAGGCCGCGATCCGCTGCGCTTCATCGGGCTCGGGCTGCAGCTTGTGGTCGCGGCCGATCAGCCAGCTATCGTTCTGCATCAGGTTCACCACCACCACGTCGGGCGTCCAGCGCGAAAAGTCCCAGCGGCTGTCATTGTCGCCGACCGCGCTCAGCTGGTCGTAAAAGTCCGGCATCGTGAACGGGAACCAGCTGATCATGATGCCGATGCCGCCCTGCGAGGTGAAATGCGCTTCGGCGCCGAGCTGGCGGGCGGCGATCGCGGCGTAGGACCGATAGTTGTTCTTGTCCTTGCCGTGATGATCCTCGCCATCGTCAGGCGCCTCGTTGCCCATGCCGCTGGTGATCGAATCGCCGAAGAACTCGATCCTCCGGCCCGGCCTGGCCGGCGGCGCCTGCAATGCCGCCTTGTCGTCCAGCGCCAGGCCGAGGAACACGGTGGCGCCCTCCTCGCCCTCGGTGCGCTTGGTGAGCAACACCCGATGCGCGCCGGGCGCGAGCCCGTTGGCCACGAGGTAGCTCTTCTTCCCCTTGTCGAGCTGCAGGATGATCGGCCGCCCGGTATCGCCGTCGAGGAAGACGTTGTAGTAATTCTTGCCGTGCTGGTCGTCGAGGACGATGGACAGCGAGGTGCCGGTGAAGGTGGCCGCCACCGACGTGCCCGGCCAGCTCAGCACCGGCGTGCGGCGGTCGCTGAAATCGATGCGGCCCGTGTACTGCAAGTGCTGGTGGTCGGGCGCGACCGTCTCGAGCGCATGGGCGGGTGCCAGGTGGAGCAGACCGGCCAGGGCCAGGCAGGCCGCGTAAGAGAAGATGTTCATGGGTGTCGACTGAAAATGCCGGGCACGCGCACGTGCCCGGCGGGTAATCACAGCTTGATGCTCACCGGCTTGCCCTCATACACCACCGACTTGTCCGACGCATCCATATCGGCCGCGGTCGACACCCCCGGCTTGATCACGCGCACCCGGAACTCGCGCTTCTCGACCATGCCCTGGTAGCGGCCGACGCGCTCGCCGATCTGCACCACGCCGGCCTTGTCGTCGTAGCTGATCGGGATGCGGCTGGCTTCGCCGCGCTGGTAGGCGTTCGTCACGCCGTCGTCCTCGTACAGGGTCGCGAGGCCGTTGGCGCCGGCATACACGAACAGCGTCAGCGGCGCATCGGGCTTCTCGTCCACGTACTGGGTCACGGGACCGGCCGTGATCACCGAGCCGGCCTTGACGAACAGCGGCATGCGCTCGCGCGGCGCCTGGATGGTGCGGGTCGCGCCGCCCCGGTGGCGCTCGCCGGTATGGAAGTCGTACCAGTCGGCGCCGGCGGGCAGGTAGACCTGGCGCTGGCGCGCCTTGTACTCGTACACCGGCGCCACCAGGAACGAAGGGCCGAACATGTACTGGTCCTTGACGTTCTTCGCCTTGTCATCGAGCGGGAAGTCCATCGCCAGGCCGCGCATCATGGTGCCCGAGCGGTAATGGGTGTCGGATGCGATCGTGTAAATATACGGCATCAGGCGGTAGCGCAGCTTCAGCCACCAGACCATATTGTCGCGCATGGCGTCGTCGCCGGCGGCGATGTTATAGATCTCGCGCTTGACCACCTCGCCGTGCGAACGGAACAGCGGCGTGAAGGCGCCGAACTGGAACCAGCGGTGGTTCAGCTCGCGCCACTCTTCCATGTCTTCGGGATTGGCTTTGGCGCGGCTGGTGACGCGGTTTTCCTGGGCCGAGCCGACGTCGCCGCTCTGGAACCGCACTTCCTGGGCATAGCCGCCGATGTCGTGGGTCCAGTTCGGGACGCCCGACATCGACATATTGGTGCCCGACGCGATCTGGTCGTACAGATTGTTCCAGCGTCCCACCGTGTCGCCGCTCCACACCGCCACGCTATTCCTCTGGATGCCGGCGAAGCCCGAGCGCGACAGGATGAACTGACGCTTATCGGGCTGGTCACGCTTGAGGCCATCGATCATGGCGCCCGTGCTCACCAGGCTGTAGGGATTGAAGGTGATCTCGCCGGCGCCATACACGGTCGGTCCGATCAGCTGCTTGAAGTCTTCCAGCCGGCTGTTCGACAGCACGTCGGGTTCGGTATTGTCCATCCACCAGGCGTCGAAGCCCAGGTCGACCAGCTTCGGTTTAAGCTGGCGGTAATAGATCTCGCGCGCCTCCCTGGTGTACGGATCGTAGTGGCTGTTGAGGTAACCCTTACCGACCCAATCGCGCGAACCATTCTCCACGTTCTTGGTCCACATATACCCCTTCGATGCGAACTCCTTGTAGTTGTCGGTATTGGCGTAGAACTTGCCCCACACCGACAGCATGATGCGCGCATTCTGCTTGTGGACGGCGTCGACCAGGCCCTTCGGATCAGGGAAGCGGGTCTTGTCGAAGTCGTGCGAGCCCCAGCCATCCTCGGGCCAGTAGAACCAGTCCTGGACGATGTTATCGAGCGGCCAGCCGCGCTTGCGGTATTCGCCCAGGGCGTCGAGCAGCTGTTGCTGGGTCTCGTAGCGCTGGCGCGACTGCCAGAAGCCGTAGGCCCATTTCGGCATCATCGGCGCCTGGCCGGTCAGGTGGCGGTAGCCGGCGATCGCGCCGTCCATGCTGTCGGCGCTGATCACGTGGTAGTTGATGGCCTCGGCGATCTCGGACGACATGGTCAGCGAATGGCGCTCGGGCGCCGGGAGCGGATTGTTGTGGGTGATGGCCACCATGCCGCCCGACGGCTTCCATTCCAGGTGCAGCTTGACCGGCTTGTTCTTGTCGAATTTGACCTCGAAGTTGTGGTACCACGGGTTCCAGCCCATGCGCCACACGTCCATCACTTCCTTGCCGTCCACCGTCAGCCTGGCGTAGTCCGAGGAATAGAGCTGCATCTTGTGCACGCCCGGCTTGTCGCTGCTCATGGTGCCTTCCCATACCACGCGCACGTTCTTGAGGTCCTTGGCCGGCTTGAGCTCCTTGGGCCAGTTCTCGTCCACGTCCTTCAGGTACTGGTAGTCGATGTCCTTCTCCTGGCGCGTCAGCGCCAGCTTGCCGTCGACGTAGTAGCGCGCGGTCAGGCCGGCCTGCTTGCCGTCAAGGCTGCGCAAGACCAGGTCGCGCGACATGTGGTCGTAGGGCGTGGCGTCGCCGAAGCGCGAGATCGAGTTGTTGTCCCACAGCAGGCCATAGCCCTTGTCCGACACCACGAAGGGCACGGCGGCGATCATATTGTGCTGGGCCAGCAGCACGTCTTCGCCGTTGTAGTTCATCTGGTTGTTCTGGTGCTGGCCCAGGCCGAAATAGGCGTCGCGCGTGCCATGATTGAAGCCCTGCTTGATCGCCAAAAACGGCTTGCCGCCGACGTCGACCGGCTTCATCGACTCGGACGCCTGGGCCAGGAAGCGCTTGCCGGCGCCGTCGAAGAACTGGACCTGGCCGTCTTTCAGCGACACGGTGGCCGATATCTTGCCCGCCTTGAGCTGGACGTTGTCCGTCGTGGGCGTGACCGTGAACGTGCATTTGTCGGCGCACGGCGCGGCCACCGTCATGAGCGAGGGCGTGAGCGTCCTGTTCTCCTCGGCGAGCTTCACGACCTGGATGATGTTGTCGCTCATCAGGTTCAGGCGCACCACCTTGGCGCCGCTATCGGGCCGCACTTCGATGCCGGTGGCGGTCTGTTGAAACGTGCCCGCATGGGCCTGGAGCCCGGAGGCGAGGAACAGCGCCGCGGCTGCCACCTGTGTCATACGCATTTGCATATCTCCTGTCTTCATCGTTGTTATTCCTGGTACGTCCCGAGCTTGACCTTCAGCACCACCGGCGCCGCCGGCAGGTTCAGGCCATAGTCGGTCTGGTCGCCGTTCCAGTTGCGCTCCATGACCCAGCGGCCATTGGCGTCGAAACGGCCTTCCTCCACCCGCCCCAAGAGCGAGGGCTTGCCCGCGTTCGCGCCATCGCCCGCGAACTTCACGCGCGCCTGCTGGCCGACGAGCACGAACTCGTTCTCGCCGACCTGGGCGATGGCCACGCCGCCGCCGGGCTTCTCGGTTCCTTCCTTGAACTCGCTCTTGTCCTTCAGGTACTGGCGCTCGCCGAACTGGAATTCGCGGAACGACACGGTCGCCTTCCAGCCCTCCAGCGCCACCGTCTGCGGCGCACGGTCGTCGCCCTCGGCCACGCCGTGGGTGCGGCCCTCGAAGGCCCAGCGCGCCCACTGGCGCTGCATCGGCGCGAACGCCCCGTACACGGTGGCGAAGGGCTCGACCATGCGGCGGTCTGTGAACTTCGAGCCCAGCGGGTAGTTGCTGTAGTCGAAGTAGTCGAGCCCGAACGGCGCCACGCCCAGCGCCCCCATGCCGACGATCTGGTACACGTAGCGCGCATAGCCCGCCGCATTGCCCATCTCCGGCACCATCAAGGCGTTGTCCGGCCGCTGGTACGATTTCAGCACCGCCGTCACCTTGTTCGACTCGGGCATATAGATGTCGGGCGCCGCCAGGTCGATGTGCGGCGCCGCCGCCTTGTAGATGTCGATCACGTCCCAGGTCGGCCCGCCGCTGGCGAAGTTCGCTTTCCACGGCGCCGCCGGCTTGCCGTCGAGCGAAGGCTCGCGCAGGGCGGCGTTGACGAACATCGGCAGGTCGTACACCGCGCGCCCCGCGCTGGCGATCGACTCGATATAGCTGGCGATGGCCCAGGAATGGAAGTACTGGTCGGCGTAGTCGCCATACACCTGGCGCCAGCTGCCCTGGGTCACGCCCGCCACCTTCGGCTTCTGGCGCGCCAGCACCGCGGCCGGCACCTGCTGGCGGAAGGCCGCCTCGGCGCGTTCGCCATGGTCGCGCGGGACGCCATAGGTGCCCACCTCGTTCTCGACCTGCACCATGATCACGGTGCGGTGGCCGCTGTCGATCTTCCTGATGTGCTCCATCATCCTGACGAAGGCGCGCCGGTCGGCCGCCAGCGTCTGCTCGCCGAACGGCGAATGGCTGTAGACCGTCTTGCCGTCCTTGTCCTTCATGCGCGGGAAGCGCCGGTTGTCGAACTTGACCCATTCCGGCAGGTAGCCCGGCCCCGTGTTCTTCCAGGTGCCGAACCAGACGATGACGAGCCTGATATCGTTTTCACGCGCCTGCGAAACGAGGGTGTCGAGGAAGCTGAAGTCGAACTCCCCTTCCTTGGGCTCCACCTGTTCCCAGGCGACCGGCATCTCGAGGGTATTGGCGTGCGCGTCCTTCAGCGCCGCCCAGACCTTGGGCAAGGCGCCCGGATAGTTGCTGGAGTTATGGGCCTGACCCGCGAGCATCAGGAACGGCGCGCCGTCCACCATCAGGGCGTGCCGGCCATCCTTTTCGACGAGGCGCGGCAGCTCGGGGGCGGCAGTCGCCGCGCCGGCGCTGGCCAACAACAGGCAGAGGCACGCAAGCCTGCGGGCGAGTGGTTTCAGGGTCATGCTGTTCGTCTCCTTCGTTGTCATTCTTGTCGTTAGCGCAACTGCGCCGGGTCCAGGCTACGGCTCTGCCCTGTCGCCAGGTCGATCTCGATGCGTTTCGCGCCGTAGCGGATCTTGACGGGACCGTCGTTCCCGGCCACCGCACGCACCGTGACGCCCTGCAAGCGGCCATCGGCCCAGCGCAGATCCACTTCATATCCGCCACGCGCGCGCAATCCCTTCACCGCGCCGCGCGCCCACGCCGACGGCAGCGCCGGCAACAGGTGCAATTCACCGCCCTGCGATTGCAGCAGCATCTCGGCGATCGCCGCGGTGGCGCCAAAATTGCCGTCGATCTGGAACGGCGGGTGGGCGTCGAGCAGGTTCGGATAGGTGCCGCCGGCGTTGTTATGTTCCGAAAAGACGCCGGCCTGTTCGGCCGCGCGCGCGCCCGGCGCCGCCAGCAGGCCGCGCAGCATGCGGTGGGCGCGCTCGCCGTCGTGCAACCTGGCCCAGAACGCCATCTTCCAGGCCATCGACCAGCCGGTGCCGGCGTCGCCGCGCGCTTCCAGCGTGCGGCGCGCGGCGCGGGCCAGGTCCGGCGTGCGCACCGGATCGATCTGGCGCCCCGGGAACAGCGCGAACAGGTGCGACACGTGGCGGTGGGTGTCGCGCGGCGTGTCGAGCACCGGGTCCTTCTTTTCTTCCAGCCATTCGAGCAACTGGCCCCAGCTGCCGATGCGCGGCCCGGCCAGGCGGTCGCGCATGGCGGCTAGCTGCGCGCGCAGATCCGGATCGACCCGCAGGATGCCGGCCGCCTCGACCGTGTTGTTGAACAGGTCCCATACGATCTGCTGGTCGTAGGCGACGCCATCCTCGACCGGACCGTGTTCCGGCGACCAGCCCTGCGGCGCGACCAGGCGCCCGTCCGGCAGCGCCTTCAGGTAGTCTTGCCAGAAGGCGCTGGCCTCCTTCATCACCGGATAGGCCACCTCGCGCAGGAAGCGCTCGTCGCGGTTGAAGGCGTAGTGTTCCCAGAAGTGCTGGGCATACCAGGCGTTGCCGGTCTTGTTCCACAGGTAGTCCATGGCGCCGAAGGGATTCGATTCGGTGCGCAGGGTCCAGCCCCGCACCGGCTGGCCATCGGCGCGGCGGAATTCCTCCGTGGTGGCGCGCCGCCATACCGGGGCCATGCCGTTCACGAAATCGAAGAACGGCAAGGCCGATTCTCCCAGGTTCGTCACCTCGGCCGGCCAGTAATTCATCTGGACGTTGATGTTGGTGTGGTAATCCGCATTCCACGGCGGCGTGAGGCTGTTGTTCCACAGGCCCTGCAGATTGGCCGGCAGCGAGCCGCGCGAACTGGAGGCCAGCAGGTAGCGGCCGTACTGGAAGTACTGGGCCTCGAGTTCCGGATCGCCGCCCGCTTTCGTGTAGGCCAGCAGGCGCGCATCGGTCGGCAGTGCGCGGCGAGCGGCCGGCGTCTCGCCCAGGTCGATAGCCACCCGCTGCATCAGGCGTCGGAAATCCTCGACGTGTTCCTCGAGGAGCGCTGCGGGAGCACGCGCCGCGGCCTGGTCCACCTGTGCGGTCACGCGCGCCAGCGGATGCCCGCCCTCGAAGCGGCGCGCGGCGTCGAGCACGTAGCTGGTGCCGGCGCCCAGGATCAGCGTCAGGCCGTCGGCGCCCGCGAAGGCGATGCGCTGGCCATCGGCCGTCAACTTGCCGCCATCGCTGATCACCTGCGCCTGGCTGGCGTAGGACATCACGTTGCCGCTCGGCGCCTGGTCGGGCAGCGCGAAGCCGGCCAGCGTACCGGTCGCATGCAGCCGGCCATTGGCCACCGCGAGATGGGCGCCGTGACGGTCCGTCAGGGACACGGCGCCGCTGTAGCGGCCGGGCCGGTCGGCAGTCAGGCGCAGCACGATCACCTGGGCCGGGAAGCTCGCCCAGGCTTCGCGCCGGTAGCGCACGCCGCCATGCGTATACGTCACCGTGTGCACGCCGCGCCCGAGGTCGAGCGTGCGGCGATAGTCGGTCACCCCGCTTTCGTGGCCGGGCAGCTCGACCAGCAGGTCGCCGAAGGGCTGGAAGGCGCCCATGGTCTTGTCGTCGCCGGTCCACAAGGTGATGTCGTTGAACTGCAGGTGTTCGCGGCCCGGCTGGCCGAACACCATGGCGCCGATGCGGCCATTGCCGATGGGGAGCGCCTCTTTTTCCCAGCCCTGGTCGTCGTCCCGGGCCGGCCGATCGTAGCGCAGCATCATCTCAGGCGCGGCGGCGCTGATTGCCGCCAGCGAGAAGGCGCAGGCGCCCAGCAGGATGCGCAGGCTGGAGAACATCTTCATATCGGTCCCGGCCTTCCATAGACGATGCCGCGGCCGGCGGTGCTCATGTAGACCACGCCAAAGCGGTTCATGTCGCCGACGATGAAGTGGCCGTCGCCGGGGCCGCCGTACTGGTGGGCGTCGTCGTTGATGCGCTGCCAGCTGCGCCCCAGGTCGAGCGAACGGTGGACGCCGCGCACGCCCTTGACGCTGCCCCAGATGTAGACGGTCGGCTCGCGCTTGCCCGGTGCGGCCTTGCCGAAACCGACCGCGCCGCAGTAGCCGACGCCGGCCAGCGGCGCGAAGCTGGCGCCGCCATCGCGCGAGCGCACCAGGCCGCCGTCCTTGAGCGCCACCCACAGGTCGCCCTCGCGGCCCGCCAGCGGACGAATCAGTCTGGAGCCGCCCGGCGGCAGGCTGGCGCGCGGTGCGAAGCTGGCGCCGCCATCCACGCTTGCCATCAGGGCCTTGTCGTCGTAGGCGTAGAACACTTTCGGGTTGACCGGATCGGCGACCGCGCGCAGGTCGCGCCCCGCCAGGCCCGCCACCTGGGTCCAGCTGGCGCCATCGTCGGCCGAGCGGTACAGGGCCGCCGATCCCTGCGGCGCATGCACGAGCGTCGCCCCGTCGCTCGACATCGCGACGCGCCCGCGCTTGCCCTGCAGCGCCGGCGTCCGGGTCCAGGTGTCGCCGCCGTCGCGCGTGACGAGCATGGCGTCGCCCACCCGCACCATGCTGCCGGGACGGCGGGCGGCGCCATCGAGCCCGGTGGTGGTGCCGATCTCGGGCTGGTGGATACGGCCCGGGCGCGCCGGGTCGTCGTGCACGAAGCCGTCGTAGTCGCCGATGGCCGAGACCAGCGGCGCGCCCGGCAGGCTGACCAGGCCGAGCGGCACCGTCTCTTCCAGGCCCTTCACCGTGAAAGTCCAGGTGGCCGGCGTGGCGTCGATGTCGGGCGTGCGGAACACGCCGTTGCCGGACGTGACCCATACCGCGCGCGGATCGAGCGGATCGAATTCGACCGAGCCGGCCCAGTGGATCGCGTGACCCTCGAGCCAGGGCACGCCGGCCGCGTCGCGCCGGAAGCCGCGCGCGATGACGTCGACCCAGTTGGCGCCGCCATCGTTCGACAGATAGACGCGGTCGCCGCGCGCATCGCCCTGGGCGATGAAGGTATTGATGGTGGAGACCACCAGCCGCCTGGGGTTGCGCGGGTCGACGCTGATCCCGGCGAACGGCCGGTTCGATCCCACCGGCGTCACGTTGCGCCATGCCCCGCTCGCGATCTCGTATTGCCACACCTGGCCGCGGTCGATCGGCTCGCTGCCGCTCTTGTCCGGGTGCGGACCGGCGCCGTTGGCATAGGTGATGTACAGCTTGCCGGCGCCGTCGAAGGCCGCGCGCTGCGGCATCAGGCCGGACGGGCTTCCCGCCACCGGCACGAAGGTCGCGCCGGCATCGTCGCTGCGGTACAGGTTCGGGCCGACGCTGCCGAAGCGCGACACGCCGACGAACAGCCGCTGCGCGCGCCCCTGCCTGACGCTGGCGGGGTCCGGCAACACGATGTTCAGGCCGACGTCGTTGGGCGTGGTGGTCACCGCCAGCGCCGGATTGCGCTGCCAGCTGCGTCCACCGTCGGCACTTTCGAACAGGCCGTCGCGGCGCGAGCCCAGGTAGAGGCGCTTGCTCGGCCCCGGATCGACGGCCAGCCGTTCGCCGCCCTGGCGTCCGAAGCCGTTGCCATGGGTCTTGAACTGGGCGCTGACGTCGACGACGTCGAAGCTCTTGCCGTAATCGGTCGAGCGCAGGATGGCGGTGCGGCCGCCGTTCAGGTAGGCGATCCCGGCCAGCAGCCACACATTGGCGGCGTTGTCGGGGTCGATCGCCAGCGCGTCGATGCCCAGCAAGCCCGTCTGGTCCTCGCCCACCCAATCGAGCAGCGGCGTCCAGCGGCCCTCCGTGGCGCGCCACAGGTAGGCGCCGCCGACGTCGGTGCGGGCGTAGGCGATGCCCGGTTCGCTGCGGCTCGGCACGATCGCGGTCACGAAGCCGCCGCCGCCGATGGCGACGCTGTCCCAGACATAGCCCGCGCCGTTCGGGACGACGGGGGCGGCCAAGGCTGCGGCGGCGACGCACACGGCCGCAACCACACCCAGGACCCTGCGCCAACCCATGCCGGGTCGGCGGGCGATCGTGGTACGCATCATGTCTCCTGCCTGTATTTATTATTGGCTTGCTGGCAACCATGCTAATCAATACAGGGGGCGCTTGCAACAAAAATGTTCGCGCTAACAGAAAACGTTATCATTTGGGCTGATTGTTTTATCGCCGATCCCGCAGCAGCGTCTGATTGCGTATGACATCAACGACCCAACCACTTCCAACCAGGAGACCCACAATGAATATCAGCGGCGAAATGATCATCGGCCACCAGATCCTGCGCGGCGGCGCCGGCGCCGTGCGCGCCTACGACCCCGCAAAGAAGCAAGACCTGGAGCCCGAGTTCGGCCTGGCGACGCCGGCCGACCTGGCGCGTGCCTGTGAACTGGCCGATGCCGCCGTCGAGCCGTATCGCGCCCTGCCCCTGGAGCAGCGCGCACGCTTCCTGGAGACGATCGCCCAGCGCATCCTCGACCTGGGCCCGACGCTGATCGAGCGCGCGTCGCAGGAAAGCGGCTTGCCGGCGGCCCGCCTGGAGGGCGAACGTGGCCGCACCGTGAACCAGCTGCGGCTGTTCGCCAAGGTGGTCCGCGACGGCCACTTCCTGGAAGCGACGCTGGATTCGGCCCTGCCCGAGCGCACGCCGCCGCGCCCAGACCTGCGCATGCGCAAGATTCCGCTCGGCGCGGTCGCCGTCTTCGGCGCCAGTAACTTCCCGCTCGCGTTCTCGGTGGCCGGTGGCGACACCGCATCAAGCCTGGCCGCCGGTTGCCCGGTCGTGGTCAAGGCCCACAACGCCCACCTCGGCACGTCGGAACTGGTGGGCAAGGCGGTGCTGCAGGCGGCGCTCGAATGCGGCATGCCGGAAGGCGTGTTCTCGCTGCTGATCGGCGAAGGCAACGGGATCGGCGGCGACCTCGTGAGCCATCCGGCGATCCGCGCCGTCGGCTTCACCGGCTCGCGCGCGGGCGGCCTGGCACTAAGCCAGATCGCCGCGAAGCGCAAGGAACCGATTCCCGTGTACGCCGAAATGAGCAGCATCAACCCGGTCTACCTGCTGCCGGGCGCGCTGGAGGCCGGCGGCGCAAAGCTGGCCGGCGCCTTCGTCGATTCGCTGACCCTGGGCGTCGGCCAGTTCTGCACCAACCCGGGCCTGGTGATCGGCCTGGCCGGCCCGCAGTTCGACGCCTTCCGCGACGCCGCCGCCGCCGCGCTCCAGCTCAAGCCCGCCGGCACCATGCTCACGGCCGGCATCCATCAAGCCTATGACAACGCCATCGGCAAACGCGCGGGCGTGGGCGGCGTGCAGCTGGTGGCGAACGGCAGCCAGGAAGGCCCGGGCTGCGCCGCGCGCGCCGCCCTGTATCAGTGCGACGCCGCGACCTTCCTCGCCAACCCGGCGCTGGAAGAAGAGATCTTCGGACCGGTTTCCTTGATGATCGCCTGCCGCAACGAGGACGAGATCCTGGCCGTGACGCGCCACCTGGAAGGCCAGCTGACCGCCACCGTGCACGCCGTCGACAGCGACCATGCGCTGGCCGGCGCCCTGCTGCCGCTGCTGGAGCGCAAGGTGGGCCGCATCCTGTTCAACGGCTTCCCGACCGGCGTCGAGGTGTCGTACGCGATGGTCCACGGCGGGCCGTTCCCGGCGACCTCGGATGCGCGCAGCACCTCGGTCGGCGCGACCGCGATCGAGCGCTTCCTGCGGCCGGTGTGCTACCAGGACGTGCCGGCCGGCCTGCTGCCGGACGCGCTCAAGGACGGCAATCCGCTCGGCCTGGTGCGCCTGGTGGATGGTGAAGTGAAGCTCGCGTAATCACCAACGACGTGGCCGCGTGTCAGCGGGTATTGCTGCGCGTGGCCACGTCCAGCCACACGGCCAGGGTCAGGATCAGGCCCTTGACGATCATCTGCCAGTAGGCGTCGACGTCGAGCATCGACATGCCGTTATCCAGGCTGGCCATCACCAGCGCGCCGACCAGGGCGCCATGCACGGTGCCGGCGCCGCCGCGCATCGAGGTGCCGCCGATGAAGCAGGCCGCGATCACGTCCAGCTCCGCCGACACGCCGGCCGAGGGCGAACCGGCCGCCAGGCGCGCGGTGTTGATCAAGCCCGCCAGCGCGCACATCAGCCCCATGAGGCCGAAGATCCACAGCTTGACCTTGCGCACGTCGATGCCGGACAGGCGGGTCGCCTCCATATTGCTGCCCACCGCATAGATGCGGCGGCCGAACACGGTCTGGCGCGCGATGTAGCTGAACACGCCCAGCAGGGTCAGGAGGATCAGCACCGGCAGCGGAATGCCTTCATAGCTGTTGAAGGTCGAGATCAGGCCCACCAGCACCACGCCAACGAGAAGCACGCGAAACACCGAACGCCACAGCGCGATCACCGGCAAGCCGTGGCGCGCCTGGTTGACCCGCTGGCGCCAGGCCAGCACGCCGGCCAGCGCGAACAGCAGCACACCCAGCCCGATGCCCCATGCCGGCGGCAGATAGGCCTGCCCGATCTGCTCGAAGCCGGGCGAGACCGGCGCCACGGTGGCGCCGTCCGTCAGGCCCAGCACCACGCCGCGGTAGGCCAGCATGCCCCCGAGCCCGACGATGAAGGAGGGTATGCCGGCATAGGCGGTGAGATAGCCGTTGAGGAAGCCGCACAGGAGGCCCGCGCCCAGCACCACCGCGATCGACAGCGGCAGCGGCATGCCGTGGGTGACGTCGAGCACCGCCGCCATCCCGCCCAGCAGGCCCAGGAGCGAACCGATCGACAGGTCGATCTCACCGGCGATGATGACGAACACCATGCCGCAGGCCAGGATGCCGGTGATCGACATCTGGCGCATCAGGTTCGAGACGTTGCGCGCCGAGGTGAAGCCGCCCTCGGTCATCCAGTGGAAGAAGGTCCAGATCAGGGCGACCGCCACCAGCAGCGCCAGGATCTTGTATTGGGTGAACAGCCGCTTGAGTGTCGTTGTATCCATGGGTGTTATTTGCTTGTCAGGCCTGGCCCAGGGCGGCGGCCAGCACCGTCTCCTGGCTCAGGCCATCGTTGAGAAAATCGCCGCGCAGCCGGCCTTCCTGCAGCACCAGCACGCGGTCGGACACGCCCAGCACCTCGGCCAGCTCGGACGAGACCATGACGATGGCGATGCCCTGCGCCGCCAGCTCCAGCATCAGGCGGTAGATCTCGAACTTGGCGCCGACGTCGACGCCGCGCGTCGGCTCGTCGAGGATCAGCACCTTGGGGCCGGTCAGCAGCATCCTGGCCAGCACCGCCTTCTGCTGGTTGCCGCCCGAGAGCGCCGTGATCGGCAGCGCGGGGCTGGCCGTCTTGAGCGCCAGGCGAGCGATCTGCCCGCCAATCGCGCTGGCCTCCTCGCCGTCGTCGATGCGGCTCAGGTGCGCGTAGCGCTGCAGCACCGACAGCGTGATGTTCTCGCCCACCGACAGGTCGCGCACGATCCCGTGGTGCTTGCGGTCCTCGGGCACCAGCGCGAAGCCGGCGCGGATCGCCTTCAAGGGGTCGGAGGTGTCGACTTGCCGGCCATCGAGCCAGACCTCGCCCTCGTGGCGGCCCGGATAGGCGCCGAAGAGCGCGGTCACCAGCTCGGTGCGGCCGGCGCCGACGATGCCGGCGATGCCGAGGATCTCGCCGCGCCACACCTGGAACGAGACGTCGTCCACCTTCTTGCGGCGCGGGTTCTCCGGGTCATAGCAGGTGATGTGGCGCGCCTCCATCACCACTTCGCCGATGGCATGTGGCAGCGACGGATACATCTGGTTCATCTCGCGCCCGCACATCTGGGCGATGATCCGGTCCACGCTCATCTCGGGCATCGGCGTGGTGGCGATATGCTTGCCGTCGCGGATGACGACGATGGTGTCGCAGATGGCCGCCACCTCCTCGAGCTTGTGCGAGATGTAGACGCAGGCCACGCCGCGCGCCTTCAGGTCGCGCACGGTCTCGAGCAGCACATCGATCTCGGAAGCGCTGAGCGAGGCCGACGGCTCGTCCAGGATCAAGAGGCGCGCGTTCTTGTTCAGCGCCTTGCCGATCTCGATCAGCTGCTGGTGGCCACCGCCGTAGTGCTTCACCGGCAGCACCACGTTCACGTCCGGCAGGCGCAGGCCGCGCAGGATTTCCTCGGCGCGCCGGTTCATGGCCGGGTAGTCGAGCCGGCCGCCCGGCAAGGTGATCTCGTTCCCCAGGAAGATATTCTCGGCCACCGACAACTCGGGCACCAGCATCAGTTCCTGGTGGATGATGATGATCCCGGCCTCTTCGGTCTCGCGCACCGAGCGCGCACGCAGGGGCTGGCCGTCCCACAGGATCTCGCCATCCCAGCTGCCGTGCGGGTAGACCGCCGACAGCACTTTCATCAGGGTCGACTTGCCGGCCCCGTTCTCGCCGCACAGGCCGACGCACTCGCCCGGCCGGATCGCCAGGTCGATGCCGTCCAGCGCCGGCACCCCGTCGAATCGCTTGGCGATTCCCTTCATTTCAAGCAGATAGCCCGACATCGCACCACTTCCCAAGGCGTGAAAAAATCCCCGCACCGCCGAAGCAAGTACGGGGAAAGGAGAGATTCGCGCTTATTTGCCGGCCAGCTGGCCCTGGGTATAGAAGCCGTCCTTCACCAGCAGGTCGACGTTCGACCTGGTCAGCAGGATGGGCTTGAGCAGGACGGTGCTGACCTGCTTGTAGCCGTTATTGAGCTGGGCGTTATAGGCCGGCTTCTCATTGCGCACCAGCTGCACGGCGAGGGTGGCGGCGCTGGTGGCGATGGTCTTGAGCGGCTTGTAGACCGTCATCGCCTGGCTGCCGGCGATCACGCGCCGCACCGCGGCCAGGTCGGCGTCCTGGCCCGACACCGGCACCTTGCCGGCCAGCTTCTGCGCGGCCAGCGCCTGGATCGCGCCGCCGGCGGTGGCGTCGTTGGACGCGACCACGGCGTCGATCTTGTTGCCGTTGGCGGTGAGCGCATTCTCGACGATCGACATCGCCTCGGAGGCGCTCCAGTCCTTGACCCACTGGCGGCCGACCACCTTGATGTCGCCCTTGTCGATCAGCGGCTGCAGCACCTTCATCTGGCCTTCGCGCAGGATCTTGGCGTTGTTGTCGTTCGGCGCCCCGCCCAGCAGGTAGTAATTCCCCTTCGGTGTCAAGCCGACGATCGACTGCGCCTGCAGCTCGCCCACCGCCTTGTTGTCGAACGAGATGTAGGCGTCGACGTCGGCATTGAGGATCAGGCGGTCGTACGACAGCACCTTGATTTTCGCCTTCTTCGCTTCGCGGATCGCGTTGTTCAACACCGTGGCGTTGTAGGGGACGATCACCAGTACGTCAACGCCGCGCGAGATCAGGTTCTCGATCTGGGCGATCTGGCGCTGCTCGCTGGCGTCGGCCGACTGCACGTAGACCTTGGCGCCGAGCTTTTCGGCCGCGCCGATGAAGTAATCGCGGTCGCGCGTCCAGCGCTCCAGCCGCAGGTCGTCGATCGAGAAGCCGATCTTGGGGTTCCTGGCGTCGGCCATGCTCGGCGCCGATGCGAACAGCAGCGCGCTGCCGAGTGCGATGGCGATGCCCATCTTCGTGAAGCCTTGTTTCATCGTTGTCTCCTTTATTGTCGGCGCGCTCGCTTGCGCGGCGCGCCGTATTGACATTCCATTCGAGTCAGGCGCCGTACCAGCCCGCGTCGACGAAGTATTCGCGGCCGCTGCAGCGGCGCGCATTGTTCGACGCCAGGAACAGCGACAGCGCCGCCACGTCCTGCATTTCGACTCTCGCCGGCAGGCATTGGCCGGCCAGGATACGGTCTTCTTCGGCAGGGGTATGCCACAACGCTTGCTGGCGCGGGGTGCGCACGGCGCCCGGCACCACGGTGTTGACGCGGATATGGTCAGGCCCCAGGTCACGCGCCAGGGCGCGACTGAGGCCCTCGATCGCGGCCTTGGCCGTCATGTACAGCGCCAGCTCGGTGTGCGGCAGGTGCCAGGAAATCGAGCCGACATTGAGGATCACGCCGCCCTGCTGGCGCCGCATCGAACCGGCTGCCGCCTGGGCGCAGAAGAACTGGTGACGCAGGTTGACCGCCATCCGGTCTTCCCAGTACGCCGGCGTCACGTTTTCGATGCGGTGGCGGTCGTCGTTGGCGGCGTTATTGAGGAGGATGTCGATGCCGCCGGCCTCCTGCTCGATGGCGACGAAGCTCGCGGCGAGCGCATCGAGGTCGGTCAGGTCGCAGTGCAGGAAACGCGGCGCATGCGGCGCGGCGTGAAGCGCTGCGGCCAGCGCCTGGCCCGCGGCATCCGCGATGTCGAGGAACCAGACCCGCGCTCCCTGGCCGGCGAAGGCCCGGACCAGTTCGCTGCCGATCCCCGAGCCGCCCCCGGTGATCACGACCCGCTTGTCGCGCAGGTCCGGATAGGTCGCGTAGACCTGCGTCGGGGCGCCCGGCGTAGGGTCGGCATGTGCCGTCATGGTCGTCTCCAGATTATTCTGAGTATGATGGATGCGAAGAACAGCCCCTTAACAGGAGTGTTAGCGCAATCATCCCAGTCTAATGGGCGCCTTCGACGGTTGTCAACGAATTATTGAAATGGATTTCACAGCCCCGGGATGTGCCGGATATCAGCGCGCTTTCGCCACCGACGGCAGGCGTGCCGGCGGACGGATGCGCGGGGCGGCGTCGGACTGGCGACGCACCAGCTCGAAGTCCATGTGGGTCTGTTCCGGCTCGGCCGGTTCGTCTTCGCGCAGCGCGCGCACCCGGCGCACCAGCGCCTGCACCGCCTCGCGCGCCATGCCGGCGATCGGCTGGCGCACGGTGGTCAGTTCCGGCCAGATCGTGGTGGCCATGGCGGTATCGTCGAAGCCGGTGACGGTGAGATCGCCCGGCACGTCCAGGCCCAGCCGGTGCGCGACCGCCACCGTGGCCGCCGCCATGTCGTCGTTGCTGGCGAAGATCGCCGTCGGCCGTTCCGGCAACCCCAGCAACTGCTCGGCCGCGTCCAGGCCCGAGCGGTAGGTGAACATGCCCTGCACCACCAGCTCGTCGGAGGCGTCGGCGCCCTTCTCGGCGATCGCCGCGCGGTAGCCGTCCAGGCGGCGCGCGCTGGCGGTCTGGTTCGGATGGCCGACGATGAAGCCGATGCGCTGGTGGCCCAGCGCGATCAGGTGCCGCGCCATGTAGCGCGCCGCCTCGTAGTCATCGATGCTGACGGCGCCGACGCCGGGGGCCGGCGAGCCGCAGGCCACGACCACCGCAGGGATTCCCGCCTTGGCCACGCACTCGAGCACGGCCACGCTGTCGCACAGCGGTGGCGGCAGGATCACGCCATCCAGGCCGTTATTGATCAGGCGCTGCGTATGCTCGATCTCGTGGTTGCCGGCCTCGCACTTCTCGACGAACAGCTGGACATTGTTGAGGCCCGACTGGTTGAGCAGGCCGACCAGGAATTCGCTCAGGTAGGCGGCGCTCGGATTGCTGTACAGGAAACCGACGCGGATCGGCTTGGAGCCTGCCAGGTTGCGCGCTTCCTGGTTCGGGGTGTAGTTCAGCGCCGCGACCGCCTCGGCCACCTTGCGCCGCGTGCTTTCGCGCACCAGGCTCTTGCCGTTCATGACCCGCGACACGGTCATCGCGGACACGCCGGCGAGCCTGGCCACGTCCACCATGGTGGGCTTGCCCTGCTCCATCGATTCGCGGACGGCCTCGATGCTCGTTTTGCTCATGTCGGTGAATTTCTTTAGAAGTTAGTAATGTTGGCCGATGTTAGCATAGTTACGGATTTGCCATCGGGACCTGTTCCGATTTTGCCGGTAAGGGTTGATTCCTAAGCGAAACAGGGAGAATGTGCGCGGCGTTTGCGCTAACATGCGCGCCACGAGTTGCGATCATATCGCTAGCCGCGCTGCGCCGCGAGCGCCTCGCTGGCCGCCGCCCGACCCTCTTCCATATGGCGCGCGATCGACAACGCCGAAAAATCATAGTCGCGCGCCGCCGTCTCGCATTCGCTCCCCTTGCGCACGATCCGGGTGATGCTGGGCGCGGCATCCTTGTCGCCCATCAGCTGGATATAGGTGGGCCACTGGCGCACCTGCTCGGCCTGCTCCGGCGAGGTGGCGTAGGCCAGGATGCCCTCGACCAGCTTGCGAAAGTCGCGCACCAGCGATTGCTCGGCGCTGTCGCGCCGGATGCGTTCGGCGAACACGATCTCGTCGCGCCGCCCCAGCACTTCCATCAGGCTGGTGGGCAGCAAACCTGTCTCTGGGTACAGGTCGACGATGAAAATGCGCTTGCGCGCCGTGCCCGAATGCTCCAGCAGCAGTTCGAGCGGCGAATTGCTGATGATGCCGCCATCCCAGTAGTGCTTGCCGTCGATGGTGGTCCAGGGAAAGCCCGGCGGCAGGCTGCCGCTGGCCAGGATGTGGTCGGCGCTCAGGTCGTCGACGTAGCTGTCGAAGATTTCCAGGCGCGCCGTCTCGACATTGACCGCGCTGACCAATAGTCGTACCGCACTCGATTTCAGCGCCCCGAAATCGACGTAGCGTTGCAACAGTTCCTTGACCGGGGTCGGGTCGTAGAAGCTGGTCCAGGAGAGCGGCTCCATGCCCGCGAACATACTCGTCAACATGCCGCTCCAGCGCGGCCTGAAGAAGGCCGGCACGCCGAAAGCGAGCGTCTGCCACGAACCGAGCAGGCGCCGCGCCCGGTCGTCGAGCAGCGCGTGCGCCGCCTGCGGCACGTCGAGCGACAGGCGGCGCCAGAAATCCTCCAGCGCGGCGGCGGCATGGCCCGGATTGGCGGCCATGATGACTCCATTGAAGGCCCCGATCGACACCCCGGCGATGACGTCGGGCTGGATGCGCGCGTTCGAGCGCCCGCGCCACGCCGCATTCGAAGGCGCCCAGCGCGCCGCCGCCCTGCAGGATCAGCGCGGTCTGGCTGGGAATGCGGGTGATGGAGAAATCGGGCTCGTGCAGGCGCTTGCAGGCCCAGCCGATATTGGTGCGGTAGCGGATCAGCGACTCGATCGCGCGCGTCTCGATCGCCGGCCGCCCCGTGGAAAACAGGGCGCGCGGCACCTCGTGGTCCAGATACAGGCAGGCCCAGGAGCGGGTCTCGGGGCGGCCCAGCCGGGCATGCTGGTGGCCGGCCTCGGGATGGCCCAGGAACTGGAAGCCCTGGCCGAACAGCTCGCAAGAGAAATACGGCACCTCGTCATAGCGCAGCCGCATGCCGAGCATATTGCGCGCCGCAAGCCGCCCCTGCTTGACCGCATTGTCCCAGTGCTCGATGCGGTGGCGCAGGCGAAACACGGGGTCGGTGAAATTGGCGACGTCGCCCGCCGCCCACACCAGCGGATGCGAGGCTTGCAGGTACTGGTCGACGCACACGCCGTCGTCCAGCGCCAGGCCGCTGCCTTCCAGCCAGCCGAGGTCGGGCGCGACACCGATGCCGACGCCCACCAGGTCGCACGGCAGCCGGCGCCCGCCCTCGGTGACGACCATCTCGACCTGCCGCTCGCCATGGAAGGCGGCGACCGTATCGGCCAGCACTTCCACGCCCTGGCCGGCGTACAGCGCGCGCAGGTAGTCGCTGATGCCGTGGTCGTGCAGCTTGTCGAACAACATGCCGTGGCGCGCCAGCACGGTCACCTGCATACCCTTGCGCGCGAAGGCCGCCGCCATCTCGAGGGCGATGAAGCCGCCGCCGACCACCACCGCCCGCGCCGCGCCCTCCATCGCGCCGCGCAGAAGCCGCGCGTCGCTGGCCGTGCGCAGGTAGTGGATGCCGGGCAGCCCGGCGCCCGGCACCGCGAGATGCACGGGACGCACGCCGGTGGCGACCAGCAGCCGGTCGTAGCGGATGGCGCCGGCGAGGTCGGTGCGCACCAGCTGGGCGTCGGCGTCGAGGCTTGTGGCGCGCACGCCGGACAGCAGGGTCACGCCATTGTCGTGGAAGTATTCAAGCGGCAGCACCGTCGCCAGTGGCGGCGCGGCGTCGCCCTCGAGGAAGCGGGTCGAGAGCTGCGGCCGGTGATAAGGCGGGTCGCGCTCGTCCGCCACGATGACGATGGCGCCTTGCGCGCCCTCCTGGCGCAGCGTCTCGGCGGCAGTGGCGGCGGCCAGGCCGCCGCCGAGCAGCAGATAGCTCGCATGCCGCCCGTGGCCCTGCGCGGCCGGCTCCCCGGACTGTGACTGATCGGCCATCGGCCATCCTTTCGCAAACGGCGTCGATGCGGTTTGGACCGCGGCCGGGCTGCGGCGTTCGCTCGACCTCGAACGAAGATGGTTCCATGCTGACAACGCGCCACGCGAGGCATGACGCGCAGGCGCCATCTCGCTATAATCTCGTCCTTCGCCCCAAAGGAAAACCCATGTCCCTGCTTGCCCACGAGCTCGAATTGCTCTCGCCCGCCAAGACCGCCGAGATCGGCCGCGAGGCAATTCTCCACGGCGCCGACGCCGTGTACATCGGCGGACCGGCCTTCGGGGCGCGCCACAACGCCAGCAATCCGCTGGAAGACATCGCCGCGCTGGTCAAGTTCGCCCACGGCTACCGCGCGCGCATCTTCGTGACCATGAACACGATCATGCACGACAGCGAACTCGACCTGGCGCGCAAGCAGATCTGGCAGCTGTACGAGGCCGGCGTGGATGCGCTGATCATCCAGGACCTGGGCCTGCTCGAACTCGACCTGCCGCCGATCCAGCTGCACGCCAGCACCCAGTGCGACATCCGCGGCGCCGAGAAGGCGAAATTCCTGGGCGACGTCGGCTTTTCGCAGCTGGTGCTGGCGCGCGAGCTGACGGTCGAGCAGATCCGCAAGATCCACGCCGCCACCGACACGCCGCTCGAATACTTCGTGCACGGCGCGCTGTGCGTGGCCTATTCGGGCCAGTGCTATATCTCGCACGCCGACACCGGCCGCTCGGCCAACCGCGGCGACTGCTCGCAGGCCTGCCGCCTGCCCTACACCCTCTCCGACGGCCAGGGCCGCGTGGTCGCCTACGACAAGCACCTGCTGTCGATGAAGGACAACGACCAGAGCCGCAACCTGGAAGCGCTGGTCGATGCCGGCATCCGCTCGTTCAAGATCGAGGGGCGCTACAAGGACATGGGCTACGTCAAGAACATCACCGCCCACTACCGCCTGCTGCTGGACGAGCTGCTCGAGCGCCGTCCGGAGTTCGCGCGCGCCGCCAGCGGCCGCACCCGCGTGATGTTCACGCCCGACGTCGACAAGAACTTCCACCGCGGCCACACCGAATACTTCGCCCAGGGCCGCCTGCCGGACATCGGCGCCTTCGATTCGCCCAAGTATGTTGGCGTGGAACTGGGCATCGTGGCGCGCCTGAACGGCGACAGCTTCGACATCGTCACCAATGCGCCGATGGCCAATGGCGACGGCCTGAACTACATGAACAAGCGCGCCACCTGCGGCATCCAGGCCAACCGCGCCGAAAAGCTCGGCGAGGAACCGGACGGCCAGCGCTGGCGCGTGTTCCCGAACGAGCCGATGCCGACCCTGGCCGGCCTGAAGGTGGGCACGGTCATCCACCGCAACCGCGACCACCAGTGGGAAGCCACGCTCAGTAAGAAGTCGTCCGAGCGCAAGGTGGCGATCGACCTGATCCTGAGCGAAGTGCCGGGCGGCCTGCGCCTGGACGTCGTCGACGAGGACGGCATCGCCTCCAGTGCCGAGGCCATGCTCACACTGGAGCCGGCCCAGCAGGCGGCCCAGGCCGAAGCCGGGCTGCGCGCCAGCCTGGCCAAGCTCGGCAACACGATGTTCGAGGCCGGCCACGTCGCGCTGCAGCTGAGCCAGCCGTGGTTCGTGCCGAGCGCCGCCATCAACGCCCTGCGCCGCGACGCCATCGCCGCGCACGAGGCGGCGCGCCTGGCGGCCTGGGAGCGCCCGCAGCGCAAGGCGCCGGCGGAACCGCCGCCGGTCTATCCGGAAACCCAGCTCAGCTACCTGGCCAACGTCTACAACGACAAGGCGCGCGCCTTCTACCACAAGCACGGCGTGCAGCTGATCGACGCGGCGTATGAAGCGCACGAGGAAGCCGGCGAGGTTTCCTTGATGATCACCAAGCACTGCCTGCGCTTCTCGTTCAACCTGTGCCCGAAGCAGGCCAAGGGCGTGCAAGGCGTGCAGGGCCAGGTGAAGGCCGAGCCCATGACCCTGGTCAGCGGCGACGAGAAGTACACGCTGCGCTTCGATTGCAAGCCGTGCGAGATGCACGTGGTGGGCGCCATGAAGACGAACATCCTCAAATCGCCGCCGCCGTCGAACGTGGCCTACACCCCGCTGACCTTCCATCGCCAGCGTCCGCGCGAGCAGGCGCCGAAAGCGTAGAAACGTCGTTCCCGCGAAGGCGGGAACCCAAGTGCTGCAACGTCGTCGCAGCGCTGACAGAAATGTGGTTCCCGCCTTCGCGGGAACGACGGCCGGGCTGCTCATCGCTTGATGGTATTGCCCCGTTACACCATTTTCACTTCCGGAGGATCGTGCAATCCGCGGCGACTTTTCGGCATGGGCGGCGCGGGCGTGCGCGTCCATACTGGCTCCACTGTCCACACAACGGAGCCCACCATGAAAGACCAACTGTCCAAAGTCGTCCTGATCACCGGCGCCAGCAGCGGCATCGGCGAAGCCACCGCCCGCCATCTCGCCGCGCTCGGCCACCGCGTGGTGCTGGGTGCGCGCCGCACCGAACGCCTGGTGGCGCTGGCGGCCGACATCCGCGAAGCCGGCGGCAAGGCCGACGTCGCCCAGCTCGACGTGACGAGCCTGGAAAGCATGCGCGAATTCGTCGACTTCGCCCTCGAGCGCCATGGCCAGGTCGACGTGTTGATCAACAATGCGGGCGTGATGCCGCTGTCGAAGCTCGATGCGCTCAAGATCGACGAATGGAACCGCATGATCGACGTGAACATCCGCGGCGTGCTGCACGGGATCGCCACCGTGCTGCCGGGAATGCAGGCGCGCCGCAGCGGCCAGTTCATCAACATCGCCTCGATCGGCGCCTACACCGTCAGCCCGACGGCGGCCGTCTACTGCGCCACCAAGTTCGCGGTGGCCGCCATTACCGAGGGCCTGCGCCAGGAAGTCGGCGGCGACATCCGCGTAACGCTGGTCTCGCCCGGCGTGGTGGAGTCGGAACTGGCCGATTCGATCTCGGACCCGCTGGCGCGCGACACGATGCGCGAATTCCGCAAGGGCGCCATCAAGCCGGAAGCGATCGCGCGCGCCATCGCCTTCGCCATCGAGCAGCCGGCGGACGTCGACGTCAGCGAAATGATCGTGCGGCCGACGTCCAGCCCCTACTGATCCGAAGCCGAGTCAGGACGGGATCTTGAGTCCCTTCCTGACCGAGGGGCGCGCCAGGAAACGCTCCAGCGCGTCCCTCACATTGCCGAAGTCTTCGGCGCCGATCAGGTCTTCCGCCTCGTAGAAGTTCAGCAAACCATTAATCCAGGGGAATACCGCGATGTCGGCAATGGTGAAGTCGTTGCCCGCGATCCAGGTATGCTGCGCCAGCTGGGCGTCGATCACGCCGAGCAGGCGGCGCGATTCGGCCACGTAGCGGTCGCGCGGGCGCTTGTCCTCATAATCCTTGCCGGCGAACTTGACGAAGAAGCCGAGCTGCCCGAACATCGGCCCGACACCGCCGATCTGGAACATCACCCACTGGATGACGCGGTAGCGACCCGCCGCATCGTGCGGAATCAGCTTGCCGCTCTTCTCGGCCAGGTAGAGCAGGATCGCGCCCGATTCGAACAGCGCCAGCGGCTGCCCCTCCGGGCCGTCCGGATCGAGGATGGCGGGAATCTTGTTGTTCGGGTTCAGCGACAGGAAGGCTGGCGAGTTCTGCTCGTCCTTGGCGAAGTCGACCTTGTGCGCCTCGTACGGCAGGCCGATCTCTTCGAGCATGATCGGGATCTTGACGCCGTTCGGGGTCGGCATCGAATACAGCTGCAACCGCTCGGGATGGGCGGCCGGCCATTTCTGGGTGATGGGAAAAGCGGAAAGCTTGGTCATGTCGTTGGCGCCTCATCGAGCACCGCCGTGGCGGCAGAGTTCTACGATACCAAAGATTCAATGCGCCCGCTGCGCACTTGGCTGCAGCGGGCGGCATCGCATCGATCAGCCGAACAGCTTGTTGGCGGTCTTGGCGATGAGTTCGCCCTGGTGGCGGGCGCCGCCCAGGTCCTTCTCGCTCGGCTGGCGCTGGCCCTGGCCACCGGCGATGGTGGTGGCGCCATAAGGGCTGCCGCCAACGATCTCGTCCAGCGTCATCTGCTCCTGGTAGCTGTACGGCAGGCCGACGATGGTCATGCCGAAGTGCAGCAGGTTGGTGATGATCGAGAACAGCGTGGCTTCCTGGCCGCCGTGCTGGGTCGCGGTGGAGGTGAAGGCGCCGCCCACCTTGCCGTTCAGGGCGCCACGCGCCCACAGGCTGCCGGTCTGATCGAGGAAGGCCGCCATCTGGCCCGGCATGCGGCCGTAGCGGGTCGGCGCGCCGACGATGATGGCGTCGTAGTGCTCCAGGTCGGCGACGGTGGCGACCGGCGCGGCCTGCTCGAGCTTGAAGTGGGCGCCCTTGGCGACGTCTTCGGGGACGGTCTCGGGAACCCGCTTGACGTCGACGGTCGCGCCCGTGCTGCGCGCGCCCTCGGCGACGGCGTTCGCCATCGTCTCGATGTGGCCATACGTCGAGTAATACAGTACCAGTACTTTTGCCATCGACTGCCTCCATGTGTGGGATTCGGGACGGCCATTGTAGCGACAATGGCCGAATGCCCGTTTTCGGGACCACATGGATTGTGCAGGCGCGAGCGCCTCTCGCGCACTAGGGCTTAAGAAGGATCAGATCCAGTAGATGAAGGCGGCCAGCGCGACGACGAGCAGCACGCGGGTGATGTTGTAGGCGGTCTTGTTCCAGGCCTTGAAGCGGCGGCGGTACTGCCCGGCATAGAAGGAAATGCGGAACAGCTTGCTCACCAGGCCGACCTGGTCGCCGGTTTCATTCGGCGAGGCGGCGGCAGTCATCACGGTGCGGCCGAACCAGCGGTTGAAAGCCTGCATCCAGCGGTAGCGCATCGGGCGCTCGACGTCGCAGAACAGGATCACGCGGTCGCTCTCGCTGCCGTTGATCGCCCAGTGGATGAAGGTTTCGTCGAACACGACGCCCTGGCCGTCGCGCCAGCTGTGGCGCTCGCCGTCGACGTCGATGAAGCAGCGGTCATCGTTCGGCGTGGCCAGGCCCAGGTGGTAGCGCATCGAGCCGGCGAACGGGTCGCGGTGCGGGTTGAGCTTGCCGCCCGGCGGCAGCTCGGCGAACATCGCCGCCTTGACCGAAGGGATCGATTGCAGCAGCGCGTAGGTCTGCGGGCACAGGCGCTCGGCCGACGGGTGGCTGGCGTCATACCACTTGAGGTAGAAGCGCTTCCAGCCGTTCTTGAAGAAGGAATTGAAGCCGGCGTCGTCGTTCTGCTCGGCCGCCTTGATCTTCTTGAGCGCCAGCAGGTTCTCGGCTTCGGCGCGGATGATCGGCCAGTTCTCTTGCAGGCGGGCCAGTTCGGGGAACTCGCTCACCGGGATGAAAGGCGTGTTCGGCACCTTCGAGAACTTGTGCATGAAAATATTGATCGGCGCCATGAACGACGAGTGGTCGAAGATCTGGCGACGGAACGGCAGGCGCACGCGCCCGCGGAAATGGATGTGCAGGATAGACAGAATATAGAAACCCACAACGACCCACTTCATCACATCCTCCATCGCAGCCATGGGAGTGGCTGACCTTCTTGATCAAGGACGCAGGATACCACATCGGCTGCTGGGCCGTGGCGGCCCCGCCGACTCGCTGGAGAGGGAGGGTGGCGCCGGCGCACGGGCCGCATGGCCCGCCTGCCGGCGCTGGCGGTGGCAATACCCGCCAGGAAAATGTCAGTGCAGTACCGACGTCATCGCATAACCTTTTTCGGCGATCTGGCCGTTGAGGTTATCGATGTCGAAATCCGCGATCTGGTCGGCATTGTCGTCGACCTCGAAAGCGCGGGCTTCGATCTCCCAGTCGGTATTGGTGGCTTCTTCGGGAATGTTCTTCGCTTCGGGCACGGCCAGGTACGAGAACTTGCCGTCGTGTTCGGCTCTGCGGTAAATATCCAGGCGCATAGTCATTTTCCTCTATTCAATGCGCGCTTTCCGGATGAAAGCACGCAGCTCCACAGTAGAAGATCAAGTGGCCATAGTCTGTTATCTGCCGAACACTCTGCCGAATACCCGAGCAGGCGCGTCAGCGCGCCGGATTATGTCCAAGCACCCGCGCGGGCAGCATGACGATCGCGCGCAGCAGGCCGAACACGGCGTCGACGCCGATGCCGAGCAGACGGAACGGCAGCAACAGCAGCCACACCACAGGATACAGCACCAGGGCAAGCAGCGCGATTGGCCAGCACAGGAACAGCAGCACCAACCATACCAGGAAACTCAGCATTGTCTTTCTCCATGAAGAAGCAGCATGGTGAATGTATGCCGAAAGAGGTAATGGGGACAGCGGCGTGCGATAAACGGGGGAAACGGCGGCCCGAACGGTCGCCGGAAAGGATGAGCGGACCGACCGGTCCGCCCATGGTTGCCGCATCAGGCGAAGGTGGCCGCTTCCTCGACCGCCGGCGCGTGCGCCCCGGTTTCCGCCTGCTCGGCCACGACCTCGACCTTGATCGACGCTTGCAGCGACGGGATCGAGCCGCCGGCGCGGTAGGCGAAGGAGATGCGCAGCAGGTCGCCGGCCTTGACCTCGACCGGACGGTACAGCGGCAGGGTCATGTAATGGTTGAGCCAGTCGATGGTGGTCGCCTGTTCCTGGACGATGGCCAGCACGTTCTTGGTTACGAAACGCATCGCGTTCAGCGTGCCGCCCTGCTCCACCAGCAGCGAGCCTTCCCAGGCGATCAGGCTGTCGACCGGCTGGCTGAAATCGAGGATGCTGTACACGGCGGGTTGGGCCAGCTCGACCGTGCCTGGCTGGACCACGCCGGTTTCCTGGAACTGCACGATCGGGGCGTAGAAGCCGTCGAAGTCATACGCCTGCTGGATCGGCTGGGCCGCCATGATCACGGCTTCGGGCATGAACAGCGGCAGCGGGCCGCCGAACTTGGCCAGGTAGCGGCGCTTGAACGATTCGATTACTTCGACCTGCTTTTCGCGCAGCATGCCGACGTGGATCATCTCGCAGATCACGACGTCGACCGGCTCCGGCGGCAGGTAGTCGAAGGCGTCGGCATGGATCACTTCAACCTTGTGGCCGTTCGGGTTCATCGCCAGGAAGCGGCGCGCTTCCTGCACCATGTCCGGGTTGAACTCGACGCAATACACTTTCGAGGCGCTCTGGGCCGCGAAGAAAGACAGCACACCGGTGCCGCCACCCAGCTCCAGCACTTTCGCGCCGGGGAACACGGAATAATGGATGGCATTCTTGAAGCTGTGCATCCGGTTCTGGTCCATCAGCATATTGTGATGGTAGTGGACTGGAATGAACTGCCCCAGGTAGCAGCTTTCGATTTCGCGTTCGTTGAGCATGGGTATCCTTGTTGGTCGGTGGTCGTTAAACCGTAGACACATTATGGATACCATTGCCCATGCGCAATTGGTCGAGCTAAGCGCGTTTTACCGTCCAATTCACGAGCGAATTGTCACGCGGACAGGATCAGCGGGCTGGAGCAGTGAGCTCCCTGGCCAGTTCGTCGCGGCCCGCCTGCCTCGCGATCTGGGCCGCGGTATGCCCTTCCGTGTTCTTCAGCGCGGTATTGGCGCCGCGGGCGACCAGCAGGCGCGCCGTCGCGTCCTTCCCTTCGCGCGCCGCCAGCATCAGCGGCGTGAAGGCGCCGCTGGGACGCGGCGACACGGCGTCGAGCTTGGCGCCATGCTCGATGAGCAATTGGGCGATCTTGTCGTCGCCGCTGGCGGCGGCGTAGTGCAGCGCGGTCCAGCCCGGCTGGTTGACCTTGGCGCCTTTTTTCAGCAGCGCGCGGACGACCTCTTCATCGCGCTTGAAGGCGGCCATCATCAGCGCCGTGTTGCCATTGACCGCCTTACGCTCGAGGTCGGTGCCCGGATGGCGCAGCAGTTCAAGGATCACCTCGCGCGCGCCTTCGCGGATCGCCAGCACCAGGGCCGGCTCGCCGCCCAGGGGATTGAGTTCGTTGGCATTGACGACCGCGCCGACCATCTTGCGCACCGTGCCGGCGTCATCCATCTGCACGGCGCGAAAGAAGGAACTCACCTGCTGCGGCGTGGGCGGTTCCACGGCGTGGGCGCCGGCGATCGCGGCAAACAGGACACTGGTGGCAAGCAGGCGGCGGATCGGCACGGGTCAGCTCCTGGCGGTCTGGAACAGATTGAAGAAATTCTCGCTGGTGCGGTCGGCCACCTCGCGCAGCGAGACGCCCTTGAGCGTGGCGATGTACTCGGCCACGTGGGCCACATAGCCCGGCTCGTTCATCCTGCCGCGGAACGGCACCGGCGCGAGATACGGCGAGTCGGTCTCGATCAGCATGCGCTCGAGCGGCACGGCTTGCGCCACCGCCTGCAGTTCCTTGGCGCTTTTGAAGGTGACGATGCCCGAGAACGAGATGTAGAAGCCCTGGGCCATCGCGGCTTCGGCCACCGCCAGCGATTCGGTGAAGCAGTGCATCACGCCCGCAACGCCTCCCGCATCCGTACCGGCGCCCTCTTCCTTCATCAGGCGGATCGTATCTTCGCTGGCGGCGCGGGTATGGATGATCAGCGGCTTGCGCGTCTCGCGCGAAGCGCGGATATGCACGCGAAAGCGTTCGCGCTGCCATTCCAGGTCGCCCTCGAGCCGGTAGTAATCCAGGCCGGTTTCGCCGATGGCGACGATCTTGGGGTGGTTGGCCAGCTCGACCAGCTGCTGGACGGTCGGCTCCGGCGTGTCCTCGTAGTCGGGATGGACGCCGACCGAGGCGAAGATGTGGGGGTGTTGCTCGGCCAGGGCGAGCACGTGCGGGAAGTCAGGCAGGTCGACCGACACGCACAGGGCGTGCGTCACCTTGTTCTCGGCCATCTTGGCCAGGACTTCAGGCATGCGGGCTGCCAGTTCCGGGAAATTGATGTGGCAATGGGAATCGATGTACATCCTGCCATTGTAAAGGCAGGCGTCGGGGAGCGCCATGCGGGCCACTCACCGGACAGGAGCATCACTCGTTGCTCCTGACAAGGGCGGGGAATGCGGTTGTCGAAGCGGGAAGCGTGGATAACTTGCAACAACGTGAAAAATTGAATCGTGCGCGCAACAAAATTCGTCGCTTACCTTAGTATGTGCAATATCATTTTTTTAACAGCCAAGGAAATATTGTAATGAAGACCGTCTCACTTCGCCTCCTGTCCAGCCTGGTCCTGATGGCCGCGTCTTTCTCGGCCTCGGCCGGTCCGACCGTTGGCAAAGCGCTTGAAATCAATGGCGTATTCAATGAAAAAGTTGGTCCTGCGCCGCAATGTGCGTCCACCCTCGGCGGCAAGCTTGCCGGCCACGGTCAGACGGCCGAAGGCACGCCAGTCGCGTTCGTCGGCGGAGACTGCTTCGCCCAGTCCGGCACCACATTCACCTTCAGCAATGGCAAGTTCATCCTGCTGTATCCGAACGGCGACCAGATTTTCGCCAACTACGGTGGCCAGTTCGTTCCCACCGGCGCAGGCACTGCCTACGTCATGAACGGCGGCACCTTCACCATCACCGGCGGCTCCGGCACCTATGCTCGCGCAACCGGCGGCGGCTATTTGAGCGGCACCGAAGACTTGTCCAACGGGGCCGGTACGATCAAGTTATCGGGTCATGTGTACTACAAGCCGAAAAAGTGATCGCTGAAGCAGCACCAGGCTGCGCCGACACGGCGTCGTAACGGCCCGAAAAAAAGAGCGGTATGCATCCCGCTCTTTTTACATCAGTCTACGACGCGCTTGCCCAGGATGATCAGGTCGCGCTCGATCCCGTCGAGATTGGCTACACGTGGGAAATTGGCCCAGGTTTCGAAGCCGTATTTGCGGAACAGTGCCAGGCTTGGCTGGTTATGCCCGAAGATGAAGCCCAGCAAGGTATGCACCTTGACCTCGGGCGCGAACGCCATCGCCAGCTCCAGGCAGTAGCGGCCAAGTCCCTTGCCGCGCGCGCTTTCGGCGATATAGATCGAGACCTCGGCCGTGCCCGAATACGCCGGACGGCCATAGAAGTTCGAATACGACAGCCAGCCCAGCACTTCGGGATGCTCGCGCTTGTCCTCGGCATCGTGAATCACCCACAGCGGACGACGGTCCGGCGTATGGTCGTTGAACCACGCTTCGCGCGATTCGACCGTAATAGGTGCGGTGTCGGCGGTGACTTCGCGCGAGGCGATGGTGGAATTGTAGATGTCGACGATGACCGGCAGGTCGTCGCGTCGAGCCAGGCGATGAACGTAGGATGGCATGAAACGAAAGGTGGTGGTTACAGGGTATGGGTTGCGCGCGACGACCGCAGCGCCGCGCCGAGGATTTCTTCGATGCGGGCCTTGGCGCGCTGTCCGGCCTCGTCGGCCGGGAAATGCACGCCGATGCCCTGCGCCTTGTTATTATTGGCCCCGCTCGGCGTGATCCAGGCCACGGTCCCGGCGATCGGGTATTTGTTCGGGTCGTCCATCAGCGCCAGGATCAGGTAGATCTCGTCGCCGATTTTATAAGGTTTGTTGGTGGGCACGAACATGCCGCCGTTTTTCAGGAACGGCATGTAGGCCGCGTACAGCGCCGCCTTTTCCTTGATCGCCAGCGACAGCACCGAAGGCCGCGGGGCCTGGGCTGCATTCGTCTCTGGCTGGGTGACGCTCATCGTGGTCCTTTCATGTGCAGCACGCAGTGTACTCAAGCAGCATATCTTCGACAAACAATTTTGCCGACAAAGGATGATCCGCCACAGCCCGCCGCTCGTTCACGGCCTTGATGACGCGCAGCAGGCCCGGCGCATTGACGCGACCGGCCAGTGCCGCCAGCTCCTTCTGGTAGCGCGGGTAGTAGCGGATATTGCCCGACAATTTGTACGAAAACACATCGTACAGCCAGCGTTGGGTCCAGGACACCAGGGCCGGCAACTCGGCCTTGGCCAGCTTCTCGGCGGCGCGCAGCGCGGAATCCGGCGCCGGCCGCGCCAGGAATTGCAGCAGCGCCTCCATGTCGTCGCGGCTGCCGTTGCTCGATTCGGCCAGGGCCGCCAGCGGCGCGCCGCCCTGCTCGCGCAGCCAGCTGTCGGCGTCCGGCACGCCCTGCTCCTTGAGCCAGGCCAGTGCTTCGTCGTGCGACGGCATCGGCAGCGCGAACTTGCGGCAGCGCGACAGGATCGTCGGCAGCAGGCGGTCGAGGCTGTTGGACGACAGCAGGAACACGGTGCCAGGCGGCGGCTCTTCCAGGGTCTTGAGCAGCGCATTCGACGCCGGCATGTTCAGCGCCTCGGCCGGATACAGCACCACCACCCGCAGGCCCTGGCGGTGGGTCGAGATGTTCATGAAATCCGAGAGGTTGCGGATCTGCTCGATCTTGATCTCTTTCGACGGCGCCTTGGTCGATTTCGACTTGGCGCCCGCTTCGCCGTCCTCGCCGTCGGCCGGCAGATCGTCTTCGAATACCTCCGGCCGCACGCGGCGGTAATCCGGGTGATTGTGCTGCACGAACCAGCCGCAGGACGCGCAGGCCCCGCAGGCATGGCCGTCGGGCCGCGGGCTCTCGCACAGCAGGGTCTGGGCAAACGTCTCGATGAAGTCGGCCTTGCCAGTGCCGGCCGGGCCATGGAACAGGATCGCATGCGGCATGCGCGCGCGCATCTGCTGCAGCTGGGACCAGGCGGCCCCTTGCCACGGGTACATCGTCACAACAATTTCTCCAGAACTTGGGCCAGGCTGGCCTGGATATCGGCAATGCTCCTGGTCGAGTCGACCACGACGAAACGCTCGGGGAATTGCTCCGCGCGGCGCAGGTATTCGGCGCGGCATTTCGCAAAGAAGTCGGCCTGCTCGCGCTCGAACTTATCCAGCGTGCGCGTCGCGTCCAGGCGCTGGCGCGCCACTTCGAGCGGCACGTCGAACAGCAGGGTCAGGTCGGGCTGCAGTTCGGGATGCACCCAGGCTTCCAGCGCTTCCATCTTGGCGCGCGGCAGGCCGCGGCCGCCGCTCTGGTAGGCGAAGCTGGCGTCGGTGAAGCGGTCCGACAGCACCCACTTGCCTGCGGCCAGATTGGGCGCGATGACTTGCGCGATGTGCTCGCGCCGGCTGGCGAACATCAGCAGCGCCTCGGTTTCCAGGTGCATCTTTTCGTGCAACAGCAAATCGCGCAGCTTTTCGCCGAGCGGCGTGCCGCCCGGTTCGCGCGACGAGACGATCTGCTTGCCGCGCGACGCCAGATAATCGGTGACGAAGCCGATGTGGGTCGATTTCCCGGCCCCATCGATGCCTTCGAATGTAATGAACTTGCCCTGCATGTGCTGCCTTACTTCTGGGGACCTCGAAAAACCTGCTGCGCGTTGCATTTTCGGTCTGCGATGCTCGCTGTACTCAAGTACAGCTGCGCTTCTCAACCGAAACTGCCGCCGCTCGCGACGGTTTTTCGAGGTCCCCTTGTGTTAGTGGGATTCGGTAAGCGGCTGATTCATGATGCCACGCTGGAAACGGTTGACCGCCCGGTTATGGTCCAGCAGGTTGTTCGAGAAGTGGCTGGTGCCGTCGCCGCGCGCGACGAAATACAGCGCCGGCGTCTCGGCCGGCGCGAGCGCCGCGTTCAGCGACTGCAAACCGGGAAGCGCGATCGGCGTCGGCGGCAGCCCGCTGCGCGTATAAGTATTGTAAGGGGTATCGGTCAGCAGGTCCTTCTTGCGGATCTGGCCCGCAAAGGCCTCGCCCATGCCGTAGATCACGGTCGGGTCGGTCTGCAGGAGCATGCCGGTGCGCAGGCGATTGACGAACACGCCGGCGATCATATTGCGCTCGCTCTTCTGGCCGGTTTCCTTCTCGACGATCGAGGCCATGATCAGGGCTTCGTACGGCGTCTTGTACGGCAGCTCCTTGTTGCGCTTTTCCCAGGCCGCATTCAGGTGGTCCAGCATCGCCTGGTGCGCGCGACGATAGATCTCGATTTCCGACGAGCCCTTGGCGAACAGATAGGTGTCCGGGAAGAACAAGCCTTCCGGCTCCTTGAACTCGTTCGAGATCTTGCCCATCAATTCCTGGTCGGACAGCTTGACCGTGTCGTGCTTGAGTCGGTTGTGCGAACCGATCGCCTGGCGCATCTGGCGGAAGGTCCAGCCCTCGATGATGGTGATCGCTTCTTGTGCGAACTCGCCGCGCACCAGCTGGGTCAGCAGGCGGCGCGGACTGGTGTTCGGTTTCAATTCATAGCTGCCGGCCTTGATGCGCGCGGCGTCGCCCGTCAGGCGCGCCAGCAGCACGAACATGGTCGGGTTGATCGGCACGCCGGCCGCCACCATCTGCTGCGCGCTCGCTGCGACGCCGCTGCCGGGATTGATCGTGAATTCGATCGGTTCACCGCTGGTCGTGAGCGAGTGCTTGGTCCACCAGGAAAATCCGCCTGCGGCTGCCAGCGTGACCACGACGCCGGTAACGAGTAATTTTTTTATGAATGCCATGTGGTGTGTGCGGGTACAACCGTGGATGCTGGTGCGGATTGCGGCGCTCCCGGCGCGATTTCCCCGACAACTCTATAATGAGGCCGTAATGATAAAGCCTAATTGCCAAAATATTTCGGATTTTCATGAGTAACTGGACTGATCACCTCGCCACGCATGGCGCCCGCTTCCATCTCGACGAAGCCACCCAGGTCGAGGATTTCGGCCAGCCCCTGGATATCGACGCACTCGCGGCCGGCTTTGTCGCCACCGTGACCGACCAGGGCTTGACCGCCGTCGCCGGCGAAGAAGCCGCGAAATTCCTGCACGCCCAGCTCACCAACGACGTCGAGCACCTGCAGCAGGACGAAGCCCGCTTCGCCGGCTTCTGCACGCCGAAAGGCCGCCTGCAGGCGAGCTTCCTGATGTGGCGCGACCCTGACGCCGTGTATTTGCAGCTGCCGCGCGCGATCCAGGCGCCGCTGCAAAAGCGCCTGTCGATGTTTGTGCTGCGCAGCAAAGCGAAGCTGCGTGACGCCACCGACGAAGCGCCGTTCGCGGCCGTGCTCGGCCTTGGCGGCGCCAGGGCGCAAGCGGCGCTCGGCCGCTTCGTCAATACGTTACCAGGCGCGCCGATGGGCAAGACCAGCGGCGAGTTCGGCACCGTGCTGCGCCTGAACGACGCCTTCGGCGCGCCACGCTACCTGTGGCTCGCCTCGACCGAGGCAGCGAGCGCTGCCCTGCCGGTATTGAAGGAAGAACTGGCTCTGGGCGGCAACCAGGCCTGGCGCCTGGCCACGATCCACGCCGGTGAGCCGCAGGTAAGCGCCGCCACACAGGAGCAGTTCGTGCCGCAGATGGTCAACCTCGAACTGCTGGGCGGCGTCAACTTCAAGAAGGGCTGCTACCCGGGCCAGGAAATCGTCGCGCGCACCAAATACCTGGGCAAGATCAAGCGCCGCACCGCGCTGGCCGGCATCGAGAATGCCGCCGCGCGCGCCGGCGACGAAGTCTTCTCGGTGGCCGACCCCGACCAACCCTGCGGCATGGTGGTCAACGCCGCGCCGAACGGCCGTGGCGGCGCCGATGCCCTGGTCGAGATCAAGCTGGCCGCGCTGGATCAAGAGGTGCGCCTGGGCTCGGCCGGCGGCGCGCTGCTGCGCTTCCTGCCCATGCCCTACAGCCTCGACGCGATCGACGACTAGCGATGGTCGACTTCTACGTCTACTACAAGGTGCGCAGCATCGATGCCGCCCGGCTGGCGCCGCTGGTGCATGCCATGGCGCGCCGCCTGGAGCAGGATGCCGGCGTGCGGGTAGCGCTCAAGCGCCGCCCCGAAGACAAGGACGGCCTGCAGACCTGGATGGAAGTCTATCCGGGCGTGACGGAGGGCTTCGAAGCGGTATTGGCGCAGGTCGTCGACGATGCCGGCATCTCGCCGTATCTCGCCGGGCCGCGCCGCCTTGAAATGTTCACGGACCTGCCATGTGCCTGATCGTCTTTGCCTGGCACGTCGTCCCGGGCGTGCCCGTCATCGCGGCCGCCAACCGCGACGAGTTCTATGACCGCCCCGCCACGCCGGCCGGCCCCTGGCCGCAGGCGCCGCACGTGATCGCGGGCCGCGACCTGCAGGGCGGCGGCAGCTGGATGGGCGTGTCGCTCACCGGCCCCAACGGCCCGCGCTTCGCGGCGCTGACCAATATCCGCGGCCCGCAAGAGCGCCGGCTGGATGCGCCGTCGCGCGGCGCGCTGGTGGCCGACTACCTGCGCGGCGAGCTCGATGCGTCGGCCTACGTGGCCGAACTGGCGGCGCGCCCCGACCTGTACAACGGCTACAACCTGGTGCTGGGCGACGGCGAGACCTTGTACTGGTACTCGAACCGCGGCAAGGACGATCCGCGCAACGGCCAGCCGCTGGAGCGTGGCCGCATCTACGGCATCTCGAACGGCCTGCTGGACACGCCCTGGCCCAAGGTGCTGCGCACCAAGGCGCAGTTCGCGAGCCTGCTGTGCCAGGGGGCGCCCGAGGATGCGTACTTCGAGATGCTGGCCGACACCACGCGCGCGCCGGACGTACGGCTGCCCGAGACCGGCGTGCCGATCGAGATGGAGCGCATGCTGTCGCCGGTGTGCATCGAGTCGCCCGGGTATGGCACGCGCACCTCGACCGTGGTCAAGCTGTATCGCGATGCGGCGCCGGAGTTGCATGAGCGGGTGGTGCAGCCTGGCGCCGTCGCCGCGGCATGAACGCGATGTGGCTGCTCGACGGCCTTGGCGGGAATCCAAGTATTTACCGGCGACCTTTCATGCCGGCCTTCAAAATTTCCTTCAAATGCGGCGTCGCTGCATACGGGTCGGCCGGCTGCCGTGCATGCACCAGCGCGTCCATGCGCTCGGCCACCGCGCCCAGCGCCTGCGGGTGCGAGAACACATAGAAGCGCTCTTCGCGGATCGCGTCGAACGTCAGGCGCGCGACGTCCGCCGCCGACACCTTGCCGGAGCCGACCGCTTTTTCGGTGAGCGCCTGCGCCGCCATCTGGCTCGCGGTCATGATTTCGTCGGTGCGCAGTTCGTCCGGCCGGTGGCGGTGCGATTGCGCGATCGCGGTCGGGATGAAGTACGGGCACAGCACCGAAGTCCCGATCGGCGCGTCGACCAGCTTGAGGTCGTGGTACAGGGTTTCGGTGAGCGACACCACCGCATGCTTGGAAACATTGTAGATGCCCAGCGCCGGCGAATTGAGCAGGCCCGCCATCGAGGCGGTATTGACGATCCAGCCGCGATAGCCGGGATCCTGCGCGGCGCACTCGAGCATCGTGCGCGTGAACGCGCGCACGCCATGGATCACGCCCCACAGGTTGACGCCCAGCACCCACTCCCAATCTTCCTCGGAGTTCTCCCACACCAGGCCGCCGGCGCCGACGCCGGCATTGTTGAACACCAGGTGCACCACGCCGAAGCGCGCCATCGCCGAATCGGCCAGTTCCTGCACGTGCTCGCCCTTGCGCACGTCGCACACCATGGCCAACACCTCGGTCTGCTTCGCCAATTCGTCCGCCGCCTTCTCGAGGGCCTTGGGCTGGACATCGGCCAGCACCAGCTTCATGCCCAGGCTGGCGGCCAGGTTGGCGAACTCGCGCCCCATGCCGCTGGCGGCGCCCGTGATGGCCGCAACCTTTCCGTGAAACTCGTCCATTTTTGCCCCTCCCTAAACTAGACCGCCGTCACCCCGCCATCCACCGCCAGCACCTGCCCGGTGATGTGCTTGCCGGCATCCGAAGCGAACAGCACCACGGCGCCCTTCAGGTCTTCATCGTCGCCCAGGCGCTTCAATGGGGCCGCGGCCGCCAGCCCGTCGACGCCATAGGCGGCGAGCACGCCCTTCGTCATCTTCGACGGAAAGAAACCCGGCGCGATCGCGTTGACCGTGATGCCGTAGCGCCCCCACTCGCCGGCAAGCGTACGGGTGAAATTTACCACCGCGCCCTTGGACGTGTTGTACGCCAGCGTCTGCATCGCATCGGGCGGGTTGCCGGCCAGGCCGGCGATCGACGCGATATTGACGATGCGGCCGTAGCGGCGCGGGATCATCGACAGCTTGCCGACCGCCTGCGACACCAGGAAGACCGAGCGCACGTTCAGGTTCATCACCTTGTCCCACGCCTCGAGCGGATAGTCCTCGGCCGGCGCGCCCCAGGTGGCGCCGGCGTTATTGATCAGGATGTCGACGTGGCCGAGGCGCGCGATCGCCGCCTCGACCAGCGCCTGCGCCTGGCCCGGGTCGGACAGGTCGCCCGCGAAGCAGCTGGCTTCGACGCCGAGCGCGTGCAGCTGGGCCACGGTGGCGTCGAGCTCTTCCTGCTTGCGCGACGAGATCACCAGGCGCGCGCCCTGCTCGCCGAGCGCCTGCGCCATTTGCAGGCCGAGCCCGCGCGAGCCGCCGGTCACGATGGCGGTCTTGCCCTTCAGTGAAAACAGCTCCTGGGTGGTGCGCATGCGGTCTCCTGGTTGTCGTTATCGGAAAGCTGTGCGGCTCAGACCTCGTAATCCATGCACTGGCGGCCTTCGCGGATGGCGCCGATGAACGGCACCACGGCCTGGTGGGTTGGGTGCTTGATGTAACCCTCGAGCGCGGCGCGGTCGGCGAACTCCGAATACAGCACCACGTCATAGGTTGCTTCGAGGTCGGGCTGGGCCAAGGTCACCTCGAAGGTCAGGATGCCCGGCACGACCGTCGCACACTCGTCCAGCCGGCGCTTCATCTCGCGCGCATTGGTCGCGCGATCGGCGCCTTCGGCCTGTTCCTTCAGTTTCCACATCACGATGTGCTTGATCATTCTGTTTCCTGTTCTATTCATTGAGGGTGAGTGCCTTCCCGGACGTTGCCGTAGAGGGAAGCCGGTCGAGCATAGCATAGCGGCAGCACGACCGTTCGCGAAGAAATATCGATTTCATAATGGGGATTAAATAGGATGATTCTCTCCTATCAACGGGCAGTAGTCCGACACGGAAAAGCGGAGCACGAGAATGCGCTTGTAAGCCATGCGTAAGCTGGATGCAAGATTCGCGTAAGGTTTCGGGAGCACAGTGGAGTTAGCTGACCAACAATCAGCATTTCCGGTTACACAAAATTAATTACGGAGACACCCATGGCTATCACACCCGGCAATACTGTCGGAGGACAAGCTGCACCGACCTCCGCCGGACTTACCAAGGAAGAGCGCAAGGTCATCGCCGCCTCTTCCCTCGGCACCGTTTTCGAATGGTACGACTTCTATCTCTACGGTTCGCTCGCTTCCATCATCGCCAAGCAGTTCTTCATCGGCGACCCCAGCACCACCTTCATCTTTGCCCTGCTCGCCTTCGCCGCCGGCTTCATCGTGCGCCCGTTCGGCGCGCTGGTGTTCGGCCGCCTGGGCGACATGATCGGCCGTAAGTACACCTTCCTGGTGACGATTTTGCTGATGGGCGCCTCGACTTTCCTGGTCGGCATCCTGCCGAGCTACGCCCAGATCGGCATCGCGGCGCCGATCATCCTGGTCACCCTGCGCATCCTGCAAGGCCTGGCGCTGGGCGGGGAATACGGCGGCGCCGCCACCTACGTGGCCGAGCACGCGCCGCACGGCAAGCGCGGCCTGTTCACGGCCTTCATCCAGACCACGGCCACGATCGGCCTGTTCCTGTCGCTGCTGGTGATCCTGGGCACCCGCACCCTGACCGGCGAAGAGGAATTCCAGGCCTGGGGCTGGCGCATTCCGTTCCTGATCTCGGTGATCCTGCTCGGCATCTCGGTCTGGATCCGCCTGTCGATGAACGAGTCGCCGGCCTTCGCCAAGATGAAAGCCGAGGGCAAGACCTCGAAGGCGCCGCTGTCCGAAGCCTTCCTCAAGCCGAAGAACGCCAAGATCGCCCTGCTGGCCCTGATCGGCCTGACGATGGGCCAGGCCGTGGTGTGGTACACCGGCCAGTTCTACGCCCTGTTCTTCCTGACCAAGACGCTCAAGATCGACGATCCGACCGCGAACATCCTGATCGCGATCGCGCTGCTGCTGGCGACGCCGTTCTTCATCATCTTCGGCGCGCTGTCGGACAAGATCGGCCGCAAGTGGATCATCCTCGGCGGCTGCGTGATCGCCGCCGCCACCTACTTCCCGATCTTCAAGGCCATCACCCACTACGGCAACCCGGCGCTCGAAACCGCGATCAAGACCTCGCCGGTCGTCGTCGTCGCCGATCCGAACACCTGCAGCTTCCAGATCGACGCCACCGGCACCAAGAAATTCCCGTCCTCGTGCGACATCGCCACGCGCATGCTGACCGCCGCCTCGGTGAGCTACAACCGCGTCGACGCGCCGGCCGGCACCGTCGCCACCATCAAGATCGGCGACACCGAGTACCGTTCGTTCAACGCCGTCATGACGCCGGATAACCTCAACTTCGACAAGGCCTCGCTGGCCAGCGAAGCGGCGCTCAAGTCCGAGGTGACCGGCGCCCTGAAGGCCGCCGGCTATCCGGACAAGGCCGATCCAACGCAGATCAACAAGCCGATGCTGGTGGTCTTCCTGTTCATCCTGGTGCTGTACGTGACCATGGTGTACGGCCCGATCGCGGCAATGCTGGTCGAGATGTTCCCGACCCGCATCCGCTACACCTCGATGTCGCTGCCGTATCACATCGGTAACGGCTGGTTCGGCGGCCTGCTGCCGACGACGGCCTTTGCGCTGGTGGCGTTCAAGGGCGATATTTATTACGGCTTGTGGTATCCGATCGTCATCGCGCTCATCACCTTCGTGATCGGCGCACTGTTCGTGCGGGAGACCAAGGACAACAATATCTACGCCAACGACTGAGACCGCGAGCGCAGAAAGAATAATGCCGCTGGCTATCCAGCGGCATTTTTTTTCGAACCGACCGACTCCCGCAGGCTACTCTCAGCCGTTGAAGCCCTGCCCCAGCGACGCCAGGCGCGCCAGCAGCGGCGCCGGCTGCCACGCCTCGCCCTGGCGCCCGCGGGCGAACCCTTCGACCGCCTCCAGCACCTTCGGCAAACCGACACTGTCCGCGTACAGCATCGGTCCGCCCCGGTGCAAGGGGAAGCCATACCCGCTCAGGTACACCATGTCGACGTCGGAAGCGCGCAGCGCGATGCCCTCCTCGATGATCCGAGCGCCTTCGTTCACCAGCGCATACACCAGGCGCTCGACGATCTCCTCGTCGGCAATGGCACGCCGCGACACGCCGATGTCGGCCGAATGGCGCACGACCATGTCGTTCACCGCCTCGGACGGCAATGCCTTGCGTTCGCCCGCGCGGTAGTCGTACCAGCCGGCGCCGGTCTTCTGTCCGAAACGCCCCTGTTCGCACAGCAGGTCCGGCAGCTTCGAATAGGTGAAGCCCGGCGACTCGAGCGCGCGGCGCTTGCGGATGTGCCAGCCGATGTCGTTGCCGGCCAGGTCGCTCATGCGGAACGGCCCCATCGCGAAGCCGAAGGCCTCGATCGCGCGGTCGACCTGCTCCGGCAGCGCGCCTTCTTCGAGCAGGAAAACCGCCTGGCGCAGGTACTGCTCCAGCATGCGGTTGCCGATGAAGCCGTCGCACACACCGGAGACCACGCCGATCTTCCTGAGCTTTTTGGACAGCGCCAGCGCCGTGGCCAGCACGTCCTTGCCGGTCTTGGCGCCGCGCACGATCTCGAGCAGCTTCATCACGTGCGCGGGGCTGAAGAAATGCAGGCCAATCACGTCCTGGGGGCGGCGCGTGAAGGCGGCGATCCGGTTGACGTCGAGCGTCGAGGTATTGGTGGCCAGGATCGCGCCCGGCTTCATCACCTTGTCCAGCTCGCGGAACACGAGTTCCTTGACGCCGATGTCCTCGAATACCGCCTCGACCACGATGTCGGCCTGGGCGATGGCGTCATACGACAGCGTGCCGGTCACCAGCGCCATGCGCTGCTCGAGCTGCTCGGGCTTCAGCTTGCCCTTGCTCACGCCGCTCTCATACAGCTTGCGCATCGCGGCCAGCCCCTGGTCCAGGGCGTCCTGCTTCGTTTCGAGGAGCGTCACCGGAATGCCGGCGTTGGCGAAGTTCATGGCGATCCCGCGGCCCATGGTGCCGGCGCCGACCACCGCCGCGCTCGCGATGCCGCGCAACGGCGTATCGGCCGGCACGTCCGGCACCTTGCCGGCCGCGCGCTCGGCGAAGAAGGCATGGCGCAGCGCCTTCGATTCGCTCGTCGTGGTCAGTTGAATGAAACGCTCGCGCTCGAAACGCAAGCCGTCCTCGAACGAATCGGCCGTCACCGAGGCGGCCACCGCTTCGACGCAGGCGCGCGGCGCGGGGAACGGGCCGGCGGCGGCATCGACCTGGGCCCGCGCGGAGGCCAGGAAACCGGCGGCGTCGGGGTGCTCGACCACGCGGTCGCGCACCTTCGGCAGCGGACGCAGGTCGGCGATGCGCTCGGCGTAGGCGATGGCGGCCGGCAGCAGCTCGGCGCCCGCCTGGAACACCTCGTCGAACAGCGGCGTGCCGGCCAGCTTTTCGGACGGCATCGGGATCCCGCCAAGAATCATGCCCAGCGCCTTTTCCAGGCCGAGCACGCGCGGCAGGCGCTGGGTGCCGCCGGCGCCCGGGATCAGGCCCAGCTTCACTTCGGGCAGCGCGATCTGGGCGCCCGGCAGCGCCACGCGGTAGTGGCACCCCAGCGCCAGCTCCAGGCCGCCGCCCATGGCCACGCTGTGGATCGCCGCCACGACCGGCTTGGAAGAGCCCTCGACCACCCGGATCAGCGAGTGCAGGGTCGGCTCGGTGAGGGCCTTCGGAGAATTGAATTCGCGGATGTCGGCGCCGCCCGAGAAGGCCTTGCCGGCGCCGGTGAGCACGATCGCCTTGACCGCCGGATCGCTTTCGGCCGCCTGCACGCCCTGCACGGCGGCGCTGCGGGTCGCGAGCCCCAGGCCGTTGACCGGCGGGTTGTTCAGGGTGATGACGGCAACGCTGCCGTGGACCTGGTAGTCGGCGCTCATGTCTCTCGTTCTCCTTGTAGGTGGTGCTGGATGAGCCATCCACTATACCGCAGAAAATGCACGAGCGTACTATTCAGGCAACGGCCGGCCGGGATCAGAAATCGCGCTGCTGGCGCGCCCGCTCGATCTTCTGGTCGGTCTTGTACTGGCTCAGGGCGTAGACGGCCCAGATGGCGGCCGGCAGCCAGCCGATCAGGGTGATTTGCAGGATCAGGCAGATGATGCCGGCGATCGGGCGGCCGATGGTGAAGAAGGTGAGCCAGGGAAGAATGAGGGCGATGAGCAGGCGCATGGAGAATCCTGTGAGCGAAAGTTGTCAAAAGTGATAACAGTCTACCTGTCCGTGCGCGCTCGCCGCGCCCTGTTGGCGCCGCCCGCACCGCATGCGGCCGATACCTGCCATCGCGTCAGGCAGCCGGCAACCGATGTCCCGCATACGTCTCGCGCAATTTGTTCTTCTGGATCTTGCCGGTCCCGCCCACCGGCAGGCTGTCGGCGAACACGACGTCGTCCGGCGTCCACCACCGCGCCACCTTGCCGGCGAACCAGCCCAGCAGCTCCTCGCGGCTGACCTCCATGCCGGGGCGGCGCACCACCACCAGCAAGGGCCGCTCGGCCCATTTCGGATGCTGCACGCCGATGCAGGCCGCCTGCAGCACCGCCGGGTGCGACATCGCCACGTTTTCCAGGTCGATGGTGCCGATCCACTCGCCGCCCGACTTGATCACGTCCTTGCTGCGGTCGGTGATCGCCAGGTAGCCATCGGCATCGATGGTGGCCACGTCCCCGGTCGGGAACCAGCCGTCCTCCAGCACGTCGCCGCCCTCGCCCCGGAAGTACCCGGACACCACCCACGGCCCCCGGACCAGCAGGTGGCCATAGGTCGCGCCGTCCCACGCCAGTTCGGCGCCGTCGTCGTCGACGATCTTCATGTCGACGCCGCAGATCGCGTGGCCCTGCTTCCTCAGCACCGCGCGCTGCGCATCCTGCGGCAAGCCGGCATGCCTGGCCAGCGGGGTGCAGGCGGTGCCGAGCGGCGACATCTCGGTCATGCCCCAGGCGTGCACCACCTGCACGCCCAGCCGGTCGATGAGCAGGTCCATCAGCGCCGGCGGACAGGCCGAGCCGCCGATCACGGTGCGGCGGAAGGTCGAGAACCGCAAGCCGCCGTCCAGCACGTGGTTCACCAGGCCGAGCCAGACCGTGGGCACGCCGGCCGAGAAGGTCACGCCCTCGGCCTCGAACAGCGCATACAAGGACTTGCCGTCCAGCGCCGGCCCCGGGAACACCAGCTTCGCGCCCACCAGCGGCGCCGAGTACGGTAAACCCCAGGCGTTGACGTGGAACATCGGCACCACCGGCAGCACCACGTCGGCGCTCCCGATGCCGAGCGCGTTCGGCAGCGCCGACGCATAGGCGTGCAGCACGGTCGAGCGGTGCGAGTACAAGGCGCCCTTCGGGTTGCCGGTCGTGCCCGAGGTGTAGCACAGGGACGCCGCCGAACGCTCGTCGAACTGCGGCCAGTCGTAGTCGCCTGAGGCAGCCCCGATCAGCTCTTCGTAGCACAGCAGGCCGGGAATCGCGCCGGCGGGCGGCATGTGCTCGCGAGCGCACAGGGCGACATACGCCTTGACGGTCTTGCACTGGCGCGCCATCGCCTCGATCGCCGGCAGGAACGTGAGGTCGAAGAACAGGACGCGGTCTTCGGCGTGGTTGACGATATAGGCCACCTGCTCGGGATGCAGGCGCGGATTGATCGTATGCAGCACCGCGCCCGAACCGGACACGCCGTAATACAGTTCCAGGTGCCGGTAGCCATTCCAGGCCAGCGTCGCGATGCGCTCGCCCATGCCGATCCCCAGCGCCGCGAGCGCGTTGGCCAGCTGGCGCGCACGGCGTGCGCAATCGCGGTAGGTATAGCGGTGCAGGTCGCCCTCGACGCGGCGCGAGACGATCTCGGTGGCGCCGTAATGGCGCGCCGCGAACTCGAGGATGCCAGAAATCAGCAGCGGTTGATCCATCATCTGGCCTTGCAACGGACTCATTGGGTGCATTGGGTCTCCGTGATCAGAATGGCAGCGTGGAAAGTGTCGTCCCCGCATCCTGCGCCCGTCAACCGGATTCGATGATGCACCGCATCAACCCCTTGAGCCAGATCGGCAATGAGCGGTTACCGGATGTAACGCCGGCCCACACCGCACCGGTGCGCGAATAGAATCGGCCGGGTGCGGTAAAATCCCGCCAATCTTGACCACTTTGCCACGGACACTGCCATCACTGCCGACGAACTTCCACTGAACAATTCGTTCAGCGAATTGCCACCGGCGTTCTACACGCGCCTCATGCCAACGCCGCTGCCCTCGCCACATTTCATTGCGGCGAGCAGCCCTGCTGCCGCCCTGATCGGGCTGGATGCGGCCGATCTCGCGCGCCCCGACTTCGTCGACGTGTTTACCGGCAACAAGGTCGCGGCGCGTTCGCAGCCGTTGTCCGCCGTGTATTCCGGCCACCAGTTCGGCGTCTGGGCCGGCCAGTTGGGCGACGGCCGCGCGATCACGCTGGGCGAGATCGCCACGCCGAACGGCCCGATGGAGCTGCAACTGAAAGGAGCCGGCCGCACGCCGTATTCGCGCATGGGCGATGGCCGCGCCGTGCTGCGCTCGTCGATCCGCGAATTCCTGTGTTCCGAGGCCATGGCCGCGCTCGGCATTCCGACCACGCGCGCGCTGATGGTGACCGGCTCGCCGCAACAGGTGGCGCGCGAGACCATGGAAAGCACCGCCGTGGTGACGCGCATGGCGCCCACCTTCGTGCGCTTCGGCTCGTTCGAGCACTGGGCCTCGCGCGGGCGCGAGGCCGAGCTGAAAACGCTCGCCGACTACGTCATCCGCCAGTTCTACCCGGAATTCCTGGGCGCCGCCAATCCGTACAAGGAGCTGCTGGCCGAAGTCACCCGCCGCACCGCGCGCATGATCGCGCACTGGCAGGCGGTCGGCTTCATGCATGGCGTGATGAACACCGACAATATGTCGATCCTGGGCCTCACGCTGGACTACGGCCCGTTCGGCTTCATGGAAGCGTTTGATGCCAAGCACATCTGCAACCACACCGACCAGGGTGGCCGCTACTCCTATGCCAACCAGGTCCCGGTTGGCCACTGGAACTGCTATGCGCTGGGCAATGCCCTGCTGCCGCTGATCGGCGAGCCCGAAGTGGCCGAAGAGGCCCTCGACGTCTACCGCCCCGAGTTCGGCCGCCAGCTCGACACCCTGCTGCATGCCAAGCTCGGCCTGAAGGAGACGCGCGACGGCGATGCGGCGCTGTTCGACAATATGTTCACGCTGCTGCAGGACAACCACGCCGACTTCACGTTGTTCTTCCGCCGCCTGGGCGAGCTGAAGCTCGAGGAGCCGGCCGCCGACGAACCCCTGCGCGACCTGTTCATCGACCGCGCCGCCTTCGACGCCTGGGCCGCCGAGTACCGCGCCCGCCTGCGCCAGGAAGGAAGCAGCGACGCGGCCCGGCGCGAGGCCATGCACGGGGTCAATCCGAAATACATCCTGCGCAACTACCTGGCGCAGATCGCCATCGAACAGGCGCAGAACGGCGACTTCGGCGGCGTGCACAAGCTGCTGGCCGTGCTGGAACGCCCGTTCGACGAGCAGCCCGAGAACGCATCCTATGCGGCCCTGCCGCCGGACTGGGCGGCCCACCTCGAGGTGAGCTGCTCGTCCTGAGCCCGCCCCGGGCCTCATTTGCGCCTGGCCTCTCACACCACGAAAGAGAATCATGACCGACAAAGTGACCAAGACCGACGCCGAGTGGCGCGAGCAGCTCGACCCGATCGAATACCAGGTGACGCGCCACGCCGCCACCGAGCGCGCCTTCACCGGCAAGTACTGGGACCACCATGAACACGGCATCTATCACTGCGTGTGCTGCGACACCCCGCTGTTCGAATCGGACACCAAGTTCGACTCGGGCTGCGGCTGGCCCAGCTACTTCACGGCCCTCGACCCGGAAAATGTGATCGAGAAAGTCGACCGCAGCCACGGCATGGTGCGCACCGAAGTCATCTGTGGCGTGTGCGACGCCCACCTGGGCCACGTGTTCCCGGACGGCCCGCCGCCGACCGGCCTGCGCTACTGCATCAACTCGGCCGCCATGCGGTTCGAACCGATCTGAGGGTGGCGCAGTGAAGAAATTTCTGTTCGATCTGTTCCCGGTCATCCTGTTCTTCGGCGTCTACAAGTACGGCGACAGCAACCAGGACTGGGCGCACCGCATGGCCGTCGAATACCTGGGCGCCCTGATCGCCGGCGGCGCGGTGCCGCCGGCGCAATCGGCGATCCTGCTGGCGACCGCGGTGGCGATCGTCGCCACCGCGCTGCAGGTCGGCTACCTGCTGGTGCGGGGCCGCAAGGTCGACAATATGCTGTGGCTGTCGATGGCCGTGATCCTGGTTGCCGGCGGCGCCACGATCTATTTCCATGACGACCTGTTTATCAAATGGAAGCCGACCATCCTGTACTGGGCCTTCGCCGTCGCCCTGCTGGTGGCGCAGGTGTTCTACAAGAAGAACCTGATGCGCTCCGTGATGGAGGCCAATATCAAGTTGCCCGATCCGGTGTGGAACCGGCTCGGCTACAGCTGGATCCTGTTCTTCGCCGGCATGGGCCTGCTGAACTTGTTGATGGCTTTCGTGGTCTTCCGTAACGATACCAGCGCCTGGGTCAGCTTCAAACTGTTCGGCTTTACCGGCATCATGTTCGGATTCATCGTGATCCAGATGATGATGCTTTCAAAATACATCAAGGAGGAAGAAGCATGACCACTGCAACCAGCAAAGACGACCGCGAAGCACGCCTGCGCGCAATCCTCGAGGCCGAGCTGGCCCCGGCGTCGCTCGAGATCATCGACGACTCGCACCTGCACGCCGGCCATGCCGGCGCGGCCTCCGGCGGCAGCCATTACACGGTCAAAATCGTGTCATCCCGCTTTGAAGGCCTCAAGCTGGTCATGCGCCATCGTCTTGTGTATGATGCCGTTCACGATATGATCAACAAGGCGGAAATCCACGCGCTCGCCATCAACGCGACCGCGCCTTCCGAGCTGTCCTGAGTGTCGGCTTCAGGCAGTTTTAAGTAATGTGCCCGACAATTGTCACTGCTAGTCACAAGAATTAATCTAATCTCGTCCAGCAACTATCCCCGCTACAGGAACACACATGACCTTTAAGCCAGCTCGCCTGCTGTTAACCCTTGTCGCCGTCGCATCGGCTCCCGCTTTCGCCCAGAACCTCGCAGTGGTGAACGGCAAGGCGATCCCTTCGTCGCGCGCCGATGCCGTCGTCAAGCAGGTCGTGGCCCAGGGCCAGGGCCAGGATTCGCCGCAACTGCGCGAAGCCGTCAAGAACGACCTGATCGCCCGCGAAGTGCTGATGCAAGAAGCCGTCAAGCAAGGCTACGACAAGAAGCCCGAAGTGCGTGAAGCGCTGGACAATGCCCGTCAGTCGATCGTCGTCAACGCCCTGGCCCGCGAATACATCACCAAGAATCCGGTGAGCGACGCCCAGATCAAGGCCGAGTACGACAAGTTCAAGGCGCAGACCGGCGACAAGGAATACCATGTGCGCCACATCCTGTTCACGACCGAAGACGAAGCCAAGGCGGCCATCGGCAAGCTGAAAGGCGGCGCCAAGTTCGAAGACCTGGCCAAGACCTCGAAGGACACCGGCACCGCCAACAACGGCGGCGACCTGGATTGGGTGACCCCGAACGCCCTGCCGCCGGAATTCTCGGCCGGCTTCACCAAGCTGCAGAAAGGCGCGATCACCGACGTGCCGGTCAAGACCAACGCCGGCTTCCACGTGATCAAGCTGGACGACACCCGTGCGGTCAAGCTGCCGTCGCTGGAAGAAGTCAAGCCGCAGATCGCCGACACCCTGGCGCAAGAGAAGCTGCGTGACTACCAGGAGCAAATGGTCAAAAAGGCAAAGGTGCAGTAATATGTGCTGTCGCCGGCGCTGAGCATGCGCCGGCTTTCGTCGCCTGCGGCGATACTTTTCGTGTTTATATAGGATCTCAACAATGATTTTGAAGCCAGCCCGCCTGTTGTTAGCCATGACCGCATTGGTTGCCCTGCCTGCACTCGCGCAAAACGCTGCAACCGTCAATGGCAAGGCGATCCCGCAAGCGAGGGTCGACCAGCTGGTCAAGCAAGTCGTCGCCCAGGGCCGCGCCACCGATTCCCCTGAGCTGCGCGATGCGATCAAGAAAGACCTGATCAGCCGTGAAGTGTTGATCCAGGAAGCCGACAAGCAGAACATCGGCAACCGCGCCGACGTCAAATCGGCCATCGACAACGCCCGCCAGAGCATCATCATCAATGCGATGCTGGCCGACTACGTCAAGAAGAACCCGGTCAAGGATGCCGAGATCAAGGCCGAGTACGACAAGCAAAAGGCCATGATCGGCGACAAGGAATACCACGCCCGCCACATCCTGGTCGATTCCGAAGCCGACGCCAAGGGCATCATCGCCAAGCTGAAGGCCGGCGGCAAGTTCGAAGAGCTGGCCAAGCAGTCGAAGGACGGCAGCGCCCAGAACGGCGGCGACCTGGGCTGGGCAAGCCCGGCGACCTACGTGCCTGAGTTCTCGAAAGCCATGGTCGCCCTGCAAAAAGGCGCCATCACCGAGACCCCGGTCAAGTCGCAGTTCGGCTTCCACGTCATCAAGCTGGAAGACGTGCGCGCGACCAAGGTTCCGCCGCTGGAAGAAGTCAAGCAGCAAGTCGCGGAAGGCCTGCAGCAGCGTCAGCTGGCGGCATACCGCGAAAGCCTGGTCAAGAAGGCCAAGGTGCAGTAATCGCTGTCCAGCCGTCTCGAAGAGCGCTCCTGCGGGGGCGCTCTTTTCTTTTGTGCGAGTACGAATGCGCTCATCTGTTCCCGTTTTCCGGCGCGCGACCGCCGCCGATATCCCGCAGATGTCCCGCATCCGTTTATCGGTGTTCGAGAACCGGTTGCGCGACCCGGCGCGGGTCACGCCACGGATGTATCAAGATTTCCTGGAAAAGGATGGCCGCGGCTGGATTGCGCAGGTCGATGGCGTCACCGTCGCGTTCAGCTATGCCAACCGGCTCGATGGCTCGATCTGGGCGCTGTTCGTCAATCCCGCGCACGAGGGAAAGGGGCTGGCGAAAGCCCTGCTCGGACTGGCGACGGCGTGGCTGTTCGAGCTGGGCTTCGCCGAGATCACGCTCGACACGGGCGCCGGCACGCGGGCCGACCTGTTCTATGCGCGCCAGGGCTGGACCAGGGACGACGCCGGCGCCGCCGACGTACGTTACACCCTGGCGCGTCCAATGCCCTGACTGCCCGCCCTATCCCTGCTTGTCGACTTCGGCCAGGCGCTTGCGCAGCAGGTCGGCATGCATGGCGTCGCGCGGCTTCTCCAGCAGCGCCTTCAATGCCAGGCGCTGGGCCGTACGCAAGGCTTCGTCCGCCGCGACCGGCACGTCGGGGATGACGCCCGTGCCTTCCCAGTTCGATTTGCTGATCGGATTGACCGCCCGGCCGCTCGGAATGAAGACCGAGAGATGGGGATGCAGGCGACGCATGCCGCCCGGGTGGGCGCCGCCGCCGGTCGTCTCGCCGACGAGCGTTGCACGCTTTAGCTGCTGCAAGTTGTAGCCGAATTCCTCCGCAGCCGAGAAACTCTTCTTGCTGGTGAGGACATAGATCTTCTTCTGCCCCCCGAAGCGCTTGCCCGGCACCTCGTCCTGGGTCCAGAACGACTCGCGGAGCCCACCCTCGCGCCAGACCAGGTCGTTGAGGTGGGTGCGCTTGTCGAACAGATAGCTCGACATGAAGGCGACCGTTTGCGCGTCGCCCCCGCCGTTACTGCGCAGGTCGACGATCAGGGCATCGGTGTCGGCGACCACCTGCATCGCGGCGCCGATGATGTCCCTGGCGAAGTCGACCGACGCGAACGTCCGCAGGTCGATATAGCCGATGTTCCCCGGCGGTGTCTCGATCTTGCGCACGCCGAAGTTCGAGGCCCTGTCGTGCTCGAACATCATCTTTTCCATCTCGGGCGTCGGCTCGGGAGGAATGTCCGGGAGCGGCTGGACACTGACCCTGACCCTCAGATGGCCATCCCTGGTTGGCTCGCGCAGGTCGGCGCTCAGGACGCGCGCCAACTCCTCCAGCGTAGCTATGTCAGCATACGCGCCGCTCTTCTCCTTCGCCTCCAGGCGCTCGACGACCAGTTTCGCCTTGTCCGGAAAAACGTATTGCTCGTCCATCGCCTGGGCCAGCCCGCGGACGATGCCGGCGCGAGTCGCGGCGTCGACCCGGATACCGTCGGGAGCCGCGTTCGCGGCAGTGGAAAGCACCACGATCAGTGCGCATAAGGGACGAACGACGAACGTATTCATGGTCTTCAATCCTTGTTGAGTTCGACACAGTGTATATCGTGCCGGCGAAAAAAACGCCTCAGGAGAGGCGTTTATGATTGCTGCATCAAACGGTCAGACCTGACGCTCGATCCATGACCTTCACCGTTATTGACGGATGAGCGGCATCAGTTCTTCCACCTACAGTTCCAACCTGCTTGTCGTTAAGATAAAAATTGAAGTTGGTCCCTGATGAGCTACTATTTTGTTTTGGCGCCAACACTAGCCCGATGACGATACTGACGATGAGAAGGACCGAGATGCCTAATGCGCTGAGACCCGCCCACCGGGAACTAGGCTCGCCTCTCTTGACATCTTCCCAGACGCCTTTCACGACGTTCGCAGCAGCGGTATCGACTATACGGATCCCACGCTCAATCTCCGGATAATGCTTCAACACGGTCTTATAGTCGCCGTGCGCCAGCTGACGCGTTGCGAATGCCGCAAGCAGCAGGATCGAGCCGAAATCGGTACAGGATTCTCGCAGTTTCTCTTGCGCTGTCGTTAACGCAGCGACGGTAACTTGCTCAGCGGACGGGATTTTTTTAAATTTCTGCCTTCGGTTCCAACGCGATTTCCGATGCCTCGGAACCTCGCCAATTCGCGCATCCGCCAAGCTCAAGCACCAGCACAGGAAGCGGAAAACTTGCGCGTCTTTCGTCCCTTGTGGGAACTTACTCTGCCAGGATTCGGACACCGCCCTCTCGGCGATTAAATAAGACTCGTGTTCTGCTGGGTTCAAGTGAAGGATAATGGTGTTGTACGACACCCTCAGCTTGGACCAATACGGAAGGAGTTCGCTGGCAAGCTCTTCCTCAAGTGACTTTGAAGGAGTTTTAGCCGGTACCGGGGCGGGGGTCGCTTTTGACTTGATCGAAATCCTTCCGACAATCAAATGGATGCTGCCGCCAAACTCCGCGACCGCCAACCGGAGTGATTCAACCCATGCCTTCCTGAACTCGGTAACCTTGGCTGCTTTGTCAGAGTAATATTTGAGCGCGGCGAACAAAGCCGTCACTGCCGCGACAAATGTTGCTGTAGCCGCAGGGATATTCGACGCGATAATCGATAAAACAGACATCCGGATCTCCGGCTAAAATCCAGATTATTTCATAGAAGCATACTCGAACCACTGCCAGAAATGTCAGTAGATAAAATTACCCACCTTGAATAAGCGCCAGAATGCCAAATCCCCGTGATTTCCGGAATTCGAAATGAGACGGTCAGCGGGCCAAATAAAAACGCCTCCGAAGAGGCGTTTTCCATATCAGTTAAACCGATCAGCCAACCCACTTGCGCGCATTGCGGAACATGCGCATCCACGGCGACTCGTCACCCCACGATTCCGGCGCCCACGAATGCGTCGCGGCGCGGAACACGCGCTCGGCGTGCGGCATCAGCACGGTGAAGCGGCCGTCATCGGTGGTGACCGAGGTCAGCCCGCCCGGCGAGCCGTTCGGGTTGAACGGATAGACCTCAGTCGCCTGGCCGCGGTTGTCGACGAAGCGCATCGACTGGTTGACGGCGCTCAGGTCGCCGGTCAGCGAGAAGTCGGCGAAGCCTTCGCCGTGGGCGATGGCGATCGGCGCCTGGGTGCCGGCCATGCCCGCGAAGAAGATCGACGGCGAATCCAGCACCTCGACCATGCCGAAGCGCGCTTCGAACTGTTCCGACTTGTTGCGGGTAAACTTCGGCCACGCATGCGCGCCCGGAATGATGGATTTCAGGTTGCTCATCATCTGGCAGCCGTTGCAGACACCGAGGCCGAAGGTGTCCTGGCGCTGGAAGAACTTCGCGAACTGCTCCGAGAGCTGCGGGTTGAACAAAATGGTCTTGGCCCAGCCCTCGCCCGCGCCCAGCACGTCGCCATACGAGAAGCCGCCGACGGCGATGATGCCGTGGAAGTCGTCCAGCTTGGCGCGGCCGGCGATCAGGTCGCTCATGTGGACGTCGATCGCGGCGAAGCCGGCCTGGTGCATCACCCATGCAGTCTCGATGTGCGAGTTGACGCCCTGCTCGCGCAGGATCGCCACGCGCGGGCGCACGCCGGTCGCGATGAACGGCGCCGCGACATTGTCCGCCAGGTCGAAGGTGATCTTCGGCTGCATGCCTGGGTCGGTTTCGTCCAGCAGGCGGTCGTATTCCGAATCGGCGCACGCCGGGTTGTCGCGCAGGCGCGCGATGCGCCAGCTGGTCTCGCTCCACAGGCGGTGCAGGCTGCTGCGCGACTCGTTGTAGATCACTTTCGCATCACGGGTGAACTCGATCGCGCCGCGGTCGTTGAGCTTACCGATGATGTGGCTGCAGGCGCCCAGGCCCTGGTCGCGCAGCACGTTCATCACCGCGCTCTTGTCGTCCGCGCGCACCTGGATCACGGCGCCCAGCTCTTCGGAAAACAGCGCGCGCAGGGTCATCTCGTTGCGGCGCTCGGCCACCTGGCCGGCCCAGTTCTTGGCGTCGCCCCAGTCGGACGCGTGCTCGCCTTCCATGGTCAGGATGTCGAGGTTAACCGACACGCCGGTGCGGCCGGCGAAGGCCATCTCGGTCAGCGTGGCGAACAGGCCGCCGTCCGAGCGGTCGTGGTAGGCCAGCAGCTTGCCGTCCTTGTTCAGCTGCTGGATCGCGACGAAGAAGGCTTTCAGGTCTTGCGGCGAATCGACGTCCGGCACCGAGTCGCCCAGTTGCTGGGTGACTTGCGCCAGGATCGAGGCGCCCAGGCGGTTCTTGCCGCGGCCCAGGTCGATCAGGATCAGGGAGGTTTCGCCGCTGTCGGTGCGCAGTTGCGGGGTCAGCGAACGGCGCACGTCGGTAACCGGCGCGAACGACGACACGATCAGCGACACCGGCGAGATGACGGCCTTGTTCTGGCCTTCGTCGTTCCAGGTGGTGCGCATCGACAGCGAATCCTTGCCCACCGGGATCGACACGCCCAGCGCCGGGCACAGTTCCATGCCGACCGCCTTGACGGTGTCGAACAGCGCCGCATCCTGGCCAGGCTGGCCGCAGGCGGCCATCCAGTTGGCCGACAGCTTGATGTCCGAGATGTCGTCGATGGCGGCGGCGGCGATGTTGGTGATCGCCTCGCCGACGGCCATGCGGCCCGAGGCGGCGGCGTCGATCACGGCCAGCGGGGTGCGCTCGCCCATCGCCATCGCCTCGCCCACGAAGCCTTCGAAGGCCATCGCGGTGACGGCGCAGTCGGCGACCGGCACCTGCCATGGGCCGACCATCTGGTCGCGCACGCTGGTGGCGCCGACAGTACGGTCGCCGATGGTGATCAGGAACGATTTATCGGCCACGGCCGGGTTCAGCAGCACGCGACGCGCGGCTTCCGGCAGCTCGATGCCGGTCAGGTCCACCGGCGGGAAGACGTGCTGGACGTGTTCGACGTCGCGCAGCATCTTCGGCGGTTTGCCGAGCAACACATCCATCGGCATGTCGACCGGCGAATTACCTTCTTGCTGGTCGATCAGCTTCAGCTGGCGCTCTTCGGTGGCGGTGCCGACCACGGCAAACGGGCAGCGCTCACGCTCGCACAGCGATGCAAATTTTGTAAGGTCATCAGGCGAAATTGCCAACACATATCGCTCTTGCGACTCGTTTGACCAAATTTCCTTTGGCGCCAAGCCACTCTCTTCCAGCGGCACCTTGCGCAGGTCGAAAATCGCGCCGCGCTTGGCGTCGTTGACGATTTCGGGGAAGGCGTTCGACAGGCCGCCGGCGCCGACGTCGTGGATCGAGATGATCGGGTTGTCCTCTCCCAGCTGCCAGCAGCCGTTGATGACTTCCTGCGCGCGGCGTTCCATCTCTGGATTGCCGCGCTGGACCGAGTCGAAGTCCAGGTCGGCGGTGTTGGTGCCGGTCGCCATCGACGAGGCGGCGCTGCCGCCCATGCCGATGCGCATGCCCGGGCCGCCGAGCTGGATCAGCAGGCTGCCGACCGGGATCTCGTCCTTGTGGGTGTGCCGGGCCGAGATGTTGCCGATGCCGCCGGCGATCATGATCGGCTTGTGGTAGCCGTAGACCGCGTTCGCGGCGCCGACGTTCTGCTCGTAGGCGCGGAAGTAGCCGCCCAGGACCGGACGGCCGAATTCATTGCTGAAGGCGGCGCCGCCGATCGGACCGTCGATCATGATCTGCAGCGGCGAGGCGATGCGCTCCGGCTTGCCGTAGACGGCGTCAAGACGCTCGCCCTTGGTCACGTCCGATGCGTTTTCCCACGGACGCTGGGCGCCGGGCAGCAGCAGGTTCGACACCGTGAAACCGGTCAGGCCCGCCTTCGGCTTGGCGCCGCGGCCGGTCGCGCCCTCGTCACGGATCTCGCCGCCGGCGCCGGTCGAGGCGCCCGGGAACGGAGAGATCGCGGTCGGGTGGTTGTGGGTCTCGACCTTCATCAGGGTGTGCACCAGCTCGGTCGACGCGCCGTATTCCTGGCCGTCGCGCGGGAAGAAGCGGGTGACGGTGGCGCCTTCGATGATCGACGAGTTGTCGCTGTAGGCGACCACGGTGCCGCGCGGATTCAACTGGTGCGTGTTCTTGATCATGCCGAACAGCGATTTGTCCTGCTTGACGCCGTCGATGATCCAGTCGGCGTTGAAGATCTTGTGGCGGCAGTGCTCGCTGTTCGCCTGGGCGAACATCATGAGCTCGACGTCGGTCGGGTTGCGCTGCGCCTTGGTGAAGGCGTCGTGCAGGTAGTCGACTTCGTCTTCCGACATCGCCAGGCCGAGTTCGGTGTTGGCGCGCACCAGCGCGTCGCGACCAGCGCCCAGCACATCGATGCTTTCCAGCTGCTTGCCTTCGAGTTCGTTGAACAGGTGCTGGGCGTCGTCGGCGCTGCGCAGCACCGATTCGGTCATGCGGTCGTGCAGCAGCGCGCTGACCGCTTCCAGTTCCTCGCTGCTGAGCTTCTTGGCGGCGCCGATGCTGCTGCCCAGGATGCCGCTCTTGAGGACCACGGTGTAGCCGACGCCGCGCTCGATGCGGTGCACGTGAGCCATGCCGCAGTTGTGGGCGATGTCGGTCGCTTTCGAGGCCCACGGCGAAATCGTGCCCAGGCGCGGAATGACGAAGAACTCCTCGGTCACGCCCTCGTACAGCGTTTCGGCCGCCGGCTCGCCATAGGTGAGCATGGCCGACAGACGTTGCGTATCGTCAGTGGAGAGCGGTGCGCTGGTGTCGATGAAGTGGTAGAAGCGTCCCTGGACGGCGGCGATCGACGGGGCGACGGCTTGCAGTTGGCTCAGGAGGCGTTGGCTACGGAAGGCGGACAGGGCATTGGAACCCGGCAGAATCAACATGGCTTGGACAGTCGTTGATGCAGCGTGGCTGCTAGGGTGGAAGATAGCCCGCTATTATACAGTGTTGCACTATGGTCGGGCCCTCGGCCGACTGACAATATGGCACTGCAGTTTCCTTGATCGGATTGAAACTTGCCGGTATCTTTACGGTAGACAATATTTAAACGCGCCCCCTTCCGCGTGGCGCCGGATGACCTGGACGAGAGCGACGATGCAAGAGAATGGAAACCTGGCGGTGCTGGTGGTCGACCCGAACCCGGGAATGCGCACCAGCCTGCAGAACATGCTGAACCTGGCGGGCATCAACAAGGTCGAGTATGCGATCAACGCCAACACGGCCATCCGCGAGCTGCAGCGGCGCGCCTACGACGTCATCCTGTGCGAGTACGACCTGGCCGGCGGCAGCGGCGAAGGCCAGGACGGCCAGCAGTTGCTGGAAGACCTGCGCCACCACCACCTGATCTCGGCGTCGACGATCTTCATCATGCTCACCTCCGAGGGCGTCCACGACAAGGTGGTGAGCGCGGCCGAACTGACGCCGACCGACTACGTCCTCAAGCCCTTCACGGTGGAGATGCTGAGCGGGCGCATCAAGCGCGCACTGGAGCGCCGCGCCGCCCTGCTCCCGGCCTGGCAGCTGGCGGCCCAGGGCAAGCCGCGCGAAGCGATCGCCGCCTGCCGCGACGGCGCTGGCGCCCAACCGCGCTACGGCGCCGACTTTGCCCGCATCCGCGCCGAATTGCACACGAGCCTGAACGAGCACCACGAGGCCGCCGCCGTCTACCGCGAGGTGCTGGCCGAGCGTCCTCTCGGCTGGGCGGCATTGGGCATGGCGCGCACCCTGTTCGCGCTCGACCAGGTGGACGACGCCCGCACCATCCTCGAAGAACTGCTGGCCGCCAATCCGCGCCTGATGGCCGGCTACGACCTGCTGGCGCGCTGCCTGGAGGCGAGCCACGAGCCGGAGCTGGCCAAGAAGGTGCTCGAAGACGCGGTGGCGATCTCGCCGCACGTGGTGCGGCGCCTGCGCAAGCTCGGCGAAGTGGCGCTCGCGGCGGGCGACGTCGATGGCGCCGAAAAATCGTTCCGCCAGGTGGTGACCAAGGCCCGCTATTCGGAGTTTCGCAATCCCGAAGACCACGTCAACCTGGTCAAGGCGCTGGTCACGCGCGACGACCTGCTCGGCGCGACCGGCGTGGTGCGCGACCTGGAGCGCTCGATGCGCGGCAACCCGGCGGCGGACGCCTGCCGCGCCTATGCCAACTCGCTCGTGCTCGACAAGAGCGGCAACGCCGGCGCCGCGATCGCCGAGCTGCAGGCGGCGGTGACGGCGGTGCGCGCCGGCGGCGCGACCTCGCCCGGCCTGCGCATGGACCTGGCCAAGGCGTGCCTGGATCACCAGCTGGACGAGCAGGCCTCGAACGTCATGCTGACGGTGATGAACGAGTCGAACAGCGGCGTCTCGGTCGACCAGGCGATGCACGTGTTCGTCAATGCCGGCCGCACCGACATGGTCGAGGGCATGGGCCAGCAACTGCGGGCGCAGGCGCAGATCCTGCTCGGCGTGGCCGACGAGAAGCGCAATATGGGCGACGTGCGCGGCGCGGTGCAGACCCTGCTCGAGGCGCTGCACATCGCGCCGCACAATCTGCAGGTGATGGTGGCCACCGCCGGCGGCATCCTGCGCCAGGTGAACGAGCTGGGGTGGGATCACCCGCTGGGCGACACGGCGGCCCAGCTGCTGGAAGGGATTCGGGCGCAGGATGCGCAACATCCAAGGTTGGTGGCGTTGAGCGATGAGTATCAGGCGGCGCGCAGGAAGTATGGTATTGCCACTGTCTAGATCACGTCACGGGTCGGGCATGCCGCGATAACTGGATGGGACCGCCATTCCCGGCCAATGGCGGTCGTCCTTGACCAGACCGTGACACATGCTGGTCGAGACGATCTCGCCACTGGCCAAGTCCCGGCACGCCCACATATTGCCACGGTGATTGAAGTTGTCCCAGGCAACGCCGACCACGGCGAGCGGTGCGGCAGCGCCGGGCGCCCGGACAAGCGCATTGGCCGCAGACGGCATTGCAGGCTTCGTACTGCCACACGCACCCAACAGGCCGCATACGGCGAGCAGAGCGAATCGTGGAATGGATCGATGCGACATGCATTTCCTCTATGCCCGGAAGCATTTATCGGTTCGGCTGAGTTCAAATCATCGCCTTCCCGGCCCGCCGCCCCTATCGTCGTAGCAATTCCTTACAACTGCGCCGCCAACGCCCGTCCGGCAAGGGACTAGAATGAATCATCGTCCCACGATGAGGGTCTGCCATGAACTTGCAGATCAAAGGCGCGGCGAAACGCCTGACTTTTTCGCTCTTGCTGGCATGCGGTCTCGGAGGCTGCGTGGCCTACGGACCTCCGTATGCGACCTACGATGGCGCCTACGTGCCCGCTTATGGCTACTCCAGCTATTCGGCCTACCCCGCCTACCCCGCCTACCCCTATTACGGCGCGTATCCCTACAGCAGCCCTGCCTACGCCTATCCGCCAGTCACGCTCGGCCTGGGCTTCTCGTACTACGACCGCGGCCCGCGCCACTACGGGCACGGCCATCACCACGGCAGGGGCCACTATCATGGCGGCCACGGGTGGCGCGGCCACCATGGCGGACATGGCGGCCACCGCCACGGCGGCCACGGTCGCGGTCACCAGCGGCGCTGAGCAAACCGAGCAAATCGGATCAGGCAGGTTCCCCGTACCCGCCCCCGCCCGGCGTCTCGATCACGAACACGTCGCCCACGCCCATATCGGTCTTGCCGATATGGCCCAGCTCTTCGACCTGGCCGTCGGCACGTTCGACGCGATTGCGCCCGCACTCTGCCTCTTGTCCACCGGCCATCCCGAACGGCGCGTGAATCCGGTTGTTCGACAGGATCGCCGCCGTCATCGGCTCCAGGAAGCGCACCTTGCGCACGCCGCCATTGCCGCCATGCCAGCGACCCGCTCCGCCCGATCCGTGCCGGATCTCGTAACTCTCCAGCCGCACCGGGAAGCGGAATTCCAGGATCTCGGGATCGGTCAGGCGCGAGTTGGTCATATTCGTCTGCACGACGTCGGTGCCATTGAATCCTTCGCCCGCGCCCGAGCCGCCCGAAATGGTCTCGTAGTACTGGTAGCGCGCGTTGCCGAAGGTGAAGTTGTTCATCGTACCCTGCGCCGCCGCCATCACGCCCAGCGCGCCATACAGCGCGTTGGTGATGCAGGTCGAGGTCTCGACGTTCCCCGACACCACCGAAGCCGGGTAATGCGGATTGAGCATCGAGCCGGGCGGGATGATGACCTTCAACGGCTTCAGGCAACCGGCGTTCAGCGGAATCTCGTCGTCCACGAGCGTGCGGAACACGTACAGCACCGCCGCCATGCACACGCTCGACGGCGCATTGAAGTTGTTCGGCAGCTGGCCTGACGTGCCCGTGAAATCGACTTCCGCGCTGCGCGTGGCCTGGTCGACCCGGATTGCGACATCGATGTGGGCGCCGTTATCGAGCTCGTAGTGGAAGCTGCCGTCCTTGAGCGCCGAGATCACGCGCCGCACGGCTTCTTCCGCATTGTCCTGCACATGGCCCATGTAGGCGCGCACGACGTCCAGGCCGAAGTGCGCGACCATCTTGCGCAGCTCCTCGACGCCCTTCTGGTTCGCCGCCACCTGGGCGCGCAGGTCGGCCATGTTCTGGTCGGCATTCCTCGCCGGGTAGCGCGCGCCCTGCAGCATCGCGCGCGCTTGCGTCTCGCGCAGGACGCCATCGAGGCCGTCGACCAGCTTGAAATTGTTGATCAACACGCCCTCTTGCTCGATGTGATCCGAGTCGGGCGGCATCGAGCCCGGCGTGGTGCCGCCGATATCGGCGTGGTGGCCGCGCGAGCCGACGTAGAACAGGATGTCGTTGCCCGCTTCGTCGAACACCGGCGAGATGACGGTCACGTCCGGCAAGTGGGTGCCGCCGTTATAGGGATCGTTGAGCACGTAGACGTCGCCCGAGCGCATCCGGCCCGCGTTCTCGCGCATCACGGTCTTGATGCTCTCGCCCATCGAGCCCAGGTGCACCGGCATGTGCGGCGCGTTCGCGACCAGGTTGCCGTCGTGATCGAAGATCGCGCAGCTGAAGTCCAGGCGTTCCTTGATGTTGACGGAATAGGCCGTGTTCTGCAGCCGCAAGCCCATCTGCTCGGCGATCGACATGAACAGGTTGTTGAAGATCTCGAGCATCACCGGATCGGCCGTGGTGCCGATCGCGCGCCGTTCCGGCAGCGCTTCCACCCGTTGCAGCACCAGGTGATTGTAGCTGGTGACCTGCGCCTGCCAGCCCGGCTCCACGATCGTGGTCGCATTGTCTTCGGCGATGATCGCCGGGCCGCGCACCACGTGTCCGGGCTGCAGCGTGCGGCGGGCGTAGATGCCGGTGTCGTGCCACTGCGCGCCGCTGTACATGCGCACGGTTTCCTGCGGCGCCGGCGCGGCATCGGATGTCATCGCGTTTGCCGGCTGCTCCGGCGGCGCATCGGACTGCCCGATCGCTTCCACCGACACGGCTTCGACGATCAACGCACGCGACGGCATCAGGAACGAATAGCGGCGTTTATACGCCTGCTCGAACTGCGCCTGCATCGACGCCACGTCGTCGAACTGCACGACCAGCGCCGAATCGGTGCCCTCGTACCGCAGGTGCACGCGCTCGACCAGGGCGATGCGCCCCGGCTCCACGCCTTGATGCAGCAACTGGCCGCGCGCGGACTCGCCGAGCGCCGACAGGCGCGCCGCCAGCGCCTCGCGCGCCGCATCCGACAGCTTCTCTTCGACCGCCTGCTCGCGCATCGCGGTCTGGTCGGCCAGGCCCATGCCGTAGGCCGACAGCACCCCGGCCAGCGAGTGGATGAACACGGTCTTCATGCCCAGCGCATCGGCCACCAGGCAGGCGTGCTGGCCGCCGGCGCCGCCGAAGCTGGTGAGCGCGTAGTCGGTGACGTCGTGGCCGCGCTGCACCGAGATCTGCTTGATCGCATTGGCCATATTGCCGACGGCGATCTGGATGAAGCCCTCGGCCACGGCTTCCGGCGCTGGACGTTCGCCGGTAGCGGCGCCGATCTGGTCCGCCATCTCGTCGAAGCGTGCCCGCACCGCATCCGCATCGAGGGCTTCGTCCCCGCCCGGTCCGAACAGGCGCGGGAAGTAATTCGGCTGCACCTTGCCCAGCATCACGTTGCAGTCGGTGACAGCGAGCGGTCCGCCGCGGCGATAGCTGGCCGGCCCCGGATTGGCGCCGGCGCTGTCCGGCCCCACGCGATAGCGGCTGCCGTCGAAATGCAGGATCGAGCCGCCGCCGGCCGCCACGGTATGGATGCTCATCATCGGCGCGCGCATGCGCACGCCCGCGACCTGGGTCTCGAACACGCGTTCGAACTCGCCCGAGAAGTGCGACACGTCGGTCGAGGTGCCGCCCATGTCGAAGCCGATCACGCGCTCGAAGCCGGCCAGCCGGCTGGCGCGCACCATGCCGACGATGCCGCCGGCCGGGCCTGAAAGAATGCTGTCCTTGCCCTGGAAGGCGCGCGCATCGGTCAGGCCGCCGTTGGACTGCATGAACTGCAGGTTCACGCCCGGCAGCTCGCCCGCTACCTGGTCGACGTAGCGGCGCAGGATCGGCGACAGGTAGGCGTCGACCACGGTGGTGTCGCCCCGCGCGACCAGCTTCATCATCGGGCTGACCTCGTGCGAGCTTGATACCTGGGTAAAACCGATCTCGCGCGCGATGCGCGCCACTTGCGCCTCGTGCGTCGTGTGGCGGTAGCCGTGCATGAACACGATCGCCAGCGAGCGCAGGCCGGCGTCGAAGGCCTGCTGCAGGCCGGCGCGCGCGGACGTCTCGTCCAGCGGCAGCACGACGTCGCCGTGGGCGCCCATGCGCTCGTCGATCTCGATCACCTGCGCATACAGCAGCTCGGGCAGCACGATGTGGCGGTCGAACAGGCGCGGCCGGTTCTGGTAGGCGATGCGCAGCGCGTCGCGGAAGCCCCGCGTGATGGCCAGCGCCGTCGGCTCGCCCTTGCGCTCGAGCAGCGCATTGGTGGCCACCGTGGTGCCCATCTTGACGGCTTCGACGCTTGCCGCCGGCAGCGCTTCGCCCGCCGCCACGCCCAGCAGGTGGCGGATGCCGGCCACGGCGGCGTCGCGGTACTGTTCGGGATTTTCGGACAGCAGCTTGTGCGTGACGAGTTGTCCGTCCGGGCGCCGCGCCACGATGTCGGTGAAGGTGCCGCCTCGGTCGATCCAGAACTGCCAGTCCATGCCTTGCTCCTGCTGTAACGGGGGAAACGCCTATTGTAGATCGGACGGCGCGACAACGTTGGCGGAAATGCACGACAATCAAACCTGTCCCTCACGACCAGACACGAGCATGGAACGACATCTTTACACGGTCGCGCAACTGCGCGCCATCGAACAAGCAGCCTACGCCGGCCTGGCGCCGGGCATCCTGATGCAGCGCGCCGGCAAGGCTGCGGCCGACTTCGCCCTCGAGCTGCTGGGCGACCGGCGCGACCGGCCGGTGCTGGTGCTGGCCGGCCCCGGCAACAATGGCGGCGACGCGCTCGAAGCCGCGGCCAACCTGGCCGAGGCCGGCGTCGACGCCACCGTCCTGCACTTGCCCGGCCGGCGCGACGCCTCGGCCGAGACGGCGGCCGCCTACGAGCGCGCCCGCGCCGGCTCGGTCGGCTGGATCGACATGCTGCCGCCCGGCGCCGAATGGGGCCTGGTGATCGACGGCCTGTTCGGCATCGGCCTCGAGCGGCCGGTCGACGGCGACCACCGCGAGCTGGTGGTGGGGCTCGAGACGATCCGCTGCCCGATCCTGGCGCTCGACGTGCCGAGCGGGCTGGACGCCGACACCGGCGCCGTGATCGGCCCGGACGGCATTGCGGTGCGCGCCACGCACACGATCACCTTCCTCGCCGACAAGCCCGGGCTGCACACGGCCGATGGCCGCGACCATGCCGGCCAGGTACGGGTCGACATGCTCGGCGTCGGCGTCGATGTGCTGCCGCGCGCCACGGCGCGCCTGAACGGCCTGCCGCTGTTCGCCGCCCGTTTCACGGCGCGCCGCCACAACACCCATAAAGGCAGCTTCGGCGACGTCGCCGTCGTGGGTGGCGCCCATGGCATGGCCGGCGCGCCGGTGCTGTCCGCGCGCGGCGCGCTGTATGCCGGCGCCGGCCGCGTCTTCGTCGCCGCGCTGGGCGCGCCGCCCGGCTACGACAGCAGCCAGCCCGAGATCATGTTCCGCGCGGCCGACGACTTCGATTTCCCTGGCCGCACCCTGGTGATCGGCCCGGGCATGGGCGACTCGGCCAATGCGATCCGCCTGCTGGCCAAGGCCCTCGACAGCGACAGCCCGCTGGTGATCGACGCCGATGCGCTGAACCTGATCGGCGCCAGTCCCGACCTGCAATCGCGCCTGGCGCAGCGCACGGCGCCGGCGGTCTTGACGCCGCATCCGCTCGAAGGCGCGCGCCTGCTCGGGATGACGGCGGCGGTCGTGCAATCCGACCGGCTGGAAGCGGCGCGCGAAATGGCGCTTCGCACCAATGCGACGGTGATCCTGAAGGGCTCGGGCACGGTGATCGCGCGGCCCGACGGCGAGGTGCTGGTCAACCCCACGGGCAACGCGGGCCTGGCGACGGCGGGCAGCGGCGACGTGCTGGCCGGGATCTGCGGCGCCTTGCTGGCGCAGGGTTGGCCGGGATGGGAGGCGGCAGCCGCGGCCACCTGGGTGCATGGCGCTGCCGCCGATGCGCTGGTCGACGAAGGCATCGGCCCGATCGGCATGACCGCCGGCGAATTGCCGGCGGCCGTGCGCAAGGTAGTGAACCGGCTGGCGAAGGATGCCGCCGGCGGTTGACGGTGTTATTCGACCAGGCGGCCGGCCGCGATGGTGATGGTCCGGCCGCAACGCGCGGCCATGCCCGGGTCGTGGGTCACCAGCACCAGCGTCGAGCCGCGTTCGCGATTGAGCTCGAACATCAGCTGGATCACGGATTCGCCGGTGGCGGCGTCGAGGCTGCCGGTCGGTTCGTCCGCGAACAGCAGCGGCGGCTCGGTGACGAAGGCGCGCGCCAGCGCGACGCGCTGCTGCTCGCCGCCGGAGAGGAACTTGGGATAGTGCTTCAGGCGGCTCGACAGGCCGACGCGCCCCAGCATCTCGGTCGCCTTCTCGCGCGCCTTGGGGTCGCCGCGCAGTTCGAGCGGCAGCATCACGTTCTCGAGCGCGGTCAGGTGGGCCAGCAGCTGGAACGACTGGAACACGAAGCCCAGCTTGGCCTTGCGAAAGGCGGCGCGGCCGTCCTCGTCGAGGGCGAAGATGTCGGTGCCATCGAGCAGCACGGTGCCGGACGATGGCGTGTCGAGACCGGCCAGCAGGCCGAGCAAGGTCGACTTGCCGGAGCCGGAAGCGCCGACGAGCGCGAGCGTCTCGGCCGGTTGCACGGTAAAATCGACGTTTTGCAGGATGGTGAGCTCGCCGCTGGCGTCGGCCACCTTCTTCGACAAACCGCTTACCTGGATCGCGGGCGGACGGCCTGCATGAACGCCGGCGTCGCTGACGCCGTTTTTGAATGCCTCGGGATGATCACGCATGCTAGCTTTTCTTAAAAATTTGACTGTCGTCGCTTTCCTCACCTTGGCCGCGACGGCGAGCGCCTATTCTGCACCAAAAACGGTGCTCGTGGTGGGCGACAGCCTGTCGGCCGAATACGGCATCGCGCGCGGCGCGGGCTGGGTGGCCCTGCTGGAGCAGAAACTGCAACGCGAGAAAATCGCAGCGAAGGTGGTCAACGCCAGCATCAGCGGCGAGACCACCAGCGGCGGCCGCGCGCGCCTGCCGGCCCTGATCAAGCAGCACCGGCCCGACATCGTCGTGATCGAACTGGGGGCCAACGACGGCCTGCGCGGCTTGCCGGTGCCGTCCGCCGAAGCGAATCTGCGCGCCATGATCGCCATGGCGCAAGAGACCAGGGCGCGCGTGCTGCTGGTCGGCATGCGCATGCCGCCGAACTACGGGCGTGCATACACCGAACGCTTCTTCAATATGTTCGAGAGCGTCGCCAAGTCCACCAGGTCGCCGCTGGTGCCGTTCATGCTCGAAGGCGTGGCCGACAAGCCGGCGCTGTTCCAGCAGGACCGGCTGCATCCGACGGCCCAGGCGCACCCGATCATCCTCAATAACATCTGGCCGCAGTTCGCGGCGCTAATCAAGAAATAAGCTTTCAATGAGCATGAAGTATCCGGAAGTCCTGGGGTTCGACGCCCTGCTGCCGCAACTCGACGGATTCGATGCGATCATCGACGCGCGCAGCGAGGCCGAGTACGCCCTCGACCACATTCCCGGCGCGATCAATTGCCCGGTCCTGAACGACGAGCAGCGCATCCAGGTCGGCACGCTGTACAAGCAGGTCGGCGCGTTCGAAGCCAAGAAGGTCGGCGCGCCGATCGTCGCCCACAATATCGCGCGCCACATCGAAACGCTGTTCGCCGACAAACCGCGCGACTGGCGTCCGCTGGTGTATTGCTGGCGCGGCGGCAACCGCAGCGGCGCGATGGTGCATATCCTGGCGCGCATCGGCTGGCCGGTGGCGCAGCTCGAAGGCGGCTACAAGGCCTATCGCGCCCACGTGAGCACGGCGCTGGAGAATCCGCCCGAACTGAATTTTCGCGTCGTCTGCGGCACCACCGGCAGCGGCAAGAGCCGCTTGCTCGAAACGCTCGACGGCATCGGCGCCCAGGTGCTCGACCTTGAAAAGCTTGCCGCCCACCGCGGCTCGGTGCTGGGCCACCTGCCGAACGAACCGCAACCGACCCAGAAGATGTTCGAAAGCCTGGTGTGGGACAAGCTGCGCCGCTTCGACCCGAGCAAACCCGTGTTCGTCGAGTCCGAGAGCAAGAAGGTCGGCAACCTGCGCGTGCCGGGCTTGGTGATGGAGCGCATGCGCGCCTCGCCCTGTATCGCCGTCAACCTGTCGCGCCCGAACCGCGTGCGCCTGCTGATGGAAGACTACGAGCACTTCTGCGCCGATCCGTCGGCCCTCAACACCCAGCTCGATCACCTGGTGCAGCTCCACGGCCGCACGCAGATCGATGCCTGGCATGCGATGGCCAACGGCGGCGAAATGGCGGAACTGGTCGACCAGCTGCTGGCGCAGCACTACGATCCGGCCTACCTGCGCTCGATCGACCGCAACTTCGTGCGTTACCCGCAGGCCGACGTCCTGACGCTGGACGACATCGCACCGGACGACTTTCTGCAGGCGGCGCGCCGGCTGCACGCCGCCTAGCTAACTGGGTGCGCGACTGCGGTAGAAGTCGTCGCCGACGATCGCCCGCACCCGCTCGAGATTCCAGTACTCGGTGATGGCGTCGGCCGTGACGATCAATCCCTCGGGAGGGACCGCAGCGCCTGCCTCGCCCTGGAGCTCGAGCTGGATCATTACCTGCGCCCCGGGAGCGCCGGCCTGCCTGACGCAGCGCTGGATCGCCAGGGCGACTTCTGGTGTGAGAAAGGTCTGGGAAGACACGCAGAGCTTCTGGTTGTGGCATCCCCAGTCGTCGTCGACCACCCAGAAGTCAGCGCGCCCGAAAGCGTTTTCGTCGCCGAACCACTTGCAGGTGAGGACCAGGGCGTCATACAGGCGCTGCCAGCCCGGGTCGACCGAGTCCTCGTCGTCGTCCACGTATTTCTCCTTTCGGCGTCAAAGAGTTTGTCTCGTCATCATGGCGCAGCCAATCATGTTATTGACCTTCGACTTTTTGCAGAGTTCCTTCGTACACTATCGTTCGCTGTCAGGACGCGCCTGACCGGGACAGGCCGCCACAACGCAAAAAGCCCGGCTGCTCGCGCAGCCGGGCTTTTTGTCGTCCGACGATCTACTTACTGACTGTCGGTATTGGCGCCGAGTTCAGTCGGCTTGACGTTGATCTTCACCTTGGCCTTGGCCTTGAGCGCTTCGACGTAGTCATACATCTGCTGCTGGCCCACCAGGTTGCCGATCTGGTCGGATTCCTGCTTGCGGCGCGCCGTATCCGGCTGGGCCGGTTGCGACACCTTGCCGATGCGGTAGACGCCATACCCCTGGCCCGGCACCTCGACGCCGACATAGGCCGGCAGCTTGGTCACGTCGGCCTTCAGCACGGCGATCGCCGCGGTCTGGTTGATGGCCGGCTCCTTGGTACGCGACACGCTGACTGGCGCGCCGAAGCCGGTGGCGTCGCCAGACGCCTTGGCGGCATTCAGCTTCGCTTCGCCGGCGGCGCGCGCCAGGCGGCCCGCTTCTTCAAGGGTCACGCGCTGGCGGATCTGCGCTTCGACTTCAGCCAATGGACGCTTGGTGGCCGGACGGAACTCCACCACGCGGCCCGACACCAGCACGCTCGGCGCCACTTCGACCGCTTCGGTATTGCGCTTGTTCTTGATCGCGTCGGCGCTGAACAGGGCGGCCAGGAACTTGGCGTTGTTGATCGGCGAGTCGCCCAGCGCCGGATTCGGCGTGCGGGTCAGGTTGTCGGCGGTCTGGATCTGCAGCTTGAGCTTGTCGGCGACCGGCTTCAGGCTCTCGGACTGGTCATACGCGGTCTCGCTGAACACGCCGGCCAGTTCGGTGTACTTGGCCGCCATCTTCTGCTTCTTGAGGTCGGCGGCGATGTCGCCCTTGGCGTCGTCCAGCGAGCGCTGCGACGACGGCTTGACGCCGGTGACCTTGATGATGTGCCAGCCGAATTCCGACTGCACCAGGCCGCTCGTCTCGCCCTCTTTCAGCGCGTAGATCGAATCCTCGACCGACTTCACGAACAGGCCCTTCTCGACCACGCCCAGGTCGCCGCCCGACTGGGCCGAGCCCGGGTCTTGCGAATTGGCCTTGGCAATGGCGGCGAAGTTGTCCGGATTGGCGCGGACTTCGGCCAGCACCGATTCCGCCTTCTTCTTCGCGGCAGCCTGGTCGGCGGCGCTGGCGTCGCGCGACACCGTGATCAGGATGTGGCTCGCGCTGCGCTGCTCGGGCGTGGTGTAGTTCTTGAGGTTCTTGTTGTAGTAGTCGGTGACTTCGGCGTCGGTTACCTGCACCTGGTTCTCGACGGTCGACGCATCGAACACGACGTACTCGGCCTTTACCTGCTCAGGGATCTGGAACAGTTGCGCGTTCTTGTCGTAGTAGGCCTTGACCATCTCGTCGGTCACTTTCACCTGCGGCAGATAGGTCGACAGCGGGAACAGGACCTCTTGCACTTCGCGTTCCTGATCGTTGATGTCCGACAGGCGGTTGGCCACGGTGCGCGGCGCGAAGGCAGTTGCCTGGATCGAGCCCGACAGCTGCTGCACGGTCAGGTCACGGCGCAGGCGCTGGTCGAACATCTCAGGCGTCATGCCCTGCGCCGCCAGCGCGGCCTTGTAGCCTTCCATGTCGAAGCCACCGTCCGGCAGGCGGAACTGCTGGATGTCCATGATGGTCTTCTGCAGGGTCGCATCGCTCACGCTCATGTGCGCGCGGTTGATCTCGGCGTTGATGGCGCGCTCGGCCACCAGGTTGTTCAGGATCGCCTGCTTGGCTTCCGAGGTCTCGAACAGCTTCTGGTCGAACTGCGCACCCATCATCTGGCGCGCCTGGTCGATCTGGCGGCGCTGCGCGTCTTCCCATTCCTGCTGGGTGATCTTCTGGCCATCGACGGTGGCGACACCGGCGCCGCCATCGTTGCTCTGGTAACTTTCCATCCCCACGAACACGAACGAGGGAACGATCAAGAGCAGCAGGATCCCGTACATCCAGCGCTTGTGGGTCCGAATAAATTCAAACATGGTCAGCCATTCAAGGTTGAGAATGCATTATGAGCCGATCCCAGTAGGTGGGAGTCGCTCCTGGCGCGCCTGGCAAGCGTGGGCAGCGTTGCTCGTCGTTGCATGGCCCGCCATGCGGCCTCCTCGCGCCTTGCCCACGCGTGCCATGCATCGCCATGAGCTTCCCCCCACCTACTGGGATCGGCTCACGCACAAGTTAAAAAAAAAGGCGAACTTGCGTTCGCCCCTTCTTGCGGAGCTACCCTTCAGGGCACTCCATACTACTCGAATTCTGGCGGAGCGGACGGGGCTCGAACCCGCGACCCCCGGCGTGACAGGCCGGTATTCTAACCAACTGAACTACCGCTCCAGACTTTCGTCATCGCGTTTATTTGGTGGCGGAGCGGACGGGGCTCGAACCCGCGACCCCCGGCGTGACAGGCCGGTATTCTAACCAACTGAACTACCGCTCCAGCAAATAAACACTACAACAAGCATCAGGATGGATACGACGTTATCCTGTTGCTTTCTACGCTTGTCATCGCGAAGAAGGCATTAGTTTACAGCATCTTTCAGCGCTTTACCAGCCTTAAATTTCGGAACCTTCGCAGCCTTGATCTTGATGGGTTCCTTGGTGCGTGGATCGCGGCCGGTACGCGCTGCGCGCTCGCCCACGGTGAAGGTGCCGAAACCGACCAGCGTGACGCTGTCGTTCTTCTTCAGGCTTTCGGTGACCGCTTCGATCATGGCGTCGAGTGCACGCGTCGCCGAGGCCTTCGTAATGTCCGCGGACTTCGCGATTTCTTCGATCAGTTCTGTCTTGTTCACTCGTTTCCTCGTTTTCGTTCGTGACGCACACCGCGCCATTGCTGCAAAAGTGCAAGCGCATATTAAACAAGGGCAACATAGGGATGTCAAGCGAGGCGGGTCGAGGACGGCTTCGGTCGATCGGCAACGGCGCCCGTCAATACAGGCGGTGCGGGCAAAAAAACAGGCGCCGCATGGGCGCCTGATTCATGAACTACGCGACGTGCTTAGTGCTTGACCACTTCGCCCTGCCCTTCGCTCGGGGCCGGCGCCACGGCGACCGCAGGCACATCGGACAGCGCTTCCGGCTGGCGTTCCAGCGCCACCTCGAGGACCTTTTCGATCCAGCGCACCGGCACGATCTCGAGCTTGTTCTTGACGTTGTCCGGGATCTCGGCCAGGTCCTTCACGTTCTGCTCGGGGATCAGGACCGTCTTGATGCCGCCGCGATGCGCCGCCAGCAGCTTCTCTTTCAGGCCGCCGATCGGCAGCACCTCGCCGCGCAGCGTGATCTCGCCCGTCATCGCCACGTCGGCGCGCACCGGGATGCCGGTGAAGGCCGAGACCAGCGCGGTCGTCATGCCGATGCCGGCGGACGGACCGTCCTTCGGCGTCGCGCCTTCCGGCACGTGGATGTGGATGTCGGTCTTCTCGAACACTTCGTTCTTGATGCCGAAGCGCTGTGCGCGCGAACGCACCACGGTGCGGGCGGCCTCGATCGATTCCTTCATCACGTCGCCCAGCGTGCCGGTGCGGATGATGCCGCCTTTACCCGGGACGTTGACCGCTTCGATGGTCAACAGGTCGCCGCCGACTTCGGTCCAGGCCAGGCCGACCACCTGGCCGATCTGGTTGTCCTTCTCGGCCACGCCGAAGTCGTAGCGGCGCACGCCCAGGAATTTATCCAGGTTCTTGGCGCTCACGATCACGCGCTTCTCGGCCGCTGTCGAACCCTTCTTCAGCAGCAGCATCTTGACCACCTTGCGGCAGATCTTCGACACTTCGCGCTCGAGCGAACGCACGCCGGCTTCGCGGGTGTAATAGCGGATGATGTCGCGGATCGCCGACTCTTCGACCTTGATCTCGTCTTCCTTCAGGCCGTTGTTCTTCATCTGCTTCGGCAGCAGGTAGCGCTGGGCGATCGAGGTCTTCTCGTCTTCGGTGTAACCCGACAGGCGAATGACTTCCATCCGGTCCAGCAGCGCCGGCGGGATGTTGAACGAGTTCGAGGTCGCCACGAACATCACGTCCGACAGGTCGAAGTCGACTTCCAGGTAGTGGTCCGAGAAGGTGTGGTTCTGTTCCGGGTCCAGCACCTCGAGCAGGGCCGACGACGGGTCGCCACGGAAGTCCGCGCCCATCTTGTCGATCTCGTCGAGCAGGAACAGCGGATTGCGCACGCCGACCTTGGCCAGCGACTGCAGCACCTTGCCCGGCATCGAGCCGATATAGGTGCGGCGGTGGCCGCGGATCTCGGCTTCGTCGCGCACGCCGCCCAGCGCCATGCGCACGAACTTGCGGTTCGTGGCGCGGGCGATCGACTGACCCAAGGACGTCTTACCAACACCAGGAGGACCGACGAAGCACAGGATCGGCGCCTTCAGCTTGTCGACGCGCTGCTGCACCGCGAGGTATTCCAGGATGCGTTCCTTGATCTTGTCGAGGCCATAGTGGTCCTGCTCGAGCACGTTCTGGGCGTTCTCGAGGTCGGCGGTAACTTTCGACTTCTTCTTCCATGGCAGCGACACCAGGGTATCGATGTAGTTGCGCACCACGGTGGCTTCGGCCGACATCGGCGACATCAGCTTGAGCTTGCGAATCTCGGCCTGGGCTTTTTCCAGGGCTTCCTTCGGCATCTTGGCGGCGATGACTTTCTTTTCGAGCTCCTCGATGTCGGCGCCCTCTTCGCCTTCGCCCAACTCCTTCTGGATCGCCTTGACCTGTTCGTTCAGGTAGTACTCGCGCTGCGATTTTTCCATCTGGCGCTTGACGCGGCCACGGATGCGCTTCTCGACCTGCAGGATGTCCAGTTCGCCTTCCAGCTGGCCGAGCAGATGCTCCAGGCGCTTGGCGACGTTGAAGATCTCGAGGATCACCTGCTTTTGCTCGAGCTTGAGCGGCAGGTGGGCGGCGACGGTATCGGCCAGGCGGCCGGCGTCGTCGATGCCGGCCAGCGAAGCCAGGATCTCGGGCGGAATCTTTTTATTCAGTTTGACGTACTGGTCGAACTGCTGGACGATCGCACGGCGCATCGCTTCGACTTCGGAATCGTCGCCGATTTCCGAATTGAGCGGCGTGAGGTCGGCCACGAAATGGGTGGCGCCATCGGTAATATTATCGATGCGCGCGCGCTGGGAACCTTCCACCAGCACCTTCACGGTGCCGTCCGGGAGTTTCAGCATTTGCAGAATATTGGCCACGCAGCCGATCTCGTAGATGTCTGCGGCTGAGGGTTCGTCCTTGGCGGCGGCCTTCTGGGCAGCCAGCATGATGCTCTTGCCCTGCTCCATTGCGGCTTCGAGCGCCTTGATGGATTTTGGACGGCCGACGAACAGAGGTATCACCATATGCGGGAACACAACCACATCGCGCAACGGCAGAAGCGGCAGCGTCGTTTGCTCGGTTAATTTCGAAGTTGTCATGGCATACCTTATAGAAAGCGTGTTGCTGAACTTGGGCGCTGGGCAGTGAAAACACAAGGGCCACCCAGCGAAAATATTTTCTACAAGTAAAAAAGTTTCAACTTGCCGAAGAATATAGCCGTTCCAATAAAAGCGCCGTTAAAAACGAAAAAGCCACCGCGCGGCGCGCCGCGAGTGGCTTTTCGATTGAAGCCGAAGTCTTTTATTGAGATTGATTGTACCTAGTTAAGTCCGCACGGCAAGCCTTTTTGTAGCGTGCGTGCGGGCTTTTTTCAGTTCTCTCCCGATGCCTTCGCGGTTTCGCTATAAATCAGCAAAGGTTTCGCGCCATTCGTGATCGTATTTTCATCGATGACGACTTTCACGACATTCTGCTGGCTTGGCAATTCATACATCACGTCCAGCAGCGCGTGTTCGAGGATCGAACGCAGGCCGCGTGCGCCGGTCTTGCGCGCCAGCGCCTTCTTGGCGATCGCATGCAGGGCGGCGGGACGAATTTCCAGCTCGGCGCCTTCCATCTCGAGCAGCTTCGAATACTGCTTGATCAGCGCGTTCTTCGGCTCGACCAAGATCTGGATCAGCGCTTCTTCGGTCAGTTCCGACAGCGCGGCCACCACCGGCAGGCGGCCGACCAGCTCGGGGATGAGACCGAACTTGATCAGATCTTCCGGCTCGGCTTCGAGCAGGATCTCGGCGTTGTAGTCGTCGTTCTGGCTCTTGACCGTGGCGCCGAAACCGATGCCGCTCTTGATCGAACGGTTCTGGATCACCTTGGCCAGGCCATCGAAGGCGCCGCCGCAGATGAACATGATGTTGGTCGTGTCGATCTGCACGAAGTCCTGGTTCGGATGCTTGCGGCCACCCTGCGGCGGCACCGACGCCATCGTGCCCTCGATCAGCTTGAGCAGCGCCTGCTGCACGCCTTCGCCCGAGACGTCGCGGGTGATCGATGGGTTGTCGGACTTGCGCGAAATCTTGTCGATCTCGTCGATGTAGACGATGCCGCGCTGCGCCTTTTCGACTTCATAGTTGCAGCTCTGCAGCAGCTTCTGGATGATGTTCTCGACGTCCTCGCCGACATAACCGGCTTCGGTCAGCGTGGTCGCGTCGGCGATCACGAACGGCACGTTGAGCATGCGCGCCAGGGTCTGGGCCAGCAGGGTCTTGCCGGAGCCGGTCGGGCCCACGAGCAGAATATTGCTCTTGGCCAGTTCGACTTCGTCTTTCTTGCCCAGGTGCTTGAGGCGCTTGTAATGGTTGTACACCGCCACCGACAGGATACGCTTGGCCGTTTGCTGGCCGATCACGTACTGGTCGAGCAGTTCGGTGATTTCGTGTGGCGTCGGCAGGTCGGACTTGGCGCCCGCCACCGTTTCGACGTTCGACGTTTCATCGCGGATGATGTCGTTGCACAGGTCGATGCATTCATCGCAGATGAACACCGACGGTCCCGCGATCAGCTTCTTGACTTCGTGCTGGCTCTTTCCGCAGAAGGAGCAGTACAGAAGTTTTTCGCCGCTGGAGGATTTTTTGTCTGACATGGGGGCAGGACTCTATTGAATTGCTGTGAATATAACGCTTATACACGTACGCAACAAGTGCGAATGTTACACGCTGACGAGGCAGCGCAACTTGTGCACGTACGAACATGCTACCCGAAATAAAAAACAAACGCCCGAACGTGATCGCGTCCGGGCGTTTTTTTCCAACACCTCTAAGAGGTTCAGGCTTGGCCGCGGCTGGTCAGGACCTTGTCGATCATGCCATATTCGACGGATTCTTCCGCGGACATGAAGCGGTCGCGGTCGGTATCCTTGTGGATCTGCTCGATGCTCTGGCCGGTGTTGTCGGCCATGATGCGCGCCAGGCGCTCGCGCAGGTACAGGATTTCCTTGGCCTGAATTTCGATATCCGACGCCATGCCCTGCGATCCGCCCGATGGCTGGTGGATCATGACGCGCGAGTTCGGCAGCGAGAAGCGCTTGCCCTTGGCGCCGGCGGCCAGCAGGAAGGCGCCCATCGACGCGGCCAGACCCGTGCACAGGGTCGAGACGTCGGGCTTGATGAAGTTCATCGTGTCGAAGATCGCCAGGCCCGCCGAGACGGAACCGCCCGGGGAATTAATGTAGAGCGAAATATCCTTGTCAGGATTTTCACTTTCCAGGAACAGCATCTGGGCGACGATCAGGTTCGCCATCTGGTCGTTGACAGGACCGACCAGGAAGATCACGCGCTCCTTCAAGAGGCGCGAATAGATGTCATAGGCGCGCTCGCCGCGGCCACTCTGTTCGATCACCATCGGCACCATGCCGAGTGCTTGTGTATCCAATGCCGGATTACGAATCATACCTGTCTCGTTCCTTATAAAGAGGCCATTGAAAAAAATGCCGGCCCTGGAGGCCGGCAAGTTCGATTCTTCAGGCCTGTGGGACGCTGCCCATCAGTTCATCGAAAGCGATGGTCGTGGTCGACACTTTCGCCTTGCCGAGTACATAGTTGACGACGTTTTCTTCCAATACAAGAGCTTCGACTTCACCCAGGCGACGACGGTCGCTGAAGTAGTACTTCAGGACTTCTTTCGGATCTTCGTAGCTTTGCGAGAAGTCTTCGATCTGGGCCTTCACCTGCTCTTGGGTAGCTTGCAGGTTGTTGTCGGCGACCAGTTGCGACAGGATCAGGCCCAGGCGCACGCGGCGCTCTGCCTTGTCCTTGAACATCTCGGCCGGGAATGGCAGCTTGGACACGTCCATGCCGCGCTGCGCCATGTCCTGGCGGGTCATTTCGGCCAGGCGTTCCGAATCTTGCTCGATCATGACTTGCGGCACGTCCAGTTCGGTCGACTTGACCAGGGCGTCCATCACGGCTTCCTTGTTACGTGCTTTGACACGGGCGCGCACTTCGCGTTCCAGGTTGACCTTGATGTCTTCGCGCATTTTGTCGATCGAGCCGTCTTCGATGCCCAGCGATTGGGCGAATTCGGCGTCGACTTCCGGCAGGTGCGCCCACTCCAGGGCCTTCAGGGTGATGGTGAACTCGGCGGTTTTACCTGCCACGTCCTTGCCATGGTAATCCTCAGGGAAGGCCAGCGGGAAAGTCTTGCTTTCGCCGACTTTCAGGCCCACGGTCGCGGCTTCGAATTCCGGCAGCATGCGGCCTTCGCCCAGCACGAAGGCGTAGTCTTCAGCCTTGCCGCCAGCGAATTCGACGCCGTCCAGGGTGCCGACGAAGTCGACGGTCACGCGGTCGCCGTTGGCAGCCACGGCTTCGCCGCCGGTGCCGTGCTCGCCTGCCTCACCTTTGGTGTGGTAGTGCACGCGCTGCTTGCGCAGGATGTCGATGGTCTTGTCGATCTCGACGTCGCTGACGTCGGTCGAAACGGTTTCGACTTCGACGGCAGCCAGGTCGCCGATCACGACTTCCGGGTACACTTCGAAGGTGGCGTCGAAGGACAGGGTGCCTTCAGGCGCATCTTGCTTCGGTTCGATTTTCGGGAAACCGGCAACGCGCAGTTCGTTCTCGACGGCGGCGTCGTTGAAAGCGCGGCCGACCTTGTCGTTCAGCACGTCGGTTTCGATCTGGTAGCCGTACTGGGCAGCAACCATCTTCAGGGGCACTTTACCTGGACGGAAGCCCGGCGCGCGGGCCGTCTTGGCCTGCTGTTTCAGGCGCTTTTCGACTTCGGTACGGACGTCAGCGACCGGAAAAGAGATCGTCAAGCGACGCTCGAGTTTACCCAGGGTTTCGACTGCAGTTGCCATTGTAAAAATCGTCCAAAAAAATAATTATTCGTGGTGCGAGGAGGGGGACTCGAACCCCCACACCATTGCTGGCGTCAGGACCTAAACCTGGTGCGTCTACCAATTTCGCCATCCTCGCTCAGGATTGCATAATTGCCACAAAAACAAAGGACGACCGACAGTGAAACCGGCCGCCCTGCACTCCAATGTTTAGGGGCTACAACTTCAAACGATTATTTTACTGGAATTTCTGACACTATTGGGCATCATTTTTAGGAGTGCGGGGTATCGCGCAATGAATCTTGCAGCTCATTCGTATATCGGACGCGTGGACGGCGAACCTCCCACCCTGCCCCGTCCACCCTGCCCCGCCCACGCCAGTCACGACTCCGGCTTCTTGACGCGGAACCAGGTCGCATACAAGGCCGGCAAGAACAGCAAGGTCAACGCCGTGGCCACGATCAGGCCGCCCATGATCGCCACCGCCATCGGCCCCCAGAACGTCGACCTCGACAGCGGGATCATGGCCAGCGCCGCGGCGGCGGCCGTCAACAGGATCGGCCGGCAACGCCGCACCGCCGATTCCACGATCGCATCCCATGGATGGCTGCCATTCGCGATGTCGTGCTCGATCTGGTCGACCAGGATCACCGAGTTGCGGATGATCATCCCGAACAGCGCGATCACGCCAAGATTGGCGACGAAGCCGAACGGCCGATCCAGGATCAGGAGCGCCATCGCCGCACCCGCCACGCCCAGCGGACCGGTGAGGAACACCAGCAGCGAACGCGAGAAGCTGTGCAGCTGCAGCATCAGCAAGGTAAAGGTGATGAACAGCACCAGCGGCACATTGGCCATGATCGAGGCCTCCGCCTCGGAGCTGTCGGCTGCGGCGCCCTCCACCGTCACGCGGTAGCCGGCCGGCAACTTGGACCGGATATCGGCGAGTCTGGCGTCGACCTGGTCGGTCACGGTCGGCCCCTGGATGCCCTCCACCACGTCGGACTGCACCATGATCGCCCACTCGCGGCCCTCGCGCCAGACCACGCCCGGCTCCCACACGAACTGCACCCGCGCGACCTGGCTGATGGTGACGGCGCGTCCGCCGGCGGTCGGCACCAGGGCTTCCTGCAGGCGGGTGATGGTCGAACGCTCTTCCAGCGGCTGGCGCACCACCATGTCGATCAGGCGGTTCGATTCGCGGAACTGGCCGATCGGGGTGCCGCTCAGGGTGGTCTGCACCACGCGCCGCACCTGTTGCGAGGTCACGCCCAGCGCGCGCAGCTTGTCCTGGTCGAGGTCCAGGCGCAGCACCTTGACCGATTCGTTCCAGTTGTCGTTCACGCCCAGCGTGTTCGGGTTGGCGGCCATCACTTCCTTGACCTGGTCGGCGATGGTCCGCACCATGCCGATGTCCGGCCCCAGCACCTGGAACTGCACCGGGTACGGCACCGGCGGCCCGTTCGGCAGCAGTTTCACGCGACCGCGCACCTCGGGGAAGTCGGTCTTGAACACCTCGATGATCTTCATGCGCAGGCGCTCGCGCGCTTCCGCATCGACGGGCAGCACCACCAGCTGCGAGACGTTCGACTGCGCGAAGATCTGGTCCAGCGGCAGGTAGAAGCGCGGACTGCCGGTGCCGACGTAGCTCGTCACGCTCTGCACGCCCTCCTGCTTCGCCAGGAAGGCCTCGAAGCGCTTCACGACGGCTTCGTTGGCGGCGAAGCTGGTGCCTTCGGGCGACCACATCTCGACCATCAGCTCGGGCCGGCTCGAATCCGGGAAGAACTGCTTTTCGATGAAATTGAAGCCGAACACGCCCAGCGCGAACACGCCCAGGCTCAGCGCGATCGTGGTTTTTCTCCACTCGACGCAGCGGTGCACCAGGCGCCGGAAGCGCTGGTAGCCGGGCGTGTCGAACACGTCGTGATGACCGCCCTCGCCGGCGGCATGCGGCTTGACCTTCAGCAGCAGGAAGCCGATGTACGGGGTGAACGTCACCGCCACCACCCACGAGATCAGCAGCGCCAGCCCGTTCACCGAGAACATCGTAAACGTGTATTCGCCGGCCGCCGACTCGGCCAGGCCGATCGGCAGGAAGCCCGCCGCCGTGATCAGGGTCCCGGTCAGCATCGGCATCGCGGTCGAGGTATAGGCGAAGGTGGCCGCCTCGAAGCGCGACAGCCCCTCTTCCATCTTGCGCACCATCATCTCCACCGCGATGATGGCGTCGTCCACCAGGAGGCCCAGGGCGATGATCAGGGCGCCGAGCGAAATCTTGTGCAGCGAAATGTCCAGCATGCGCATGAACAGGAAGGTAATCGCCAGCACCAGCGGGATCGATAGCGCCACCACCAGGCCCGGATACACGTCCACGCGCCACTTCGGCTTGGTATGCAGGCCCAGGGCCAGGAAGGAGACGATCAGCACGATCACCACCGCCTCGATCAGCACCTTGACGAATTCGCCGACCGAAGCCGTCACCGCCTGCGGCTGGTCGGCCACCCGTTCGAGCTCGATGCCGACCGGCAGCTGCGAACGGATGCGGTCCACCGTTTCGGTCAAGCCTTCACCCATGGTGATGATGTTGCCGCCCTTTTGCATCGACACGCCGAGGCCGATCACTTCCTTGCCATTGAAGCGCATCTTCTCCGCCGGCGGGTCCTGGTAGCCGCGCTTGACGGTGGCGAAGTCGCCCAGGCGGAAGGTGGTGCCGCCGGCGCGCAATTGCAGGTCCTCGATCTGGCCCAGCGTGCGCAGCGCGCCCGTCACCCGCACCTGCAGGTTGTCGCTCGGCGTCACCAGCACGCCGCTGGCTTCGATCTCGTTCTGGGTCGCGATCTGGTTGACGATCTGCTCGAACGGCACGCCCAGCTGGGCGAACTTCTTGCTCGAAAATTCGATGTACACCTTCTCGTCCTGCACCCCGAACTGCTCGACCTTGGCCACCAGCGGCACGCGCAGCAGTTGCTGGCGCACGAAGTCGGCATAGTCGCGCATCTCGGCGTAGGTGAAGCCGTCGCCCGACAGCGCGAAGATGGAGCCGTAGGTGTCGCCGAATTCATCGTTGAAGAACGGTCCGATCACGCCCTGCGGCAGGGTGCCGGCGATATCGCCGATCTTCTTGCGCACCTGGTACCACGCCGGCGAGGTTTCGGACGGCGGCGTCGATTCGCGCAGCTCGAGGATGATGGTGGTCTCGCCCGGCTTGGAAAAGCTGCGGATCGTGTGGATATAGGGCGTCTCCTGGAGCTTGCGTTCCAGCGGGTCGGTCACCTGCTCGGCCATCTGCAGCGCGGTGGCGCCCGGCCACACGGCGCGCACCACCATCGCGCGGAAGGTGAAGGGCGGATCCTCGTCCTGGCCCAGCTCGAAGTAACTGAGGATCCCGAACAGCATGCAGGCGGCGATCAGGAAACGCGTGAGCGGAATGTGCTCCAGCGCCCAGCGCGACAGGTTGAAGCCCTTCATTTGCGGCCCTCGCCGGATACGAGCGCTTCGGTGTCGGCGCGGCGCGAGACGTCAGCGGTCAGGATGCGCACCTTCTGGCCATTCTTCAGCAGGTTGACGCCGGCGGTGACGACTTTCTGGCCGGCGCTGATTTGCCCACCGAGCTGGCCCGTCACCAGCACGTCATTGCGCACCTGCCCGACCACCTGCACCGGCACCAGCTTGACGGCGCCGTTCTCGACGATCCAGACGGCGCTGGCGCCCTTCTGCTGCACCAGCGCGGTCAAGGGCAGGCGCAGGCCGGCCGCGCCATTGCCGCTCGTCGCCAGTTCGACGGTCGCGGTCATGCCCAGCCGTACTTCGGCGCTCTCGGGAATCGCCACTTTCACCGTATAGGTACGGGTGGCAGGATCGGCCACCGGCGACACCTCGCGGATCTTGCCGGGGATCGCCACGGCCTCGTTGGCCCACAGGCGCACGGTGACGTCGCTGGCCGCGCGCAGCTGACCGACCTTGTCTTCGGGGATGCCGATCACCACTTCCTTCTCGACCGTGCGCGCCACGCGCACCACCGGGCTGCCCGGTTGCACCACCTGCCCCACTTCGGCCTCGATGGCGGTCACCACGCCGTCGGCGTCGGCCGTCAGGCTCGTATAGTTGGACTGGTTGGCCTGGCCGCGCAGGCCGGCGCGGGCGGCGTCGACATTGGCCTGGGCCGCCTTCAGGGCGCTCTGCTTGGTGTCGAGCACGGCCTGGCTGACGAAATTCTGGGCGCGCAGGTCGACGTGGCGCTTGTAGTCGGCGCGCGCCAGATCGCGCTCGGTCTCGGCCGCGCGCAGGGTGGCCCTGGCCTGGGTTTCGGCCAGGCGCAGGTCTTGCGGGTCGAGCCGCATCAGCACGTCGCCGCGCTTGACCGTGGCGCCGACGTCCACCTTGCGCTCGACGATCTTGCCGCCGACCCGGAAACCGAGCTGCGACTCGTAGCGTGGGCGCACGTCGCCGGAGAACTCCAGGCGCTCACCCGCGCTATCGACGGCCAGGGTGGTCACGCGCACCGGACGCACGTCTTCGGGCGGCGGGGCGGGCTTGGAACAGGCGAGGAGCGCGGCGGCGGCAAGCGGCGCCAGCACGGCCGCGCGCAGGGCGGAAGAAGAAAATCGGGAAAACACAGTGGCAATCCTTTGGCTGATCTTGCGGCGTCTCGGGCCGGAGCTGGCTGCGCATGAGGGGTACATAAGCGCCAGTTTGTATTCCAGCAATTATAATCATGCAAATAGATAAATCAGATGACTTTAGAGTCATCCGTCCAAAATGGCCGTAGACCACTACGAAAACTTTCCTGTCGCCTCGATCCTGCTGCCGCGCCGCCTGGTGCCGGCGGTCGAGGCGATCTATGCCTTCGCACGCAGCGCCGACGACCTGGCCGACGAAGGCCATGCCACGCCGGATGAGCGGCTGGCCGCCCTTGAAGCCTACGAACGTGAATTGGACCTGATCGACGTCGGCGCGAAGTCGTCGAATCCGATGTTCGCCCGTCTGGCCGGCGTCGTCGCCCAGTATCGCCTGCCGCTGGACCCGATGCGCGACCTGCTGTCGGCCTTCAAGCAGGACGTCGTCACCCAGCGCTATGCCGACTATGCCGGCCTGCTCGATTACTGCCGCCGCTCCGCCGATCCGGTCGGGCGCCTGATGCTGGCGCTGTATGGCGCCGACGACGCCGATAACGTGCGCGACGCCGACGCCATCTGCAGCGCGCTGCAGCTGACGAACTTCTTGCAGGACGTGGCGATCGACCTCGAGAAGGGCCGCATTTATCTTCCGCTGGAGGACCTGGCGCGCTTCAAGGTGAGCGAGGCGGCGCTGCGCGCCGGCACGGTCGACGCCCCGTTCCAGGCCCTGATGCGCTTCGAGGTCGAGCGCACCCGCGCGCTGATGCTGTCCGGCGCTCCGCTGGCCAAGCGCCTGCCGGGCCGGATCGGCTGGGAGCTGCGGATGGTGGTCCAGGGCGGCCTGCGCATCCTCGACCGCATCGAACAGGCCGGCTACGACGTGTTCCGGCGCCGTCCGGTGCTGTCGGCGCCCGACTGGTTCATGGTCGGCTGGGGCGCATTACGTATGTAATAACCCTTCGGGCAACCCCGATTTCACGCTCATCGGATAAGATAGCGGATTGACAGCGCGCCGGGACCCGATCCGGCCGCGCCCCGACCAGCATTTCACGACGATTTCATGTCTCCAGACGAATACTGCCAGCAAAAGACCGTCCAGAGCGGATCCAGTTTCTACTACAGCTTCCTGTTTCTTCCGCCCGAGCGCCGGCGCGCGATCACGGCGCTGTACGCCTTCTGCCGCGAAGTCGACGACACCGTCGACGAGGCCACCGACGGCTCGGTGGCGCGCATCAAGCTGGCCTGGTGGCGCACCGAGGTCTCGAAGATGTATTTGGGCACCCCGACCCACCCGGTGATGCTGGCCCTGCAGCCGCACGTCGCCACCTATCAACTGGAAGAAAAACACCTGCTGGCCATCGTCGACGGCATGGAGATGGACCTCGACCAGAGCCGCTACCTCGACTACCCCGGCCTGCAGCGCTATTGCTGGCACGTGGCGGGCGTGGTCGGCATCCTGTCGGCCAGCATCTTCGGCTACACCAATCCGCAGACCCTGGCGTATGCCGAAAAGCTCGGCCTGGCGTTCCAGCTGACGAACATCATCCGCGACGTCGGCGACGATGCGCGCAAGGGCCGCATCTACCTGCCGGTCAACGACCTGCAGCAGTTCGGCGTCACCGCCAACGGGCTGCTCAAGCTGCAGCACAGCGACAAGTTCGAAGCGCTGATGCGCTTCCAGGCCGAGCGCGCGCAAACCATCTACGACGAGGCCCTGGCCCTGCTGCCGAAGGAAGACCGGCGCGCCCAGCGTCCCGGCCTGATGATGGCCGCCATCTACCGCACCCTGCTGGACGAGATCCAGCGCGACGGTTTCCACGTGCTCAACCAGCGCATCTCGCTCACGCCGCTGCGCAAACTGTGGCTGGCGTGGAAGACCTATGTCCGCACCTAGCATGCGGGTTGCGGTTGCCGGCGGCGGCTGGGCCGGCTGCGCGGCGGCGGTCGAGCTGGCGCGCCAGGGCTGCCAGGTGACCTTGTACGAGGCTGCCCGCAGCCTGGGCGGGCGCGCGCGCGGCGTCGAAGTGCGCGGCGTGGAACTGGACAATGGCCAGCACATCCTGCTGGGCGCCTACCGCGCATCGCTGCGCCTGATGAAACAGGTGGGCGTCGACGAAAAGACCGCATTCCTGCGCCTGCCGGTCCAGATGCGCTATCCCGCGGGGGGCGACGGCATGGACTTCGCCGCGCCGCGCCTGCCGGCGCCGCTGCACCTGGCGTTCGCCCTGCTGCGCGCCAAGGGCCTCGAGCGCGCCGACAAGCTGGCCCTGGCCCGCTTCAACAGCGCCGGGCGCTGGATGGGCTGGCAGCTGAACGACGACTGCACGGTGCTCGAGCTGCTCGAGCGTTTCGACCAGACCGAACGACTGACACGCTTGATGTGGCGCCCGCTGTGCATCGCGGCCCTGAACACGCCGCCGGAACGCGCCTCGGCCAATGTGTTCCTGGCGGTGCTGCGCGACAGCCTGGGCGCCAGCCGGCGCGCGGCCTCCGACATGCTGCTGCCGCGCCTGCCGATGGGGGCGCTGTTCCCGGAACCGGCCGGCGCCTGGCTCGAACGCCAGGGTCGAGGTCATTCTGTGCGCCTGGGAGTGAAGGTCGCGGGCATCAAGCGCGAGGGCGACGGCTGGCAGGTGGAGCCCGGCGGCGACCTGCCGGCCGAGCGCTTCGACGCCGTGGTGCTGGCCACGCCGGCGCCGGTGAGCGCCGCGCTGCTGGCGGGGCTCACCGAAGCCGCCGAGGTGGCCGGCCTGCTCGCGGCCTTCACCCACGAACCGATCGCCACCTGCTACCTGCAATACGCGCCCGGCACCCGGCTCGCGCTGCCGTTCTACGCGCTGCTGGACGACCCTGCGGCACACCGCTGGGGCCAGTTCGTGTTCGACCGCGCCCAGCTGGATGCGGCCCAGGACGGCCTGCTGGCGGTGGTGGTCAGCGCCGCCGGCGACGCGGCGACCCTGCCGCGCGAGCAGCTGGCAGCAGCCATCGCCTCTCAACTGGCCCAGGATTTCGGACGGCCGGAACTGGCGAATCCGACCTGGACCCAGCTGATCACCGAGAAACGCGCGACCTTCAGCTGCACACCCGGACTAGTGCGGCCAGGCAACACCACTGCCCTGCCCGGTCTGGTGCTGGCCGGCGACTACACGGCCAGCGACTACCCGGCCACCCTGGAAACGGCGGTGCGCAGCGGCCAGGCGGCGGCGACGGCCATCCGTGCCTACGGCGCCCTGCCCCGCGAAAAGCGCAGCCTGTCGCACACCCATGGCGCCGCATCAGGCGATTCCGTAAGGTAGCAGCATCAAAAACCGTCTTATGGAAATGACTATGAAACCCCGTCTCGGCCTGCACGCCGTTGCCATCCTTGCCATCGTGGCGCTGAGCACCCTGGTGCTGGTCAAGCCAGAACTGATCGGCGGCTCGGCGCATGCGACCGTCCTGGCGATCGGCTCGATCCCGGCCCTCGGCCACCATTGACGGAGCGCCGCAACGACATGGGCAAGCTGGAATACCTCGACGCGCTCAAGCGGGCCCTGATGGGCCTGCCACCGGAAACCCAGGCCAGAACCCTGGCCTGGTACGAGCAGCGTTTCGTCGACGGGAGCGCCGCCGGCCGGCCGGAACACGAGGTGGCCGCCGAGCTGGGCGATCCGCGCCAGGTCGCGGTGACCCTGCGCACCAGCGCCCACCTGGCCGACCTCAAGGATGGCAATAAAGACAAGAAACCATCTGGCAATGTCGCGCGCACCGTCGTCTCGGGCATCGGCCTGTTGATTTTTAATCTGTTCATGCTGATCCCGGCCGCGGTGTTCGCGTCGCTCTTGATGTCGCTCTACCTGTCCGCCTTCGGCGTCTACGTCTCGGGCATCGCCGTGACCGCCAGCGGACTGGCCGGCTCGAACGAACTGATCCTGAGCGCCCCGCTGACGCGCATGGTGATCAGCGACGATGGCGAGCCGGTCGAGTCGCAGACCCGGGTCACGATCGGCGCCAACGGCATCCATGTGTTCGACGAACCGGCGCCTGCTCTTGAAGAGGACAACCCCGAGACGCGCACCGAGCGCGACGACCGCAACTCGCGCTTCATGCGCGGGGCCGAGGCGGTGGCGGAGCGCAAGATCCAGATCACGACCGAGATGGACCCCGGCTCGCGCAGCACGCAAGTGGCCTTCGGCTGCGCGCTGATCCTGGGCGGCATCGCGCTGTTCCTGCTGTCGATCGTCCTCACCAAATACACGCTGCTGGGCATCCGCCGCTACGTGAACATGAACCTGTCGCTGCTGAAGGGATAAGGACACCATGCGCGCCTTGATGAAAATCGGACTCGCCCTGCTGCTGCTGGCCGCCGTGCTGGTGGCGCTGAGCTACAGCATGCTGCGCGCCAACGGCACCACCAGCATCACGGAGCGCCGCGCTGTGTCGCAGGACACCCGCAGCGTGCCTTCCGGCGTCGAGGTCGTCGAACTCGACGGCCCGATCGACCTGAACCTGCGCTACGGCGCCACGCCTGCGCTGCAAGTGAGCGGCGAGCAGCGCATGCTGGGCAATGTCGAGGTGACGGGCGACGGCAACGTGCTGCGCATCGGCATCCGCGGCATGGTGCTGCGCCACCGCGAACCGCTGGTGGTCGACCTGACCTTGCCGGCCCTGAGTTCGGTCCGGATCGACGGCAGCGGCGACAGCAGCATCAACGGCTTCTCGGGCGACGAGATCGAGGTGCAGTTGAATGGATCGGGCAGCGTGCGCTTCAACGGACGCTTCCGCACCGCCAAGGTGGGCCTGACCGGCAGCGGCGACCTGGACGTGAATGGCGGCGCCGCCATGGACCGGGTCGAGACACGCCTGATGGGATCGGGCCGGATCACCGTGGTCGGCACCGCGCGCGAGCTCGACGCCAGCACCACCGGCTCGGGGCACCTCGACGCCGAGCACCTGCGCGCCGAGGAGGTCACGGTGAGCCAGAGCGGCTCGGGCGACAGTGCGGTGCAGGCGCGCAGCAAGGTGAAGGTGTCGCTCAGTGGCAGCGGCGATGTCGAGGTGTATGGGGATCCGGGTGAGCGCAGCATCAGCCGGGCGGGTAGCGGGAGCGTCAGTTATCACGATTAGCCGGTCTGGACGGCGCTGAACCGAGGCGACCGCCAAATGGTCGCGAAAGTCAGAATGCTGCAACGGCATCCGCTACCTGGACGAACAGGGCAAGGAGACCGAGATCCAGGACGGGTTTATCGGTCTTTCTTCGGTCGGGCCGCGATGCACATCCAATGTGCATCGCTGTCTTTCAGCAACCGCCCAGCTTCACCCGCTCCACTTCCAGCCCGAACAACGGCCGCAAGCGCGTGCCGACCACGTTGCCAACAAACGCCACCACCAGCCACAACCAGCCATGCAGGCTGCCCGAGATGATGCCGCTGAAATAGGCGCCGATATTGCAGCCATAGGCCAGGCGCGCGCCGTAGCCGAGCAGCAGGCCGCCGACCACCGCCGCGACCAGCGAACGCAGTGGCAGCTTCCACACCGGCGCATAGCGGCCGGCCAGCGCCGCCGCCAGCATCGCGCCGAGCACGATGCCGATGTCCATCACCGAAGTCACATCCTTCCACACCGGCGCGGCCAGCGCGGCGGCGTTGGCGCCGCTCGACCAGTAGGTCCAGCTGGCGACGTCGATGCCAGCAAGGGCTGCCGCCTTGGCGCCCCACAGCGCGAAGGCCGAGGTCACGCCCCACGGCCGGCCCGACAGGGCCAGGGTGGCGAAGTTGAGCACCACCAGCGCCAGCGCGCCGGCCACCAGCGGCCACGGACCGCGCAGCCAGCGCGCGCCGCCGGTCGGTTGCGACTGCGCCGCGACCAGCCGGCCGTGGCGGCGCTTCTCGACCACGACCGTGACGGCCGCGATCAGGGCGAACACGAGCAGGTTCAGCGCCAGCGCCGGGGCCAGGCCCAGTTCCTTCACCGCCGACAGCGGCGGCAGTTGCGGCATCGCGGTCCAGAACGGCATGTGGGCGGTGCCGATCAGCGAGCCGACGATGAAGAACAACAGCGTGACGATCATGCGCGTGCTGCCGCCACCGACCGTGTACAGCGTGCCCGAGGCGCAACCGCCGCCCAGCTGCATGCCGATGCCGAAGATGAAGGCGCCGACGATGACGGACGTGCCGGCCGGCTGCACCAGACCGGTGACCGGGTTGCCGAACAGCGTGCCGCCGGCGAGCGCCGGGAAGAACAGCACGACGCCGACGGCCAGCATCAGCATTTGCGCGCGCAGGCCCTCGCCGCGGCCGTCGGCGATGAACACGCGCCAGGCCGAGGTGAAGCCGAAGGCCGCGTGGTACAGGGCGACGCCGAGCAGCGCGCCGACGATGTAGAGCGCGGCCTGGCGCGGACCGACGACCTGCGTCAGGTACCAGGCGCCAAGCACGATGAGCAGGAATGCGACGCCGAAGGGCCGCAGGTTGATGTCGGCGCGTCGTGCGCCGGACAAGGATGCAGAATTGGTCATGAGCGACGAAGAAGTTGAGACGGAACCCTCTATTCTCTAATATCTTCACTTTGTTTGCAGGCCGCCGGCCGGTTTACAATGACGCCATGGCCGTCATCAATCCTCTCGAAGTCGAGTTCAGCGCAATCCGGGCCCAGGGTCCGGGAGGCCAGAACGTCAACAAGGTCTCGTGCGCCGTGCATGCGCGGTTCGACATCGGCGCCTCGTCGCTGCCGAAACACGTCAAGGATCGCCTGCTTGCCACGAGCGACGCGCGCATCACGCAGGAAGGCGTGCTGGTGCTCAAGGCGCAGCAGTCGCGCAGCCTGGAACAGAACAAGGAGGACGCCCTGCGCCGCCTGCAGGAGCTGGTCGACAAGGCCGCGGTCGTGCCGCTGACGCGCCGCCCGACCCGGCCGACGCGTGGGTCGCAATTGCGGCGCCTGGACGCCAAGGCGCGCAGCAGCCAGACCAAGGCCTTGCGCGGCAAGGTCAGCGACTGATCTTCGCCTTCAGGCCTGGAGCGACGCGAACCACGCTGCGTAAGGCGTATTCGCCACCATCCGCCGATTGAGATCCGGCGCGTCATCGGTCCACCATACCGGCCCACGCTCTCCCAGGGCGCGCTTGGCTGCGTCGACCGCCTGGCGCGCGGCCCGCTCGGCATTGCCGTCGCGCGCCTTCAGGGCGGCGCCGACGTCCCGGCGAGCCTTCATGAGCTGGTCGACCAGCTGCTGGCGCTCGTCCGGCGCAAGGCCGGGATTGCTGGCTCGCCACAAGCGGCCCGAGACGACGAAGTACCTTCCGTCGGGCGTAGTGGGATGTTTGTCAGGTGAAGGCATGGCCGCACTATACCCAAAGGCGACATGCGCGGCCGTTCGCTTCCTGCGAATCGATCAAGGCTGCAGGCCGTAGCGGTCGATGAACCCTTTGACGCCGCCTGGATTGGCGGCCAGCCAGGCGTTCAGCGCCGGCCGATACGACTGGCGGAACATCAGCAGCAGGATCGCCGGCTCCAGCTGCCCATCCTTCGCCAGCGCCTGCATCTGCAGCAAGGCGGGGTCGGTCACGCGCTGGTCGCCGAGCGCCCTGGTCTCGTCCATCACCTTCAGGGCGGTGCGCCACGCGCCCAGTTCGATCTCGTACGGCGATTTGTCGGCGGCGCTCTCCGACTGGCGCTGGTTGGATTCGCTCATGCCGAGCAGCAGCCGCATCGCGTAGTTCGGGGTATCGGCCTGGCCGGCGGCCGACTCGTCGATATGGACCGTGAACTTGCCGTCCGCCTCCTGCGCCACGCGCACGCCACGCCTGAACGCCAGCGGCTTCAATGGCAGGCCGGCGGCGGCGCGCAGCCTGGCCAGCTTGCCCCAGCTCGGACGTTGCGACGGATCGGCCGCGATCGACGCATACAGGGCTGATTCGGCCTGGGTGCGCTGGCCCTGCGCCAGCAAGGCGTCGGACAGGAAGCGCCACGCCTGCGCATTTTGCGGTTCGATCTCGGTGGCGCGCCGGAACAGCGCCTCGGCGCGCGGCCAGTCGCCCTGCATGAAGTGGCAATCCGCCGCGCCCACCCAGGCGCTCGACGCCTTGGGGTCGGCCTCCATCGCCGCTTCGTACTTGAGCAGGGCTTCCTTCGGCTTGCGCTGCGCGAACAGGGCCGAGCCTTCGGCCAGCAGCTTCGCAGCGCGCGGATTCGGCGTATGCAGGGGCGACGGGCCGTCGTCGTCCAGCATGCGCAAGACCTCGTGCGCGATCGGATCGTCGGCGGCGAGCGTGGTCGCGCGCTCGGCCAGGGCGCGCGCCGTCTGGCGCACCTGCGCCGCCTTGTCCTTCGGGGCCACGCTGGACAGTTTGAGCATCAGGCCGGCCTGCAGCGACACCGGCAGCGAGGCGTTGGGGTCGGCCTGCTGGGCGGCCTTGTACTTGTCCAGCGCTTCCTGGTATTTGCCCTGCCCCTCGAGCACGTGGGCGTCGCGCACCAGGGTGTGGCATGGCTCGCCGCATTGCATGGCGGCCGACGCCGCGGTGGTGAAGAACGCCAGCAGCGCAGGCAATAGCAATGCACGGAGGGATGTCATGGGCGGCCAGGCGACAAAATACCCATGTTACCGCGCCGCCCGCCTCCCGTTATTCACCGAATGTCACGGCTCATGCGTCGTATTTGCCCGTCATGCGGTCCCACCCGTGTCGTACGGCCGACTTCATCCTTTCCCAGGTCGAGGCGCCGCCCGGGCGCGCTTCCCAGTCGGTGCGCAGCTCGGGTTCGATCTCGTCCCATTGACGGCCCGTGTACCTGCCGCTGCCCGCCACCTGCGAACCGTAGAGATAGGCCGGCGCATAGTCGTCGTACGCCCCGCCGCTGGCGCCATAGGTGAGCTTGAAATGCTCGCGATAGTAGCGCTCGTCGTCGGACATGCCCGCGCCAAGCCGCTCGACGTCGACCTCGGTGTGGCGCACCGTGTCGTCGATCTGCTGCTGGCGTTCGCTGACCTGCTTGCCGATCGAGACTTCCTCGGTGATGCGGGCGGATTTCTCGACCACGGCTTCCTCGGCGCTCTCGCGCATCTCGATGGTCTGCTCCTTGAAAGCCGCCGCGTCGCTCGGGCTGATCGGCTGGTCCACCTTGCGCCGCTGGACGTCGACGTGTTCCTCGCGCAGGCCAATGGTTTCGTGCACCGGGACCTCGACGATGCGCGAGAAGATGCGCATGCCGCCGCGCTGGACTTCGCGCTTGCCGACCCGCAGCTGCTCTTCGACCACCGGGATGGTCGCGCTGGCCGCGCTGGTCGATACGTCGCGCTGCAGCGAGGCGCTGCCCGATGCGCCCTGCAACTGGCCGGATGCCGACTGGCTCAATGCCGCCGCACCCGGCGTCGCCCCTTGCCGCGGCCCGGCCCCCGTGAGCAACGCCCCGGCAGTGCCGACGCCATCCGAATGTTCGTCGATGTCCACCGGCCCGAAGGCTTCGACGACGTCGGCGGCGCGCTCGACGTCGGGCAGCGTCTCGGCGCTGAGCGTCACCACGTGCTGGCCCCGCGCGAGCGCGCCCTCGTAGCGGCTCGCGTGGTGCTTGTCCTCGTCGCCGAACAGGTCCTGGAAGAAGTGCTTGACGCTGCTGCCGATGCCTTCGGCGGTGCTGGCGCCGCCAGCACTGGCCTCGGACAGCCGCACGCTCTCGCGGCTGAAACCGGAAGACAGCAGCTGGTCGTACGCGCTTTGCGCGTCGGTACGGTTGTCGAAAACCGCGACTAGCGTATGGTGCATGATGAGCCTCCTTGGGTGATGACGTCAGGCGCCCGGATCGCCGGCCTCGTCGAAGCGCTCGACCTCGACCCGTTCCGCCTTGAGCGAAACGGTATCAAGGTGACGCTCCTCGTGCCGGACCCGGGTGATGTGCAGTTCTTCCTTGATGCGGACCTTGCGCTCGACCACCAGCACTTCCTCGAGCACGGGAATGACCAGGGTGTCGCCTTCATGGCGGTGACCGGGCGCCTCGTCGGCGCCGACGATGCGATCCACCGGGACATGTTCGACGCGCAGCTCCTCGCGCAGCAGGCGTTCGTCGATGGCGACGGGATGTTCGGTGACGGTCTTGTGGATGCGTACGCCGCGGCCGGTGTCGACCATGCGGGTGCCGACCGCGAGCTGCTCCTCGACGACAGGAATGCGCACTGGCTCCTGTTCGCTCGGCTCGATAGGCGTGCTGGACATGCTCCGCTCCTGGACAAGGCTGCGAGAAGAACGATCCAGCCTACGCCAATCCACGAACGGCATGCGCACCGTTGGCGTTCACGTTGGCGTTCAATTACCCGCTCAGGCGCCGGCGCGCTCCAGCCAGGCCAGCGCATCGCGCCCTGCGGCGCGGCCGCTGGCGAAGCAGGCGGTGAGCAGATAACCGCCGGTCGGCGCCTCCCAGTCGACCATCTCGCCCGCCACGAAAGTGCCCGGCAGCGCGGCCAGCATTGCGGTGTCATCCGCCAGCGCATCGAAGCGCACGCCGCCCGCGCTGCTGATCGCCTCGTCGATCGGGCGCGCGCGCAGCAGCTTGACCGGCAGGCGCTTGATGCCGGCGGCCAGGCGAACGGGGTCGGCGTATTCTTCGCGCGACAGGCATTCGTGCAGCAGCCCGGCCTTGACGCCCTTGATGCCGAGCCGGCTTTGCAGGTGGCTGGACATCGAGCGCGACCCGCGCGGGCGCGTCACTTCGTCGAACACGCGCCCGGCATCGTGGTCGGGCGCCAGGTCGAGCCAGAGGGTGGCGCCGCCAATACGCGCGATCTGGTCGCGCAGCGGCGCCGACAGCGCGTACACCAGGCTGCCCTCGACGCCGCCCCCGGTGATGACGAACTGGCCCTTGCGCCAGGCGATGGCGCCATCCTGGTCATCGCAACCGGCGGCCACCGTAAGCAGCGGCGCGCCGGCGTAGCGGCTGCTGAAATGCTCGCTCCAGCCGACATCGAAACCGCAGTTGGCGGGCGCCAGCGGGGACAGCGCGACCCCGCGCTCGGCCAGCAGCGGCTGCCAGGCGCCGTCCGAGCCGAGCCGCGCCCAGCTGGCGCCGCCCAGCGCCAGGATCGTGGCCTCGGCCTCGACCAGCAACTCCCCTTCCGGCATGGCAAGGCGCAGCCGGCCATCCTGCCAGCCCAGCCAGCGGTGGCGCATGTGAAAGCGCACGCCGGACTCGCGCAGGCGGTGCAGCCAGGCGCGCAGCAGCGGCGCCGCCTTCATCTCGCGCGGGAAGACCCGGCCCGAGGTGCCGACGAAGGTCTCGATGCCGAGCTCGTGGATCCAGGCGCGCACCGCACCGGCGTCGAATCCTTCCAGCCAGCGCGCCACCTCGTCCTGGCGCGCGCCATAGCGCCGCACGAAATCGGGATAGGGTTCGGAATGCGTGATATTCATGCCGCCCTTCCCCGCCAGCAGGAACTTGCGGCCCACGCTGGCCATCGCATCGTAGACGTCGACCTGCGCGCCGCCTTGCGCCAGCACCTCGGCCGCCATCAGCCCGGCGGGGCCGCCGCCGATCACGGCGACACGCTTGGAGGAAAGGGAAGACTGGGTCATGACGGTGCGGGGGACGGAAAAGATGGACCCGCATTGTAGTCGAGTTCGGGCAGCCAAAGACGATGTAAAGGTTGCTTGACATAGCGTCCCGGCAAGCCTACGATGTAAAGTATCCCTTACTACTCGAGGGCGAGACGATGACAGCAAACACGCATGAACGACGGGTCGGCAAGGCTTATCTGAGGGAGCTGGGCATCTCCTTCGCGGTGTATGTGATCCTGCTGGTGGCGTCGATCCTCTACGGCCGGCCGATGGCAGAAGGCGTGCCGCGCACCGTGGTCCTGCTGTCGCCGATGCTGGGATTCTGTCTGATGCTGTGGGCCATCGCGCGCCACCTGGACCGGGTCGACGAATACCTGCGCCGCTACCTGCTCGAATCGTTCGCGCTGGCCGCCGCGCTCACCGCCGGGCTCACCTTCAGCTATGGCTTCCTCGAGACCGCCGGCTATCCGCGCCTGTCGATGTTCGCGGTCTGGGTGGTGTTGTGCGCGGCCACCGTCCTGGTCTGCACGGTGCGGGCGCTGCGCCGGCGATGAAGAACCGCATTCGCGCGCTGCGCGCCGAACACGGCTGGAGCCAGGCCGACCTGGCCGAACGCCTCGACGTCTCGCGCCAGAGCATCAACGCGATCGAGACCGGGCGCTACGACCCCAGCCTGCCGCTCGCCTTCGCCATATCACGGTTGTTCGGCCTGCCGGTCGAAGCCATCTTTTCACCCGATCAGGAGACCGCATGAAGAAAGCTTCCCTGTTGTTCGCACTCGCCGCACTGGCTGCCAGCGCCGCTTCCATCGCCCAGGCCCAGGCGCAGGCCGCGCCTCCAGCGGCGCCAATCGTCAACCGTTTCGCCGCCACCATCGAACCGGCCGAGCGCTTCGAATCCGGCGGCCTGCTGGTCGAGCGCCACGGCAGCCGCGGCCGGCCGGTGATCCTGGTCCCTGGCCTGGCCAGCGGTCCCTGGGTATGGCAGGAGACGATCCGCCAGTTCAAGGACGAGTTCACCCTGTACGTGGTCACCCTGCCCGGCTTCGATGGCCGCCCGGCGCCAGGCGCAACGTCCGACTGGGCGCCGTTCGAAGGCGCGCGCGCCGCCCTGCGCGGCCTGATCGCCGAGCGCAAGCTGGACAAGCCGGTCATCGTCGGCCACAGCCTGGGCGGCACGCTGGCCTATGCCGTGGCGCAGGACCTCGGCAACGGCATCGGCGGCGTGGTGGCGCTGGACGGCCTGCCGGTCTTCCCCGGCACCGAGAACATGCCGCCGCAGCAGCGCCCGCAGGCCGCGATCAACGTGCGCAACCGCATGGCGGCCAGCCGGCCGGATGCCTACGCCGCCGAGCAGCGCCAGTACATGCGCGGCCAGGCCGTGCTCGACATCGGCAAGGCCGACGACATCACGCCGCTGCTGCTGCGCAGCGACCGCGAGGCGGTCGGCGCCTACGTGGCCGACCTGCTGGCGCTCGACCTGCGCCCGGGGCTGTCGAAGATCAGCGCCCCGGTGCTGGTCGTGGCGCCGTTTTACCAGTACGATGCGGCTCAGGATGCGCTGACGGTGACCGACAAGGTCGAGCATTACCGGATGCTGGTCGAAGGGATTCCCTCGGTCGAGGTGGTCCCGATCGCGCCGTCGCGCCACTTCCTGATGATCGACCAGCCGCTGGCGCTGGCCGGCATCCTGCGCCGTTATCTCGACCGCCGTTGAAAGGAGTCATTCCATGCGTCCTGGGTCACAGTCATACCTCCACTGGATCGGCCAATACCTGCTGGCCGCCGGCACCATGTTCCTGCTGCTGTGCGCAATCGACCTGATGCGCGGCGACAGCCTGGCCCACACCTGGGGCCCGACCCTGCTGTGGTCGCTGGCCGCGGCCGCCATCTTCGTCGCCGCGCGCTGGCGCTCGGCCAGCCAGGCCATTACCGACAAGGCCCGCTGACGCGGCTATTCTCCAGGATGGATCAAGGCCGGTTCCACCAGCGTGCGCGATACTGCCGCGTTGGCGCCGGTCTACGTTAACCGCATGCCTTTGTCATAGCTGCAATATTCCGCTTGACATGCGGTGTGGCAGGAATATTCTTGTACACGCCAGCGTGAACGATGGCGCCCGCTCGACGAGGTCAGCCACGATTCGCCCGGCAGTCCGTTAAAACATCTTGGAGGATGTATATGTCGGTAATCAACCGGTCGTTTACGACCCGCAGGGCAATGCTGGGCGCGATCGCGACCAGTCCCCTATGGATGCAGTCCGCCTGGGCCCAGGCCAGCAATCTCAGGATCTCGCACCAGTTCCCCGGCGGCAGCATCGCCCAGGGCGATTTTCGCGACCGCCTGTGCCGCATGTTCGCGGCCGAGGTCGAGAAGCGCACGCGCGGCAGCCTGAAGTTCTCGATCCACCCGGGGTCGAGCCTGATGCAGCCGAACGCCCAGTTCGGCGCGCTGCGCAGCGGTTCGCTCGACATGGCCCTGGTGCCGCTGTCGTATGCGGGCAGCGAAGCGCCGGAAGCGAATATCGGGCTGATGCCGGCGCTGGTCACGTCCTACGATCAGGGCTATGGCTGGAAGAACGCCCCGGTCGGGCGCGAGCTGGCGCGCATCCTCGGCGAACAGGGCCTGGTGATCGTCAGCTGGATCTGGCAAGCCGGCGGGGTCGCCTCGCGCGGCGCTCCGATCCTCAACCCCGGGGACGTGCGCGGCCTGAAGGTGCGTGGCGGCTCGCGCGAGATGGACATGCTGCTGCAGGACGCCGGCGCGACCGTCGTCAGCCTGCCGTCCAACGAGATCCACGCCGCCATGCGCAGCGGCGCACTGGATGCGGCCCTGACCTCGTCGACGTCCCTCATTTCCTTCCGCCTGCAAGAGACGGCCCGCTCGCTGACCACGGCGCGCGGCGGCTCGTACTGGTTCATGTTCGAGCCGCTCCTGATGTCGCGCACCGTGTTCGAGCGCTTGCCCAAGCCGCAGCAGGAAGCCATCCTCAAGGTCGGCGCCGACCTGGAGCAATTCGCGATGAAGATGGCGCGCGTCGACGATGCCGAGGTAGTGTCGGTCTACCGCGGCGCCGGCGCGCGCGTGGTCGACCTCACTCCGGAAGCCCTGCGCGGCTGGCAGGCGGTGGCGCGCAATACGGCGTGGAAGGATTTCGCGGCGCGTAACAGCAATTGCGCGAAATTGATGGCGTTGGCGGAGCAGTCGATCGCGGCCTTGTGATGGAACAGCCGGCCGCGGCGGCCGGCCGCTGTCAACCGCCGGTCACCGGCGGGAAGAATGCCACTTCGGCGCCTTCGCCGATTGGCGTATCGGCGCCGCACATGACCTGGTTGCACGCCATGCGCACCGCACGTTCCGGCGCCAGGGCCTCGGCCCACACGCCGCCGCGTGCGCGCAGCAGTTCGCGCACGCCGCCCACCGTCGCGACATCCGGCGGCAGGTCCAGTTGCTCCTGCGCGGCGCCCACGGCTTCGCGCAGCGCGGCGAAGTATTTCAAACTGATCTTCATGTCTTTCCTAATACTGTAATTCGGCGAACGGAATGAAGCGCACCAGGTCGCCCGCGGCGATGCGGTTGCCCGCCGGGTTGTCGACCAGGCCGTCGCCCCACACCGTCGAGGTGAGCACGCCCGAACTCTGGTTCGGGAACAGGTCCAGTCCCCCGGCCGCGTTCAGGCGCGCGCGCAGGAATTCGTTGCGGCGGTCGCCCTTGGGCAGGTCGAAGTCGGCGCGCACCGTATATCCCTTTGGCTCGACCTGGCCCGTCACGCCCTGCAGGCGCAGCAGGAAAGGCCGCACGAACAGCAGGAAGGTGACGAAGCTCGACACCGGATTGCCGGGCAGGCCCAAAAAGAACGCGGAGCCACCGTCGTCGCCATTACTGCGGCGCACCTCGCCGAACGCCAATGGTTTACCCGGCTTGACCGCGATCTGCCACATCGACAGGCGTCCTTCCGCTTCCACGGCAGGCTTGATGTGGTCTTCCTCGCCGACCGAGACGCCGCCCGAGGTGATGATCAGGTCGTTCTCGCGCGCCGCCTCGCGCAAGGTGGCGCGGGTCGCCTCCAGCGAATCGGGGACGATGCCGAAGTCGCTGATCTCGCAGCCGAAGTTCTCCAGCAGCCCGCGAAGCGTAAAACGGTTCGAGTTGTAGATGGCGCCCGGTTTCAATCCCTCGGGCGGCACGTCGCCCGGCATGGTCAGCTCGTCGCCGGTGAAGAACACCGCCACGCGCAGGCGCCGCCGCACCGGCAGGCTGGCCAGGCCGACGGATGCCGCCAGCCCCAGTTCCTGGCTGCGCAGGCGGCTGCCGGCCGGCAGGATCACGGCGCCGGCGCTGATGTCCTCGCCCTTGCGGCGGATCCACTCGCCGGCGCGCGGCGCGTGGTGAATGGTGACGCTGTCGCCGACCGCCTCGGCCTGCTCCTGCATCACGACCGCATCGGCGCCCGGCGGGATCAGGGCGCCGGTGAAGATGCGCGCCGCGGTGCCGGGCTCCAGTTCATGGCCGACGCTGCCGGCCGGGATGCGCTGGCTGACCTTGAGGGTGGCGCTGCCGCCCGCGCAATCCGCCGCGCGCACGGCATAACCGTCCATCTGCGTATTGTCGGCCGACGGCACGTCGATCGTCGCCAGCTGGTCCGCGGCCAGCACGCGGCCGTTGGCCTCGAGGGTCGGGATCGTTTCCACCTGCTCGACGGGCCGCGCGGCTTCCAGCAGGAAGTCGAGCGCTTCGCGCACCGACAGCATGGGGGCTTTCTGTACCGGTGCGTTCATCACAGGCCCGTGTGCTCAGCGATGTAGGCCTTCATGCGGCCGACGTCGGCCGGCATGACCACGAAACGCTGCGGCAGCGACTCGATGTTCTCGAAGCCGGCGGGACGCTCGGCGTCCTGGCCCAGCGCTTCGAGGATGGTTTCGTTGAACTTGGCCGCCAGCGCGGTCTCGAGCACGATCATCGGCACGCCCGGCTGCAGGTGTTCGCGCGCGACCTTGATGCCGTCGGCGGTATGGGTGTCGATCGTGATGCCGTAGTCGTCGGCGACGTCGCGGATCGTGGCCAGGCGATCAAGATGGGTCGAGCGGCCCGACAGGAAGCCGAACTTCGCCACATCCTTGAATTCGTCGCCATCGCTGCCCGGCGCGCCGGACAGGTCGAAGCCGCCATGGGTGTCGACCTTGCGGAACAGCGCATGCGTGCGCTCGGCGTCGCGGCCCACCAGTTCATACACGAAGCGCTCGAAGTTCGATGCCTTGGAGATGTCCATCGACGGGCTGCTGGTGTGGAAGGTCTCGGCAGGTTTACGCACGCGGTAAACGCCGGTGCGGAAGAATTCGTCCAGCACGTCGTTCTCGTTGGTGGCGGCCACCAGCTTGTCGATCGGCAGGCCCATCATGCGGGCGATGTGGCCGGCGCAGATATTGCCGAAGTTCCCCGACGGGACGGTGAACGACACTTTCTGGGAGTTAGCGGTGGTGGCCGCCAGGTAGCCGCGGAAGTAGTACACGACCTGGGCCACGACACGCGCCCAGTTGATCGAATTGACGGTGCCGATCTTCTGGCGCGCCTTGAATTCGAGGTCGTTCGAGACCGCCTTGACCAGGTCCTGGCAATCGTCGAACACGCCTTCCACCGCGATATTGAAGATGTTCGGGTCCTGCAGGCTGAACATCTGGGCGGTCTGGAAGGCGCTCATCTTCTTGTGCGGCGACAGCATGAACACGCGCACGCCGCGCTTGCCGCGCATCGCGTACTCGGCGGCGCTGCCGGTGTCGCCCGAGGTGGCGCCGAAGATGTTCAATTCATCGTCGTTCCTGGCCAGCGCGTACTCGAACAGATTGCCCAGCAACTGCATCGCCATGTCCTTGAAGGCCAGGGTCGGGCCGTTCGACAGCGCCTGCAGCACCAGCTTGCCCTGCGCGCCGTCTTCCAGCACGCGCAGCGGGGTGATGTCCGCGCTCGATTCGTCGGCGCGGGCGTTGCGGTAGACCTCCGGCGTGTAGGTACGCGCGGTCAGCGCCTTCAGGTCGGCGTCCGGGATGTCGGTGGCAAACTTGCGCAGGATTTCATAGGCCAGTTCGGCGTACGAAAGCTTGCGCCAGGCATCGAGCTCGGCGCCAGTCACCTGCGGGTAGTCGGCCGGCAGGTAGAGGCCGCCGTCCGGGGCCAGGCCACCTAACAGGATGTCGGAGAATTGCTGGGGATTGCGTGCTGCGGACGCGCTCGTCGCGCGGGTGGACACATAATGCATACAGTTTGAAGATCCGGTTGGCTCACATTGAAACTTTATTATAGTGGGAGCGGGCGGAAATGTATGCTGTGCTGCAAAAAACGGGGTTGTGGCGCATACGCCACTACCCCGCCCCCGCGCAGGCGGGGGGCCAAGTTTGTACGAACGGCCGTATCAGCAGGCCGCGTGATTGACCGTCACCACATGAATCGCCAACCCGCCCAGCGAGGTCTCCTTGTACTTGACCTGCATGTCGGCGCCAGTCTGGCGCATCGTCTCGATCGCGCTGTCCAGGCTCACGAAATGGGTGCCGTCGCCCTTCATCGCCAGCGAGGCGGCGGTGATCGCCTTGATCGCGCCCATGCCGTTGCGCTCGATGCATGGAATCTGCACCAGGCCGCCGATCGGGTCGCAGGTCATGCCCAGGTGGTGCTCGATGCCGATCTCGGCCGCGTTCTCGATCTGTTCGTTGCTGCCGCCCAGCGCGGCCACCAGGCCGGCCGCCGCCATCGCGCAAGCCACGCCCACCTCGCCCTGGCAGCCGACTTCGGCGCCCGAGATCGAGGCGTTCTTCTTGCACAGCATGCCGATCGCGCTCGACGCCAGCAGGAAATCGCGCACGCCCCGCACTGGATCGATCGGCCGGCAGTCCTCGGCGTAATAGCGCAGCACTGCGGGAATGATGCCGGCGGCGCCGTTGGTCGGCGCGGTGACGACCCGGCCGCCGGCCGCGTTTTCTTCGTTGACCGCCATGGCGTACAGGCTCACCTGCTGCACCGCGTCATGCGGCAAGGCGTTCAGTGGTTGCTGTTGCGCTTGCTGTGCCTGCTTCCACAGGCCGGCCGCGCGGCGGCGCACGTCCAGGCCGCCCGGCAGGCGGCCCTCGGTTACCAGGCCGTGGCAGATGCACTCGCGCATCACGCGCCAGATATTGTCCAGGCCCGCATCCAGTTCTTCGTCGCTCATGCGCGTGCGCTCGTTGGCGCGCAGCATGTCCGGGATGCTCAGGCCGTGGCGGCGGCCATGCTCGAGCAGCTGGGCCATCGTGTCGAACGGGTATGGGACCGGCGCCGCGTCCGTTTCAGGCGCGCGCGCCTGGCTCTCGCCGGCCGCGGTGATGAAGCCGCCGCCGACCGAATAATAAATGCGCTCGATGATGCTGCCGTCCTGCAGATGGAGCACGAAGCGCATGCCGTTCGGGTGCTCCGGCAGGGTCGAGGCCTTGTGCCAGACCAGGTTCGTCCTTGCGCTGAACGGCACCGGTTTGGCGCCCAGCAGGTGCAGCACGCCGTCGAATTCCGCTTCCGCCAGCTTGTCCTCGACCGCGCTCGGGTCGACGTCCTGCGGGGTCTCGCCCATCAGGCCGAGGATCACGGCCTTGTCGGTCGCGTGGCCGACGCCGGTCAGCGCCAGCGAGCCATACAGGTGGGCTTCGACGCCGACCGCCTGTTCCAGCATCCCGCTCTCGAGCAGGAAGCGGCGCGCCGCCACCATCGGGCCCACGGTGTGGGAGCTCGAGGGGCCGATGCCGATCTTGAACAGGTCGAAAACACTCATGTCCATGCTTGTCTCACTTTTCGGTTCTTATAATGATTGCGGCCTGGCGCGTCGAGGCGGCAGGCCGTTGGATGCGTGTCCTGGCAAGGCGGGGCTTACGCCGCCACGCCCAGGCCCACGTCGATATTCTTCAGCATCGAATCGACCATCTCGTCGACGCCAATGCGCGATTTCCAGCCCCAGTCGGCGGTGGCGCGGCTGTCGTCGAGGCTCTTCGGCCAGGAGTCGGCGATCTGCTGGCGGCTGTCCGGCTTGTAGTCGATGCGGAAAGCCGGCAGCGCCTTCGAGATCGCGGCGGCCAGTTCGCGCGGGTTGAACGACACGCCCGCCACGTTGTACGACGAACGGATCGCGACTTGCTCGGCTGGGGCTTCCATCAGCTCGATGGTGGCGCGGATCGCGTCCGGCATGTAGATCATCGGCAGGGTCGTTTCCGGCCCCAGGAAGCACTCATAGGTTTCGCCGCGCAGGGCCGCGTGGAAGATCGCGATCGCATAATCCGTGGTGCCGCCGCCCGGAGGCGATTTGTAGCTGATGATGCCGGGGTAGCGGATGCTGCGCACATCGACGCCATACTTGCTGTGATAGTACTCGCACAGGCGCTCGCCGGCCAGCTTGCTGATGCCGTAGATCGTGGTCGGATCCATGATCGTGAACTGCGGCGTGTTCTCGCTCGGGGTGGTCGGACCGAAGGCGGCAATTGAGGATGGCCAGAACACCTTCAGCGGCTTGCCCGCTTCGCCCCGTTCGCGCGCGATCTCGAGGATGTTCAGCAGGCCGTCCATGTTCAGCGACCAGGCCTTCAGCGGGGCCTTTTCGCCGGTGGCCGACAGCATGGCGGCCAGCTGGTAGACCTGGGTGATGCCCTCATCCGCGACCAGGCGCGCCAGGCTGTCCTTGTCCAGCACATTGAGCACGGTATAGCGCGCGGCGCCGTACAGGTTCTTGTCGCCGATGTCCGAGGCGATCACGTTCTGCGCGCCGTGCTTGTCGGCCAGCGCGCTGACCAGTTCACTGCCGATCTGGCCGTTGGCGCCGATGATGAGGATGCGTTCCATGCTGTCTTCCTTGCTTCTATGTATATTGGTCTTGCTTAGTTCTTGATGATGCCCAGCTCTTTGCCGGCTTGCTCGAAGGCCTTCAGCACGGTGTCGAGCTGCTCGCGGGTATGGGCCGCGGACAGCTGCACGCGCACGCGCGCCTGCCCCATCGGCACCACCGGATAGAAGAAGCCCGACAGCAGCACGCCCAGCTCGAACATGCGCGCCGCGAATTTCTGCGCGACCGGCGCCTCGAACAGCATCACCGGCACCACCGGGTGGGTGCCCGGCTTGATGGTGAAGCCGATGCGCTCGATCTCCTGGCGGAAGTAGGCGGTGTTCTCGTGCAGGCGGTCGCGCAGCTCGGTCGACTTGGAGATGCGCTCCAGCACCGCCAGCGAGGCGCCGGCGATCATCGGCGCCAGCGTGTTCGAGAACAGGTAGGGACGCGACTTCTGGCGCAGGGTTTCGATGACTTCTTTTTTCCCCGACGTGAAACCGCCCATCGCGCCGCCCAGGGCCTTGCCCAGGGTGCCGGTGATGATGTCGATCTTGCCGATCACGCCGCAATGCTCGTGGGTGCCGCGGCCTGTCGCGCCCATGAAGCCGGAGGCGTGCGATTCGTCGATCATGGTCAGGGCGCCGTACTTTTCCGCCAGCGCGACGATCTTGTCCAGCTGGGCGATGGTGCCGTCCATCGAGAACACGCCGTCGGTGACGATGATCTTGTGGCGCTTGCCGGCGTCAAGGGCGGCGATCAGCTGCTTCTCGAGGTCGGCCATGTCGTTGTTGGCATAGCGGTAGCGCGCGGCCTTGCACAGGCGTACGCCGTCGATGATCGAAGCGTGGTTGAGGGCGTCCGAGATGATGGCGTCGTTCTCGTCGAACAGCGGCTCGAACACGCCTCCATTGGCGTCGAAGGCGGCCGCGTACAGGATCGTGTCTTCGGTGCCCAGGAAGTTCGAGAGTGCCTGCTCCAGCTCCTTGTGCACGGTCTGGGTGCCGCAGATGAAGCGCACCGACGACAGGCCATAACCGTACTTCTCGAGGGCGGCGGCGGCGGCGTTCTGGGTCTCGACGTCGCCCGACAGGCCCAGGTAGTTATTGGCGCACATATTGATCAGGGTACGGCCATCCTGCGCCACCACCTCGGCGCCCTGGCGCGAGGCCAGCACGCGCTCGGGCTTGAACAGGCCATCAATCTTCAAGGTCGCGAGTTTTTGCTGCAGGCTGCTGTAGAAAGCTTGATCGCTCATGGTGTTCCCCTGTTCCCTGTTTGATGTGGCTGAACTCGTGGCAAGACCGGCGGCTTGACCGGCGGTCGGCGGATGTTGTACCGTTGGTTCGTTCGATGTAGAGAACTAGTTCGCTATCTCGAACAGAAATTCGATATATTGAATCTTACGCCCAGCCAATGAACTTGGCAAGCGGCTTCCCATATACTTATTAGCAATTTGCATTAGGCAATACCCAGACAGGCAGCCAACGGAAAATGAGTACCACTCTAACAAACAATGCCCCGCCAGAAGTTGGCGCCACACTACAACGCCTGCGGCTGGCGCGTGGCCTGACGCTCGAGGACCTGTCGCGTATCGCCGGCGTGTCGAAGTCGATGCTGTCGCAGATCGAGCGCGAAAAGGCGAATCCGACCATCGCCATCACCTGGCGCCTGGCCAATGCGCTGGGCGTTCAGATCGGCGAACTGCTGTCGTCCGAGGTGAGGACGAGCGACCTGATCCGGGTGGTCGACGCCCACGAGATCCCCACCCTGCCCGGCGCCCACGCCGGCTATTCGCTGCGCATCCTGGGGCCGATGGACCTGGCGGGCAAGTATGAATGGTATGAGCTGACCCTGGCGCCTGGCGGAGAGCTGGCCTCGCAGGCGCACGATCCGGGCACTGGCGAGCACCTGACGGTGATCACCGGCACGGTCGAGCTGGAAGTGGGGAACGAAAAGCGCAAGGTGCGGCATGGCGCGACGGCGCGGTATCCAGCCGATCAGAACCATGTGATCCGCAATACCGGCAAGACCGAGGCGAAGGCCGTATTGGTGGTGGTCCACCGGTAGGCCTGCAAATCAGGCACGAAAATCAGGCATGAAAATCAGCGGCCGCCGGGTTGCCCTGGCGGCCGTTGTCTTGTTCACCCGGCGCAGCACCGGCTGATCGTTACCACCTAGTGCGAGCCGCCAACCGTCTTGGCCGCATCCTGCATGTGCAGCTCACGCGACAGGAAACCCCAGCGATCGGCGACTTCCTCGATCTGCTTGCCGGTCGGCTTGCCGGCGCCATGGCCGGCCTTGGTGTCGATGCGGATCAGGATCGGCGCCGAACCGGCCTGGGCAGCCTGGGCCGCGGCCGCGTACTTGAAGCTGTGCGCCGGCACCACGCGGTCGTCGTGATCGGCCGTGGTGACCATGGTTGCTGGATAGCAGGTGCCCGCCTTCAGGTTGTGCAGCGGCGAGTATTTGACCAGGGCCTTGAACTCGTCAGGATTTTCCGACGAGCCGTAGTCCGAAGTCCATGCCCAGCCGATGGTGAACTTGTGGAAGCGCAGCATGTCCATCACGCCCACGCTCGGAATCGCCGCCGCGAACAGGTCCGGACGCTGGGTGGTGGCCGCGCCGACCAGCAGGCCGCCGTTGCTGCCGCCGCCGATCGCCAGTTTCTTCGGCGAGGTGACCTTGTTCTGCACCAGCCACTCGGCCGCGCCGATGAAGTCGTCGAACACGTTCTGCTTTTGCAGCTTGGTGCCGGCCTGGTGCCAGGCTTCGCCGTATTCTCCGCCGCCGCGCAGGTTGGCCACTACATAGACGCCGCCCATTTCCATCCAGGCCAGGTTGGCCGGCGAGAAGCTCGGGGTCAGCGCGATATTGAAGCCGCCATAGCCGTACAGATAGGTCGGGTTCGAGCCGTCCAGCTTGAGGCCCTTTTTGGACACGATGAACATCGGCACCTTGGTGCCGTCGCGGCTCGTGTAGAACTGCTGGCGGGTCTCGTAGTCGGCCGGGTTGAAGGCGACCTTCGGCTGGCGGAACACGGTGCTCTCGCCGGTCTTGAGGTTCAGGCGGTAGATCGTGGTCGGATTGGTGAAGCCGGTGAACGAATAGAAGGTCTCGGCGTCCTGGCGCTTGCCCGTGAGGCCACCGACGGTGCCGATGCCCGGCAGCGCGATCTCGCGCACCGGCTTGCCTTCGAGCGACACCACGCGCACCACGCTCTTGGCGTCTTTCAGGTACTCGAGCACGAGCTGGTTGTTGATGATGTCGGCGCCGGCCAGGGTGTCGGCGGTTTCGGCGGCGATCTCTTTCCAGTTATTCTCCGACGGCTTGCTGATGTCGATCGCGACGATGCGCTTCTTGGGCGCGTTGCGGTCGGTGCTGAAGTAGAACACGGTGCCGACGTTGTCGATGAAGTCGTAGCCGGCGTCGAAGTTGTCGATCAGGTCGACCACCTTGGCATCGGGCTTGGACAGGTCCTTGTACGAAACGCGGTTCTTCGGCGCGGTGCCCTTGGTGGTGGTGATGATCAGGTAACGGCCATCGTCGGTGGTCTGGCCGCCGAACCCCCATTCCTTCTGATCGGCGCGGTCGTACACCAGGGTGTCGGCGCTTTGCGGCGTGCCGATGCGGTGGAAGTACAGCTTCTGGAAGTAGTTGACGTCGGCCAGCTTGGTCGCTTCTTTCGGCTCGTCGTAGCGGCTGTAGAAGAAGCCCTTGCCATCCTTGGTCCAGGCGGTGCTCGAGAACTTGACCCACTTGATGTGGTCAGGCAGGTCCTTGCCGGTGTCGATGTCGCGCACCTTGATCTCGTTCCAGTCGGAGCCGGACGCGGCGATGCTGTAGGCCAGCAGCTTGCCGTCGGGGCTGACCTCGGCGCCGGCCAGGGCGACGGTGCCATCAAGCGCCAGCGTGTTCGGGTCGAGCAGCATGCGCGGCTGGTCGTTCAGGTTCTTCAGGGTGTACAGCACGGCCTGGTTTTGCAAGCCATCGTTGCGCGTGTAGAAGTAGCGGCCGCCTTCCTTGCCCGGCACGCTGTAGCGCTCGTAGTTCCAGAGCTGGGTCAGGCGCTGGCGGATCGCCTCGCGCTGCGGGATCTGCGCCAGGTAGGCCTGGGTGACCTTGTTCTGGGCGTCGACCCAGGACTTGGTGTCGGCGCTGTTCGCGTCCTCGAGCCAGCGGTAGGGGTCGGCCACCACGGTGCCGTGGTAGTTGTCGGTCTGGTCGACTTTCTTCGACACGGGATAGGTCAGCGAAGGGCCGGCAGGCGAGCAGCTCTGCCCCATCGCTGGCGCGGCGAAAGCAGCGGCCAGGACGGCGGCGAGCGTGGCGAGTCTCATGTGCATATTCTTCTCGGGCTGTTGAATGATGGTGTGGGCTTGTGGCCGCAGGGCATCATAGCGCGAAATGACATGCTTGAGTATGGCGTAGCTGCCCGGGCAGCCGCTCGCGGCCGGACGCGTATTGACGATGCATGCCACGCGCATGCCAGGATGCGGCGAGTCTAAGGAAAACCTCGCGAAACCCCGGCGGAACACGCAGCGCCGTGAGAACACGCTCATGCGCCGGTGCGCCCGAGCAGCCGGCGTGGACTCGTCTTCGAGGCCAGCCAGCGCTCGACCAGGGTCCGCGCCCGGCGCCGCTCGGCCGGGCTCAGCAAGGCGGTAAAGTCGTTGGCCGCCGTGCTGGCGGCCAGCGCGACGTCGGCCGGCGCCGCCTTGTCGAGGCCGCGGCCCTGGCGCGCCAGCCAGGCCCACATGCAGGCCCGCACCGGATTCTTCGCGACGCCGCGCCCGGCGGCGTACAGCCCGCCCAGGTTGTGCTGGGCCGGCGGGTGGTCCTGGCGCGCCGCGAGGCGGTACCAGTGGGCGGCCAGATTGTCGTCGCGCGGCACGCCTTCGCCGCAGGCATACATGGCGCCCAGGTTGTTCTGGGCGCTGGCGTCGCCCTGCTGGGCGGCGCGCCGGTACCAGGCCGCGGCCAGGGCCAGGTCGCGCGGCACGCCCTGGCCCTTGGCGTACAGCAGGCCCAGCGCGAACTGGGCATTGGCGGCGCCGCCCTCGGCGGCCTGCAGGTAGAACTCGAGCGCGCGCGCCGGATCGCGCTGCACGCCGCAACCGCCGGCCAGCATGCGCGCCACCCGGTACTGGGCCTGCACGTGGCCCCGGGCCGCCGCCTGCATGTAGCAGCGCAGCGCGCGTGCGCTGTCGCGCGGCATGCCGCCGCCCGAGAGCAGCCCGCCCAGCACGTACAGCGCCTCGCGTTCGCCGCCGGCCGCCGCGCGTTCGAGCCACTGGATGGCCAGGGCTGGATCGGGGCCGGCGCCGCGGCCTTCGGCATAGGCCACGCCGAGCTGGCGCTGGGCGGTGGGGTCGCCCGCCCCGGCCGCGTGGCGGAACCAGTACAGGGCCTGGGCCGGACTGGGCGCCACGCCCTGCCCGCGCGCATACATTTGCGCCAGTTGCACCTGCGCCGGCACGTGCCCCTGCATCGCGGCCTTGCGGAACCATGCCATCGCCAGCGGGTGGCTGACGTTGACGCCGAGGCCGTGCAGATAACCCTGGGCGAGCTGGGTCTGGGCGCGCGCCATGCCTTGTTCGGCGGCCCGATAGAACCAGCCGATCGCCGCCTTGTGCGAGCGCGGCACGCCGCGGCCCTTGCGGTACAGGAGACCCAGATTGTGCTGGGCCGAGCGGTCGCCCTGCTCCGCGGCGCGCTGGAACCAGTGCGCCGCCCGCGTGTGATCGCGGCACACGCCGCGGCCGTTGTAGTACATGGCGCCCAGATGGTTCTGGGCAAAGGCCAGCCCCTGCTGGGCGGCGCGCGCCAGCCAGGCGGCCGCCTTGGCCTCGTCGCGCGCGACGCCGTCGCCACGCAGGTACAGCTGGGCCAGGTTGAACTGAGCGTAGGGATTGCCGCCGCTGGCGGCGCGGTGGAACCACTCGTAGGTGGCGGTGCCCTGTCGGGCGGCATCCTCGCTCATCGAAGTCCTCTCGGCGTTCTCAATCCCGTTGTTAAAATTTTAAGGAGAGCGAGGGATTCGGGATTTGCGACCGCACAATCGGACGGTCAGCGGCGCGCGCGCCGCCACGGTTGGGTCAGAAAGCTCAGGCAGCGACGGCGGCCGAGGCAGCGCGGCGCTCGCGCACGGTGGCCGCGTACTTGTCGAGGAAGGCGGGAATCTTGGCGGCCGCGACCTTGTTGATCGAGACCAGCAGCGCCGGCTCGACCTGCTCGATGCCGCAGGTGCGGCCGAGGTGGCGCGCGGCGTGCAGCAGCACGTCGGCGGCCACCTGGGCGTCGGCCTCGGCCCGGTGGGCGGTACCGCGGAACTCGATGCCGAGCTGGCGCGAGAGCAGGCCCAGCTTGTAGCTGGCCAGGCCCGGGAACAGGCGGCGCGACAGCTTCAGCGAGCACACCAGGCCGGCGTGCGAAGTGGCGCGGCCGAATCGCGCGCCTTCGGCCTTGAGGAACTTCTCGTCGAAGCTGGCATTGTGGGCCGACAGCACGTCGCCGCCGATGAAGTCGAGCAGTTCCGGCACCACCTGGTGCGCCGGCGGCGCGCCGTCGACCATCGCTTGCGTGATCCCGGTCAGCTGGGTGATGAAGGATGGGATCCGCACGCCGCAGTTCACCAGCGAGACGTAGCGCTCCTTCACTTCGCCGCCGACGATGCGCAGCGCCGCCACTTCGGTGATGCGGTCGCCCATCTCGGGCGACAGGCCGGTGGTCTCGAAGTCGAGCATCACCAGCGGTCGATCATAAACACTCATCGTTCCATCCTCTATTGTATGTGCGCGGTCGGGCCGGGCCTTCAGCCGAACCGGCGCAGCGCGTCCAGCGCCAGGCCGGTGCCGATGCTGCCGAACAGGTCGCCCTCCACGCGGCGCGCGCCCGGCACCATGGCGCCGATGCGCTCGCGCAGCAGGCCGACGCCGCTCGAACCGCCCGTGAAGAATACCGTATCCACGTCCTCCGGCTTCACCCCGGCATCCGCGAACAGTTTGCTCACCGTGGTCGCCACCTGGTCGACCAGGCCAGCAATGGCCGCCTCGAACTGCGCGCGGGCGACGTCGAGCGTCTCGGGCGGCGCCAGGCGATCGAGCTGCAGGCGCACCGTGTCGGCGTCGGACAGCGCGATCTTGGCGCCCTCCACCTGGATCGCCAGCCAGTGGCCGGCGCGCTCGTCGATCAGGTTCTGCAGGCGCGCGATCTTGCCTGGCTCGGCCGCATCGCGCGCCAGGTCGGCCAGCTGCGTCACGCTCTTGCGCGTGTAGGCCTGGTTGATCGTATGCCAGGTCGCCAGGTTGAAGTAATAGCTGGACGGGATCGCCGCGCCCGAGCGCAGGCTGCTGCCGTAACCGAGCAGCGGCATCACGCTGGCCAGGCTCAGGTACTTGTCGAAATCGGTGCCGCCGATGTGCACGCCGCCATTGGCCAGGATGTCGTCGCGCCGGTCGCTGCGCGCGGCGCGCTGCGGGCCGAGGCGCAGCAGCGAAAAGTCCGAGGTGCCGCCGCCGATGTCGGCGATCAGGACCAGTTCCTCGCGCTTGATCCGCGCCTCGTAGTCGAAGGCGGCGGCGATCGGCTCGTACTGGAAACCGATCTCCTTGAAGCCGACCGCCTGCGCCACCTCGCGCAGCGTGTCCTCGGCCAACTGGTCGGCCTGCGGGTCGTCGTCGATGAAGAAGACCGGACGGCCGAACACCGCGCGCTCGAACGGCACGCCGGCCTGGCTTTCGGCGCGGCGCTTCACCTCACCGATGAATTGCGACAGCAGCGCGCGGAACGGCAACGCGCGGCCGGCGACCTCGGTCTGGCCGTCGATCAGGCTGGTGCCGAGCAGGCTCTTGAGCGAGCGCATGAGACGGCCCTCGTAACCCTCGAGGTATTCGGCCAGCGCCGCGCGACCATAGCTGACCCGCTCGTCGTCGGCATTGAAGAACACCACCGACGGCAAGGTGGGCTTGCCATCCTCGAGCGTCAGGAGCGCCGTGGGGGCGGAGTGGGTCGTGCCTGGCCGGAGCCAGCCGACAGTGGAGTTGGACGTGCCGAAGTCAACGCCGCAAGCGTGCGCCATAGGAACCTTTATATCGAAGGGGCGGTATGTTACCAGATTTGGATTGCCCTGTAAGCGGCCTCTTACATACACACGGCGGCGCTACCGATATGGTTCAGACGGTTGCTTTTGCATAATGTCTGCTGGTCGCACACGGAGCTGCGCGACCGGTCAAGATAACAATAATGCAAAAGGATTGGACGAGATGAGCAAGCCTCAACAAGCTGGCGCCGTCGTGGTACACGGTGGCGCCGGCGCGTCGCGCGAGAACGAAGATGGCTGCGTTCTCGCCGCGCGCCGCGCATTGGCGCAGCTGGAAGTCAACGGCGAGGCGCTGGACGCCGCCATCGCCGCAGTCAGCGCCCTCGAAGACGATGGCCGCTTCAACGCCGGCAGCGGTTCGGTGCTGTGCCTCGACGGCGCCACCGTCGAAATGGATGCCTCGATCATGGATACCCGCGGCCGCCTTGGCGCGATCGCCTGCGTGCAATCGGTGAAGAACCCGGTGCAGCTGGCGCGCGCGGTGGCCGACACGCCGCACTGGCTGCTGGCCGGCGACGGCGCCACGCGCTTCGCGCGCGCGATCGGCATGCCGGAGAGCGCTCCGGTGTCGGAGCGCCAGCGGGCCGACCATCGCAAGATCATGACGCAGCTGGCCGGCTCGGTGCCGGCCATGCCGGGACTGAACATCCGGCTGTTCGACCGGTTCTGGAACTACAACACCCCGTTGAACCTGCCCGAAGGCGTCGCCTGCGACACGGTCGGCGCCGTGGTGCGCGGCGCCGACGGCCACTTCGCGGTGGCCTGCTCCACCGGCGGCTCGGCGCCGTCGCTGCTCGGGCGCGTCGGCGACACCCCGATCATCGGCAGCGGCTTCTATGCCGGGCCGGAAGGCGCGGTGGCAGCGACCGGCATCGGCGAACACATCGTGCGCCACCTGCTGGCGCGCACGGTCTATGGCTGGATCGCAGACGGCATGCCGCTCGACCGGGCGCTGCAACGCGGAATCGACCTGTTCGCGCCGGAGATCAAGGTCGGGCTGATCGCGGTCAGCCGTCATGACGCCGGCGCCTGCAGCAACAGCGACATGCCTTACTCGAAAATGGTGCAACGATGAGCGAACAAGCGAAACAGAAGAACGGCCACCTGGTCATCATCGGCGGCGGCGAAGACCGCAAGCACGACATGGAAATCCTGTCGCGCTTCGTCGAACTGTCGGGCGGCGCCAGCGCGCGCATCGTGGTGATCACGGCGGCCAGCCAGATCGCCGATGAAATGTGGCAGATCTACGACGGCGTGTTCGGCACACTGGGCGTGAAGGAACGCGCCCACTGCGAGATCACCAGCCGCGAAGACGCCAACAGCGAAGACTTCGTGCGCAAGGTGGGCGAGGCCGACGGCATCTTCATGACCGGCGGCGACCAGAAACGCCTGCTGGCCCTGATCGGCGGCACCGCCATGGACGCCGAGATGCACAACGCCCTCAAGGTGCGCGGCGCCACCATCGGCGGCACCAGCGCCGGGGCCTCGGCCATGTCGGGTCACATGCTGGCGCAAGGCCGCACCGACCTGCTGCCCGAGAAAGGCTCGGTGAGCCTGGGCGCGGGTCTCGGATTCCTGCACCGCGTGGTGGTCGACCAGCACTTCTCGGAACGCCAGCGCCTGTCGCGCCTGTTGTCGGTGGTGGCCCAGAACCCCTATCTGCAGGGGATCGGCATCGACGAAGACACGGCCCTGATCGTCGAGCGCGGGGTCGGCATCGAGGTGGTGGGCGAAGGCGCGGTGACCGTGGTCGACGGTCGCTCGATGAGCACCAATGTGGCCGAGATCAAGGACCGCGCCACGCCGGAGCTGATCGACGTGCGCCTGCACCTGCTGCCGGCCGGCAGCAAATATGCACTGCCCGATGGCCAGGAGCAGACCGGCAAGCGCGTGCCGCCCCAGCTGCTGGACTTCCTGGAAAACGTCACCAAACGGACGACACTGTCATGAGAATCAAGGAAAAACGCCTGCTGCGCGGGCCCAATCTGTACGCCGCCAGTCCGTGCCTGATGGCGCTGGTGGACAACGGCGGCGCCAAGGGCCGCGGCTTTTCCGCGCGCCTGCTCGCACTGCTGCCGGCGCTGCCGCTCGAGGCCGCGGTGCGCCTCGCCGACGACGCGCTGCTGGTCGACGCGCTCGAACCGGTGGTCATGGAGTTGCAGCGCCTGGCCGGCGCCCCGGGTGAGCACAGCGCCACCCTGCCGGTCCTGGGACAGCCCGAGCGCCGCCGCGTGGTATGCGGCTACGCGATCGAGCAAGTGGCCGAGGAAGCGCTGCGCACCGCGATCGCCCTGCTCGACGCGCTGGCGCTCGACCAGGCCTTCGACCTGGACGCCGCCGTCGCCGAATTGCGCGACACCGCCGAGCACCATGCGATCGGCACCAGCACCGGCGCCGTCGTCAACGCCGCCCTGCGGCGCGGCATCCCGGCCCTGCGCCTGCTTGATTCGGCAAACCTGTTCCAGCTGGGCTGGGGCAGCCGCCAGAAGCGGCTGCAGGCGACCATCACCGGCGCCACCAACTCGATCGCGGTGGGCATCGCCAGCGACAAGCAACTGACCAAGGCGCTGCTCGACGGGGCCGGCGTGCCGGTGCCGGAAGGCGACGTCGTCACCACGGTCGAAGCGGCCCAGCGCATCGCGCGCCGGCTCGGGCGGCCGGTGGCGATCAAGCCGCTGGACGCCAACCAGGGCAAGGGCGTGACCGTCGACTGCGTCGGCCTTGACGCCGTGGCGCGCGCCTTCGAGTTCGCGCGCAAGCATGGCCGGCGCGTGATCGTCGAGGAATACCTGCGCGGCCGCGACTACCGCGTGCTGGTCACGGGCGGCAAGATCGCGGCCGCCTCCTGGCGCCGTCCGCCGCACGTGACGGGCGACGGCAAGTCGACCATCCGCGAGCTGGTCGAGCTTGAAAACCGCAACCCGGCGCGCGGCGATGGCCACACCAACATCCTCACCAAAATTCCGCTCGACGCCCTGGCCGACGAGACGCTGGCCCGGCAGGGATATGACCTCGACACGGTCCTGCACGATGGCGTGAGCGCCGACCTGCGCGGCAACGCCAACCTGTCGACCGGCGGCACCGCCGAGGACGTGACCGACCTGCTGCCGGAAGAGACGCGCGACATCTGCATCCGCGCCGCGCGCACCATCGGCCTGGACGTGGCGGGCATCGACATCATCTGCGAAGACATCGCGCTGCCGCTGCGCGCCCAACGTGGCGGCGTCATCGAGGTCAACGCGGCGCCGGGCATCCGCATGCACCAGTACCCGAGCCGCGGCACGCCGCGCGACGCCGGCGACGCCATCGTCGAGGCGCTGTTCGGCGGCTGCAACGGACGCATCCCCCTGGTGGCCGTCACCGGCACCAACGGCAAGACCACCACCAGCCTCTTGATCGAGCACACGGTGCGCATGGCGGGCCTGCGCACCGGCGTGACCACCACCAGCGGCGTCTACCTGAACGGCCAGCTGGCCTATGAAGGCGACTGCACCGGCTACCATTCGGCGCGCAGCGTGCTGGGCGCGCCGGACGTCGACTTCGCGGTGCTGGAAACGGCGCGCGGCGGCATCCTCAAGCGCGGCCTGGCGTACGACCGCTGCGACGTGGCGGTGGTGCTGAACGTCTCGGCCGACCATCTGGGGCTGGACGGGATCGACACCATCGACGACCTGGCGAGGGTGAAGGCGGTGGTGGCCAAGCGCGCCTCGCGCGCGGTGGTGCTCAATGCCGAGGACACGTATTGCGTGCGGATGGCGGCCGAGCTGGCCGACGGCGTCGAGATCATCTATTTCGCGCTGGACGCCGAGGATCCGGTGCTGCTGCGCCATGTGGAGCACGGCGGGCGCGGGGTCTACCTGCAGGATTCGACGATCGTGATCGCGAGCGGCCTGCGCCACGAAGCGCTGATGGACGTGCGCGAGATGCCCTCTTCGCTGGGCGGGCGCGCGCGCTACAACATCGCCAACGCGATGGCGGCGGCGGCGGCCTTGATCGCCTGCGGCTTCGCCAACCACGAGATCGCCGACGGCCTGCGCGGCTTCGTCTCGGACAGCAAGCACAATCCGCTGCGTTCGAACCTGTTCGACGTGGACGGCGTGACGGTGGTGGTCGACTACGCCCACAACTGCGCGGCCTACGCCGCCCTGGCCGAGATGGCGCGCGCGATGACGCCGGGCCGCCTGGTCGGGGTGGTCGCCGCCCCTGGCGACCGCCGCGACGCCGACCTGGTCGACATCGGCCGAACCTGCGCCGCCGGCTTCGACGAACTGGTGATCTACGAAACCGAGAACCGCGGCCGCCCCGCCGGCGAAACCGCCACCCTGCTGGCGCGCGGCGCCAAGCTCGGCAAGATCGACGCCGAGCAACTGCAGGTGGAACTGGACGTGCACCGCGCGATCCGCCTGGGCCTGTCGATGTGCCGTCCGGGCGACGTGCTGGTCTTCGGCTGCGGCTCCTCGATCTCCGAACTGACCGAGGCCCTGCGCCCCACCCGCCCCGACCTCGCGCGCCGCATCGACGCCGCCACGATCTGACCCAACGGCCCTCCCGGGCCGTTTTCTTTCCCCATCTCCAATTAGGGTCAGTGTCGAATTGTTTGACAACGTTTGCTGATGAGCCGTTAAATCGACTCTGAGGTAGCCCGGGTTTGGTGGACATCCAGAATAGGAGACAATGGAGCCTATGGATGACACTAAGACCCCAGCTGCAAAGCGCACCATTCACACCAGCGACTTCAAGAAGCGTGCCGTCGCCAGACTCAAGCAGGAAGGTAACGCAACGGCGCTCGCTCTTGAGCTTGGAGTGCCGCGCAATCAGCTGTACAAGTGGGCCAAACGGCTCGAGGAAGCTGGTACTGACAAGGCATTTAAGGGCCCTGGTCGCCCGGCCGGAGTGGAAGAAGATGAACTTGCTAAGCTGCGTCGTGAAAATGAGCGCCTCAAGCTGGAGAACACCATCTTAAAAAAAGCGGAAGCGTACTTTGCGCGACGCAAGCCGTAAAGTACGCATTCATTCATGAGCACATTGGGGTACATCCGGTGGCCATGATGTGCCGCTTGTTGAAGGTCAGCCGTAGCGGTTGCTATGCATCGCGCGAGCGCCCGGAAAGCAAGCGTAGCAGCCAGGATGCGGCGCTGCGTTCACGCATCGAGGAACTGCACGAAGCCCACCGCCATGCTCCTGGCACGATCAAGATGTGGCATCTGCTACAAGCCGAAGGACTACCTTGCGGCCGTAATCGCGTGGCCAAGTTGCGTCGTATCGCAGGCATTGAGACGCGTCGCAGCGCGCGCTTTAGAAAAATGCGCACCTACCAAAAACTCGAACCGCCAGCAGATGACTTGGTCAAGCGTGCATTCGACAGGAAGGCGCCAAACAAGGTGTGGGTAGGCGACATGACGGACCTGTCAGAAATTCTGTGTGCGGGGCCAGAATTCGTAGTTAGATAATCGCGTTCGTGAAGCGCTCGCCGAACATGATGGCGAACTGGTTGGC